>JAJQEE010000033.1 GCA_021201865.1 Tannerellaceae bacterium | reverse complement strand
CCTCTCCACAACAACCCTGAAAGGGTTGAACCCGCTTCGGGGTTCATAGCGTGTGACTGCTTTCCGCCACGGGTTTCACCCGCGGTTATTTACATTCAAGCCCTCCGGGCTTACAATCTGTAACTTTGTCAAAGAGCATATAGACTTTTGGCACACCCTCCTATAGAGGTCAGTAAGAATGAGCCCTGGTAGGGGTCAATAGGGTGATAGATAGTTCACCTCCTCCGGAGCTGATGTGTCAGTGTTATCTCTTCCGTGGGATATGCATCCCACGGTTAGTCACATGGAATCCCTTCGGGATAAAGGAGATATACACCGGGTAGCTCCAAAGATGAAGAGTGGTTAATAACCCGGATTTTGTTCCCAGGTGGTGTTTTTGGTGATCTGGTCGTAAGGGATCGGGAACAGGTCACGGGTGTTGTTTCCTTTATCTTCTTTAAATGTCCAGGAGCCTCTTGCGAACTGGTTCCAGCGGATCAGATCCTGTCTTCTCCACCCTTCCCAGGCAAATTCCCGTCCCCTTTCCCGGATCAGTTCGTCCAGCGTCAGGGTGGTAGGGGTGTAGACCGGCATATTGGCACGTTCACGGATTAACCGGAATTGGGGATCGTTGCATAGTTCGCTTAATGAACCGTTTCCTCCCCGCAGGATCGCTTCTGCTTTCATATAATAGATATCAGCCAGCCGGTAGATCACGAAGTCATTATTCATATTTCCGGACATCCCTTTTTCATATTCATATTTCTGAATACGGGCACCATCCCATTTATTGGCAGCCGTTAGGGAAGTCACTTCAATGGTCAGATCTAACTGATAACCATCCAGGTCCGGATTAGCGACCGGCACTCCTTCCGGTGTGTAGCAAAGTCCATACAGGAAAGTGGCACGTTTACGGATATCTTCGTCATCATACAGATCCATGAAGTCAGGGGTGGCACATCCACCATTCCAGCCACCAACATTAATCCCCCATATCTCGCGGCAGCTGTTGTGCCCTGAGAATTTGTGAAAGTGAAATTCGTAATCACCATTGGAATTGATTCCGTTTTGCATAGGAATCACAAAAATGTTCTCTGCACAATCCTCATTATATACTTTAAAAGGTTCACTGAAATTTGTAACGATTTCGTAGTGAGTAGAGTAAATAATTTCATCACAATATTCAATGACTTTATTCATATCTGCCGGATCGAAGGAAGAGAGGCCTTTGAATACATTCGCATTCAGATATAATTTTGCTAACATAGACTGAGCCATACGTTTCGTACATCTTCCGTAGTTTTCTGCGTCTGGCTTATCATCCAGATAATCCATGTTCTCTGTAATACATGTGATTAGCTTTTCATATATATCAGCTCTCCCGGATTGTGGATAGGATGTTACTTCATCTGTATAATCTTCAATATAGGGCACATTCCCGAACAGGTCCAGAATAAGTGAATAGTAGAAAGAGCGCAGAACAGCTGCTTCCGCTTTATATTTGTAATAAATATTCTCTTCCATATCCTCTTTATAGGTATCCAGATCATAAATTACACGGTTACAGGTGGTAATTCCTGAGAAGAGGGATACCCATACATCGTTTAACTTGTCTAAATTGACAGCCCACTCATGTTTATGAAGTGCCTGCCAGGTTCCCCCATCGTACCAGTCATTACTTGGAGCACGGGTCGGTACCACGCATTCGTCGGAAGAAACGGTTTGGAATCCCCAGACACCCCAGTGATTCTGGTAAGCCTGTAATTCCGCATAGGCAGCACCAACAGCCTGAGGGATTAAGGAGGGATCCGAATAGAAATCATCGGAAGTCATTTTTCCGCTTGTATCTTCATCCATATCCACACATGCAGGAAGGAATAATCCTAAAGATATGAAAGTGAATAATGTATATATTAAATGATATTTTTTCATGACTTTGAGTTTTTATAGTTGATCAAAATGTAACATTTAATCCTAAAATGAAAGCACGTATGGCAGGATAGTAACGTGTTCTTTCAATACCCATATTATCAATCCCTACCATATCTACCTCCGGATCAATCCCTTTATATTTAGTGATTGTAAAAAGATTCTGTCCTGAGAAATAGAGACGTAGATTGGAAAGATAAGGGATATTGGTAACCGGGAAGTTATAGCCCAGTGTCAGATTGTCCAGTTTCAGGAACGAGCCGTTCTCCAGGTAATAATCGGAAGGTTGTGCGGCATCATTCAGGGGAGTATCCAATACGGAGACCAGCATGTTCTTTTCCTCTCCGGCTACCGAACGGTTTTCTAATGCCATACGGCCGACATTGAACACGTCATTTCCAACCACTGCCCGCAGGGAGAAGGAAAGGTCAAAGTTTTTATAGCTGAATTCATTGGTCCATCCTGCGATGAAATCCGGTTGGGCATTTCCTACTATTTCCCGGTCGTCATCAAAGGTAAAAGTACCATCATTGTTTACATCTTTGAATTTCCAGGTTCCATCTTCGTTGAAGCCTTCAAATACAGGCATATAGAAATCACCGACTCTGCCACCCGGAACCAAACGGATCAGTGGGGTGCTGTTCATTCCTCCTAAGTCACCATCCGACAGATATCCTTTTTCAATCCAGTCCGTTTGGAAATGGTCATTACTGAATTTATCAATCTTACTATCATTAAATGAGAAGTTAATAGAACTGGTCCATGAAAATTCCCGGTTTCGTACAGGAGTACCGGATATCGTAAATTCCAATCCTTTACTGGTTGCATCACCCACATTGGCTAACATATCTTTATATTGATAAGGGGGAGTGGGAACTTTATAGGTATACAGCAGGTCCGTCACTTTTCTTTTATATAGGTCTACAGTTACTGACAGGCGGTTATTTAAACCGACATAGTCCAGACCTAAATTCCATTCACCTTTCTTTTCCCATTTAATATCTTCATTCAGATTCTGGGTAGGGCCGTAGGCGTTTTGCCAGATCCCGGTAGAATGGTCATAATAACGGCCTACCACACCCATCATAGACAGAGATTTGTAGCTTTCTTCCGGCATATTACCTGTCACCCCATACCCCAGACGAAGTTTTAATTCATCAATCTGCGCGATGTCCTGCATAAAACCTTCATTACTGATGCGCCATCCTCCGCTGACTGCCGGGAAGGTTCCCCATTTGTGGTTAGCCCCTAAACGGGTGGAAGCTTCGTGACGTATGGAAGCAGATAGTAAATAGCGTTCGTCATAATTGTAGTTTACACGACCAAAGAAAGAGACCAGATTATCCTGTGAAATGTCACTTTCCATCATATCCTGTTTCGGATCATTTAACAGGTTGGTACCTGCTCCCATATTATAATAAGAGAATACATCCGAATCGAAGTTGGTATTATACATCTGGAAATGTTCTTTGAAGTTATGTTCATAGGAATATCCTCCCAGGACAACCAGATTGTGTTTACCAAATCCTTTTACATAATCCACGGTAGTCTCAATAGTCTCATTACGGCGGTTATCGTAACGGCGTTTGGCATATCCGTAATTGGAGGTATTATAAATTTCCCGGGATTGGTATTGTCCCAGGTTTTTGTCCATATAGTTTACAGATCCGAATACCTGCGCCCGTAATCCTTCAATAATATTCCACGTGATACGGGCAGAACCCTGGAAAAGGCCCCCTTTGGTTTCTTTGATACGTTGTTTCATATAAGCTACCGGATTGTCATAATTCTGAATAGCCAGGGCATAATATCCTCCGGATGACGTGTTTTCCGGGTCATAGACCGGAGCGGTGGGATTGTAATGTTGTGCATGTTTAAAGGCAGAATAGGCATTATAATCGTCCTCACTGTCTTTTACATTTTCCTGGTTGAAACGACGATATGTTGCATCATATGCGATCTGTATCCTGTTGTTGAGCAGGCTCTGATTAGCAACAAAGCGGGCAATCAGTTCATTATACCCTGAATTGATCGCTAATCCCGGATTATCTTTATAGGAAAGAGAAGCCCGGTAATTAAATTCATTGGTTCCTCCGGTCAGGGATAGATTGTGTGAGTGGATAAAGGGGGTACGGGTGATCTCTTTCATCCAGTCTGTGTCATATCCTCTGTCTATTCCTCCGTTGGCCAGAAATTGCTCCCGGTTCATCAGATCCAGTTGATTGGCAATCGTAGCAATGGAAGCATATCCACTGTAAGAGACTGTTGTTTTTCCCGCACTTCCCCGTTTGGTTGTTACCAGAATCACCCCGTTTGTACCACGGGTTCCATAGATCGCTGCAGCAGAACCATCCTTCAGGATATCAATACTTTCAATGTCATCCTGAGGAATAGCCGAAAGATCCCCCTGGGGTATTCCATCTATAATGATCAGGGGAGAGGTATTTCCGGTGAGGGAAGAGGCACCGCGTAACTGGAATTTGTAATCTGAATTGGGGTCGCCACCGTTTGGTTTGGAGATATTCAGCCCGGCTACTTTTCCCTGAAGCATCCCCATGGGATTGGTTTGTACTCCTTTGATCAGTTCACCCTCTTTTAATCCGGCAACAGATCCGGTTAATTCTTTCTTTTTCTGGGAACCATATCCAATAGCAACCACTTCACCTAACAGAAAGGCATCGTCTTCCAGTAAGATGGTAAGGGGAGAGTTGTTTCGTACCGTGACTTCTTTATCTACATACCCGATGTAACTAATCACTAAGGTACTGTTAAGGGGTACATTCAATTCAAAATGACCATTCATATCAGTGGCCGCTCCGATAGTGGTACCTTTAACCACTACATTGGCTCCGATAATCGGATCTTTATGTTCGGCATCAGAGACAGTTCCCCGGAGAAGAATATCCTGGGCAAAGAGCGGAAAAGCGAAACAAAAGGATAGGACTATACCTATTATCCTTTTTAACAGGCTACCGGTTGGCTTCAGACCGGGCAGTTGGCGATTTAGATAATGTTTCATAATATTGAAATTAAAGTTAACAATAAGGGAGTTTGATAGAGAAGTTCAAAAAGTTTAAGGAGTTCAAGAGGGTCAGGGAGTTAAGGAGTCAGCAATAATGATTGCTACCTGACTCCTTAACTTCTGAGGAGCAAAGCGAGTGTGGACTCCTTTGACTCCTTTCTTATATCAAATGCCGGGAAATTCCCAGCCGTTGTGGTATGGTGGTTTCACATAGGCATCTGCCTGTGGATTGTTGATAAACTTTTTAGTTTTGGGATCGTATACGACTTTAGTTTGGGTCAGATAGGAGATATTGCCCATGTGGGCTAATATGGTGGCAAAAGCACCTTTTTCGACCGGACTATTGGTTTGGATGGATTTATTCCGGATACATTCGCCCCAATTGGTTGCATGATCCCGTATACCTCCGTCTTCAAATGGTCCTACTAATTGTGCCCGGTGAGTGAGTTCAATCCCTTCTCTGTTTTTTACCGGTATTAATTCATATCCTTCCCGGTTACAGACTAAAGTTGCGTTGCTTCCGATCCATACTACCCCCTGGTCCCGGTTGTAGAGGTGAGCCACCTGTTGTGCCTATTCAATATGAAACTTTTCATACTGGAAAATGGTGGTCTGACAGCTGGGGGTTTCATTGAATGAAGTGGGGTCTTTGTATGCCGTTGAGAATACGGATAACGGATAGGAACGGTCGTTCATGCCTAATGCTTTTAATCCGTCGAAGGCTGAGTCGATCCAATGTACCCCCCCCAGTCTGTCTGTTGTCCACCGCCATAGTCCCAGAAACCCCGCCATCCGCGTACGCGGCCATAATTGTAAGGTCTTTGCGGGGCCGGACCCAGCCACATGTTATAGTCTAAAGAATTGGGAATGGAACTGTCTTCTACAGGCGGACGGGGATTCGTACTCTGGCACAGGAAAATCTGTACTTTGTAGACATCACCCAAAACCCCTGTTTTTAATATTTCATTGGCGGCTTTGAAATACCGCTGGCTGGTTTGCCAGAGTCCGGTGGTTACTACACCTTTATATTTTTGTTGCAGATCTATCATCGCATTACACTCTGCGATGGAATTAGCTACTGGCTTTTCTACATAAATGGCTTTGCCTGCTTTCAGGGCCTCGCCGAATATATAGGTATGCCAGTGATCCGGAGTTGCGATAATCACACCATCAATGTCTTTATCTTCCAGTAGCTTCCGGAAATCACTGTAGAGTTTAATATTCGCTGCATTTTCCGGGAACCTCTTTTTGAAATCGGCAGCCTGGGATTCCAGTCTTTCTTTGTCTACGTCACACATGGCTACACAATGTACCCAGCTATTTGCCAGCATACCAGCCATATCCGCACATCCCATACCGACTCCGATCACTCCGATATTGACACGGTCACTGGGAGCACTTTGTTTCATGGAGTGAAGGGTTTCAGAGGAAAGCAGGGGGGATATCCCTAATCCGGCGGCTAACAAACCGGAGCTTTTTAAAAAGTTTCTTCTTGTTGTCATATTAATAATGGTATTAGATGAAATATTAGGTTCAATTTATAAATTCCGTATCCATATATTCCGGAAAGCTACTTCCGTCCCATGATCCTGGAGGGAGATTGGTAAACGGCCGTGTGCTGTATATTTAGGTAAACCTATATAGGGAGTATTTCCTTTCAGAACATAGTTATTCTGAACAATGATCCCGTTTAAGACAACGGTAACGATAGCCGGTGATTCCAGTTCATCGTTCGTTCCGAACCGGGGTCCTCTCCAGTAGATATCATACACCTGCCATTCCCCGTTTCGGGTATACGCATCTGCTAACGGAGCCTGCTGTTTATAAACACTTCCAACCATTCCGTTTACATAGGTCGGGTTGTTGTCCCCATCCAGTACCTGGATTTCATATCTGCCTTGCAGGAAGATTCCGCTGTTCCCTCTGTCCTGTCCGTTATGGTTTTCCGGTTGAGGGGATCTGAATTCGATATGTAACTGGCAATCTCCGAAATGGTCTTTGGTCTGGATCGTACCGGTGCCCGGCTTCACAAGTAACTCTCCATTCCTCACTGTCCAGGGAGCAGGTTCTCCTTTGGAAGTTTCCCAAAGGGAAAGGTCCGTACCATTAAACAAAATAATTGCATCAGACGGAGCATTCGTCCCAGGAGTTACTTTAGGTGGTACCGGATAGTGCCACTCGGTGCTTCTGGGATCCCACCGTTGCGCAGGTCTTTGCTGGGTAGCCGGTTGCTCATTCTGCGCATGGATAAAAACAGAGCTACATAGAAAACTGAAAAGGAGTACATTTTTCTTCATGGTATAGATGTATTAGATTAGTATTAAGAATTCATTGACGAAGATAAAAGAGAAATAAAGATTCATGATTTACTATTATATCGAAGTTTTTTTCATATTTTATCAATCTGTTTTTATCGGGTGAAATGTGGATGAAAACGGATAAAATTTGATATGATTTGAACAAAGGTTGAGACGATTGTTCAATAAAAAAATGACAGTAACTTTTAACTTGTTATCGAAAAAGTAACTTTATGAAAACAACCCTTTTATCCTGTATCCTATTCCTGTTTTTTCAATCTTACTCCCTGCTTGCTATCCCGGGTTCTTTCAGGCAGTACCAGGTGGGAGATGGGTTGAGTAACAACAACATCACTTGTTGTTTGCAGGACCGGCATGGGTTTATGTGGTTTGGTACCCGGGATGGACTGAACCGTTTTGATGGTTACTCTTTCCGTATATTCCGGAATGACCCGGACCGGGAAGGGTCGATCGGAAACAGTTGGGTATTGGCCATAGCCATGGATAGAAACGGTCAACTCTGGATTGGTACGCATATGGGAGTGTACAGATATAAAGAAAAAGAAGAATCCTTTGAGCTACTCCCGTTTACAGATGGAATGGCTGCCAGAAATCTTCAGGTCAGTCCTGAAGGAGAGCTTTGGTTTTTATTGGATGATAAGCTGGTCCGGTACAATGACGCGTTGGGCGTACATAAAGTCTATGCAGATCCGGACGACAGTACGTTAACCTCTTTTTGTATCTCTTCTACAGGTCAGTACTGGCTGACTACTTCTGCAGGACTGCTTTACCGGATGGATATCGAAAAGGGAGAATACCGGAAGTTTGATCTGTTTGAGCATTCTGCTGACATAAATTCCAAAGTCTTATTAACTGTTTATCCGGATAGGCAGGGGGATAAAATTTTTGTCGGTACACTCACTCACGGAGTGAAGGTTTTTGATATGCAGACAGGAAGGTATAGGGATCTGTTACGGTATGATCCGGAACAGGCAGAACTTTTAGTGAAAGATTTTGTTCAGGTATCTGCTGAAGAAATATGGATTGCTACAGAATCCGGCCTCTATGTTTACCATATGGATACGGAAGAGTATATCCATACTACGAAACGCAAATATGATCCTTACTCTCTATCTTCCAACTCATTGCATGCTTTTTGCTTAGACCGGGAAGGAGGGGTCTGGATCGGTACTTATTCCGGTGGAGTGAACTATTATTCCCCGTTACAACTTTTTACCCGGTATTATGCGGTAGCCGGTGAACATACGCTGAAAGGAGACCTTGTGCATGATATCTGTACGGATGAAAATGGTTATCTATGGGTTGCTACTGAGGATGCAGGACTGAACAGACTGGACCTGGTAAAGGGAGAGTTCCGGAATTATCATATCCGGAGTTTACCGGACGGATTGTCACAAAATAATATTCACGGATTGGTCCCGGATGGAGATCAACTTTGGGTGGGAACACTTTCGAATGGAATAGACCTTTTACATATTCCTACAGGAAGGATCCTGAAAAGATATACTGTCGGAAAAGCCCCGGAGAATAAAAATAACTATGTCGTGGTAATTATGAAAAAACTCCGGAATGGAGAATTGTTGGCAGGTACGGAAAAAGGGGTGTATATGTATCATCCGGATAAAGATCAGTTTTCTTTTTTTATCCTGGTTTCCCTCTCAATATAAAGTCCAGGCTTTATTTGAAGATCATGCCGGAGTACTTTGGGCAGGTATGGTGAATGGAGGGGTTTACCGGTATGATCCGGTGCTGAAAGAAGGAGACTATTTTCAGCAGGATACCATTCATACCAGTAGTACGAATACGGTTAATGATATCTATGAAGACCGGAATCAGAATCTTTGGTTCGCCACTCTGGAAGGAGTAAAAAAGTATGACCGCCAAACCGGAAAGATCACACGGTATACCACCAAAAACGGGATGCCGGGAAATACAACCTTCCGGATATTGGAAGATCAGAGAGGGAACCTATGGATCAGTACCTCTCATGGTTTGGTCTGTCTGAACCCGGTGACGGAAGAGATGTTTACTTATACGGTGGATCATGGTCTGATCACAGATCAGTTCAACTATAATTCGGCCTGGAAAGATAATCAGGGAAGAATGTATTTCGGTATGATCCGCGGAATGATCAGTTTTCTGCCGGAAGAGATTCAGACCATTGAGCAGGCACCGGAAACTTTTATTACCCATATCCGGATCGACAATAGATTATATGAAGATCAGCGGACTGCCGGTCCGGGACAGAATCATAAAAAAGTGGAATTAAAAAGTGGGAAATACAGTACGATCCGGTTTGATTTTTCCACATTAAGTTATCTGGCACCGAATGCAACCCAATATGCTTATTCTATGGAGGGATTGAATAATCGATGGACCATTGCGGAAGGTTCCCGTTCTGCTTATTTTTCTAAGTTACCTTCCGGAAACTATCTTTTTAAAGTGAAAGCCTCCAATCCGTCCGGCGTGTGGAATGAATCTTTTACCACTCTGCAAATTTCCGTTTTACCTCCCTGGTGGCTATCGGTATGGATGAAGATCTTTTATTTTATGTTGCTTATTACTGTTTGTTTGTTCTCTCTTCATCTGTTGAAAAGGCATGACCAGCGGAAAGTCTTACAGGCATTGAGGCGTTTTGAAGATAAAAAGGAAAAAGAATTGTATCAGGCAAAGATTGAATTTTTTATTACCATCGCTCATGAAATACGTACCCCGCTGACACTGATAAAGAGCCCTTTGGAGAAAGTTTTACTAAAAAAAGAGTTGACGCAGGATATACGCCGCTCCCTGGATACGGTGAATAAGAATGCAGACCGGCTACTGGCGTTGGTCAATCAGTTGCTGGACTTCCGTAAAACAGAGATTGAAGGGTTTAGCCTGAATTTTGTGAAAACAGATATTCTGGCTACGCTGGAAAATATCTGTATCCGCTTTAAGGATGCCGCAGAGGAGAAAGGTTTGCTATTTAATATGCAGACTACTGTTTCCCGGTTACAGGCCTTTATTGATCAGGAAGCTTTTACCAAGATCGTAAGCAATTTGTTGTTGAATGCGGTGAAGTATGCGGAAACCCGGATCATCGTGGAACTCTCTTTTATAGCGTCAGAGGATATCTTTTTGATTGATGTGATCAATGATGGGGAAAGTATTCCGGAAGAAATGAAGGAGAAAGTATTTAAACCTTTTTTCAGAGGAGAGAGTTCCCGGCATACTTCCGGTACGGGATTAGGGTTACCTTTGGCCCGTTCCCTGGCGGAAATGCACCGGGGATCGTTGATCATTGCAGAATCTAATGAACAGAGGATCCGGTTCCGGCTTTCTTTGCCGATCAATCAACCGAACTCCATCAAATGGGAACCGGAAGAAAATGTGCCGGTTCAGCCGGAGCAGCATTATTCCTATGATCCGGCTCGTCCGACCATCCTGATCGTGGAAGATCATGAGGAAATGAAGAATTTTGTAGGGGAAGAGATCAATGAATTATATAATGTGTTGACGGCCTGTAATGGAGTAGAGGGACTGGAGGTGTTAAAGCAGCAAAGTGTGCAGTTGATCATCAGTGATGTGATGATGCCGGTGATGGATGGTTTTTCTCTCCTTAAAACGGTCAAAAATAACCTGGAGTATAGCCATATTCCGGTTATTCTGCTGACGGCTAAAAATACGATCCAGTCCAGATTGGAAGGGTTGGAATCCGGAGCAGATGCTTATATTGCCAAACCTTTCTCTATGGAGATCCTGCTGGCACAGATTACCAATCTGCTAAATAACCGTTTGAAGATGCGGACCTATTATTTTAAGTCTCCGGTTGCACATATGAAATCCATGGCTTATACGAAAGAAGATGAGAATTTCTTAGAAAAACTCAATGATATTATCACTGAACATATTGCAGATACGGACCTGGATGTGGATCAGATCGCCGGATTGATGAACCTGAGCCGTCCCACCTTATACCGGAAGATCAAAGCGATCTCTGATCTGACTCCGAACGAACTGATTACCCTCAGCCGTTTAAAAAAAGCCGCCGAACTGATTTTGCAGGGTGAAATGCGGATCTATGAAATAGCGGAAAGTGTAGGTTTCAGTTCGCAGTCCTATTTCAGCCGGGCTTTTTCCCGGCAATTTAATATGACTCCTTCGCAGTTCGCTAAAAAAACCATGTGATGTTGAGATAATTTTTACTACTTTTGGACACAATAAACTTAATCCTATCATGAAACACAAGTATACTTCTACGCTGGGCTTATTAGCCTCCTCTCTTTTGTGGGTCCATGCGCAAAAAGATTCCCGACCTAATATTATTGTGATCCTTGCGGACGACCTTGGTTATTCGGATCTGGGATGTTACGGAGGAGAAATACAAACTCCTAATCTGGATCGTCTGGCAGAGAATGGGGTCCGCTTCAGCCATTTTTATAATGCCAGCCGCAGTTGTCCCACCCGTGCTTCATTATTAACCGGTTTATACCCTCATCAGGCAGGTATCGGGCGGATGACTTTTGATGATCAGCAACCGGGTTACCGGGGAACCATGTCCCATCATGCCGTAACGATAGCGGAAGTGCTGCAACAAACCGGATACCGGACCGGAATGATCGGGAAGTGGCATGTGGCGGAAACTCCCCTGAGGCCGGACCAGAGACAATGGTTGGCTCATCAGTTACAGTATGACGAATTTGCTCCAAAAGATAACTACCCGGTCTACCGGGGATTCCAGGATTTTTACGGGACGATTTACGGGGTGGTGAATTATTTTGATCCGTTCAGCTTAGTCAATGGGGAAGAACCTGTGCGTTCGGTCCCGGAAAATTATTATAGTACAATCGCACTGACTGATAGTGCAGTAGCGTATGTAAACCGGTATTCCCAATCAGATCAGCCATTTTTTATGTATCTGTCTTATCACGCTCCTCACTGGCCTTTGCATGCACTGCCGGAAGATATCAAAAAATATGAGGATACCTATCAGGTGGGTTGGGATGCAATCCGGGAAAAACGCTATGAGCGGATGCGGCAGACTCCTTTGGTAAAGCAGGAAGGAAATTATTTTTCTCCGCGCCATTTTACAGATCGCTGGGAAGATAATCCTACCCGTGAATGGGATGCCCGGGCAATGGCTGTCCATGCTGCGATGGTAGACCGGATGGATCAGGAGATCGGTAAACTGTTGGTGGCTTTGGAACAAACCGGAGAGTTGGATAATACGTTAATCCTGTTCCTGTCTGACAATGGTTGTAGTAATGAAGATTGCCAGAATTATCCGGAAGGAGAAAATGACCGGCCCGCAGAAATGAGGAATGGTGAAAAGATTATTTATCCGCGTGAGAAAGAGGTATTGCCGGGACCGCAGAATACCTATGCTTCTATTGGTCCCCGCTGGGCCAATGTGGCTAATACTCCTTTCCGTTTCTGGAAAGCTAAATCCTATGAAGGAGGGATCTGTACCCCGATGATCGCTCACTGGCCGAAAGGAATTGCGCTGGAAAAAGGATCGGTTACTCATGAGATGGGACATGTAATGGATATCATGGCTACCTGTATGGAATTATCCGGGGCGGTGTATCCTGCGGAATATAATCAAAAAGAGATCATTCCTTTAGAGGGGAAAAGCCTGGTGCCTGTCTTCCGTACCGGAAAACGGGAAGGACATCGGGAACTTTGTTTTGAACATTTTGACCAGAGTGCCCTGATTGATGCTTCCGGATGGAAAATCGTTAAGCCTGGTAAAGAGGCGGAGTGGGAGCTTTATAACCTGAAAGAGGACCGGAGTGAGTTGATTAATCTGGCTATGCAATATCCGGAACGGGTAAAAGAACTGGCCGCCCGCTATGAAGCCTGGGAAAAGCGTGCCATGGTAGAACCCCGGCCCTAAATTATTCAATAAGAACTTATTTGGTGTCCGGTTTTATTTGTTTTGTGGCTGTATTTATTATCTTTGTAAAAAGGCCACACACATGGAACGGTTTGCTGCTATAGATTTTGAAAGGGCAAATGGAAAAGCCAGTAGTGTTTGTAGTATTGGTATTGCCATTGTTGAGAATGAGAAGATTATGGATCGTTTCTATAGTCTGATACGGCCTGTTCCTAATTATTATATCAAAAAAACAACGGCTATTCATGGATTGAAAAGGGCGGATACGTATGATTCGTTGCCTTTTCCGGAAGTATGGGATCTGGTGTCGCCCCGGTTGGAAGGATTGCCTTTAGTGGCTCATAATAGTTCCGCGGATGAAGAATTTTTGAAGGCTGTCTATCAGGAGTATGGATTATCATATCCGGATTACTCATTCTATTGTACCTTTCTTTTATCCTGCAAATATTACCCGGATTTGCCTAATCATAAACTGGATACGGTTGCAGCTCATTGCGGATATCATCTTACGGATCATCATCATGCGCTGGCTGATGCAGAAGCCTGCGCGGCGATTGCTATCCGGTTATTAAAAGAAAATGAAAAAGAACATCTAAGTGAATTATAGCATAAAATTGCACACTTTCTCATTTTTGTGTAAAAATTGATATGTATTAAAAGGGAATCCATTACTTTTGTGGCATCAAACAAAACGAAACGCAATGAATTATTACCATTTAGCTGAACTTGTACATCGTCAGGCAGATAAATATGAAGATCGTGTCGCCCTTAAACAACGGGATAGTGAAACCGGAAAATGGTCGGATATCTCCTGGCGGCAATTTTCTGATAAAGTGATGCAGACCGCCAAAGCAATGGCTGAATTTGGTATTAAGGAAGAGGATAAGATAGGGATCTATTCCCAGAATATGCCTAAGTATTTATATACGGATTTTGCAGCATATGCCAATCGTGCGGTGACTGTCCCAATGTATGCGACCAATTCTCCGGCACAAATTGAGTATATTATAAATGATGCGGCGATCCATACGGTTTTTGTGGGAGAGCAGTTGCAGTATAATAATGCTTTTTCGGTTCAGAAAACCTCAACGGTTTTAAAGCGGCTGATCGTTTTTGATAAGAATGTAAAGTTTAATCCGGATGATAAAAGTTCTGTCTATTTTGAGGATTTTCTTTGTCTGGGAGAAAGTGCTCATGCGGAAACAACGGTGAAAGTACGGATGCATGAGGCGAGTCTGGATGATATGGCAACCATTATTTACACATCCGGAACAACGGGTGAATCCAAAGGGGTTGTTCTTCATCATTATAACTTTAATGAAGTGTTGCGCATCCATGATATTCGTTTACCGATGGTGAATGATAAAGATGTTTCGATGTGCTTCCTGCCGCTTACTCATGTGTTTGAAAAAGCATGGACCTACTATATTACTCATAAAGGAGTGACCAATGCTATCAATCAGGATCCTAAGAAGATCCAGGAAACATTGAAAGAGGTTCGTCCTACCGTGATGTGTAATGTACCCCGTTTCTGGGAAAAGATTTATGTGGGAGTGCAGGATAAGATCAACAATTCTCCCGGTTTGATGAAGGCTATCTTTAAAGATGCCATTGAGACCGGAAGATTATATAATCTCGAATATAAAAGGAAAGGGATTCCGGCTCCAGCAGGACTGTCTGTGAAATTCAAATTCTATGATGCGACTGTCTTTAAGTTGCTGAAGAAGGTCATCGGATTGGAAAAGGGACGTTTATTCCCAACAGCAGGTGCTCCTTTGGCGGCAGCCGTAGATGCTTTTCTGCAATCAGTAAATATTCCGCTGGTGGTAGGATATGGTTTGAGTGAGACCTCTGCGACAGTTTGTTTTTATCCACCTACGAATTTTGTGATTGGTTCTATTGGCACGATCATGCCTAATTTAGAGGTAAAGATTGATCCGCAGAACGATGAGATCCTGATCAAAGGAAGAACGGTTACTTCCGGCTATTATAAGAAACCGGAAGAGAATGCGAAGTCATTTACGGAAGATGGCTTTTTCCGTACCGGTGATGCTGGCTGGTTTGAAGGGGATAACTTATTCTTTAAAGAACGTATCAAAGACCTTTATAAAACGTCAAACGGTAAGTATATTGCTCCACAGGCTATCGAAGGATTGATCAGCAGTGATAAATATATTCAACAGATCGCTGTGATCGGAGATGAGCGTAAATTTGTCGGTGCTTTAATCGTACCGGACTTTCAATTGCTGGAACAGTATGCCAAACGGAAAGGAATTGATTATACTGGTATAGAAGATCTGGTAAAGAATCCGGATATTATCCACATGATTGAAGCCCGGGTGGAAGAGCACCAGAAAGATCTGGCATCGTATGAAAAGATTAAAAAGTTTATTTTGCTTCCAAAAGCATTTACGATGGAAAGCCGTGAGATGACCGATACATTGAAACTGCGTCGTCCGGTAATTCTTCAAAATTATGCTCAGCAGATCGAAGAAATGTATGAAGAGAAAGATATACCGACAGGGGAAATCATCAAGACCCTTCTTTCATAGGAATTTTTAAAAGTCCGGTAAACAAAGTAAAGGACAGAAATGGAATATAGGCCATTGCTGTCCTTTACTTTTTGTGATGAGAGATGTAAAATTCCATATAATTGTCAATTCTGTATTGTCAATTGCTCTTTACAGCCTATCTTTGCACCTGAAAATTAAAAGAAAAAGCATATGATTACATCTGACCAACTACATAATGTGTTGGAGCGCGAGCAGGCGCTGAGGGGGTATCTTTGACATAGATGGTAAGACCATCCAGTTAGAAGAAGAAGAGCTGCGTACGCAGGACCCCGGATTCTGGGAAGATGCCAAACGGGCAGAGGCTCAGATGAAGAAAGTAAAAGAACTTAAAAAATGGATTGAACTTTACAATGAAGTAAAAGCGGCTACCGATGAACTGGAGCTGTCCTACGAATATGTAAAGGAAGAAGTGATAAGCGAGGAAGAAGTGGATGCCGCCTATGCAAAAGCATTGGAGCTGGTAGAGAGTCTGGAATTCCGTAATATGCTTCGTCAGGAGGCAGATCAGTTGGGATGTATCCTGAAGATCAACTCCGGAGCAGGAGGTACAGAAAGCCAGGATTGGTCGTCTATGCTGATGCGTATGTATATGCGCTGGGGAGAAGCGAATGGTTATAAGGTGACAATCAGTAACCTGCAGGAAGGAGATGAAGCGGGAATTAAAACCGTTACTATACAGATCGAAGGGGACTATGCCTATGGCTATCTGAAAGGAGAGAACGGGGTGCACCGTTTGGTGCGGGTATCCCCTTATAATGCGCAGGGTAAGCGTATGACCTCTTTCGCTTCTGTGTTCGTTACTCCGTTGGTGGATGATACCATCGAAATTGAAATTAATCCAGCCGATTATACATGGGATACTTTCCGTTCGGGAGGTGCCGGTGGACAGAACGTAAACAAGGTAGAAACCGGGGTACGTCTGCGCTATAATTATAAAGATCCGGATACCGGAGAAACCCGGGAGATCCTGATCGAAAATACGGAAAGCCGTTCACAGTTGGGTAACCGTGAGAATGCAATGCGTTTATTGCGCTCTATGTTATATGATATGGAGTTGCAGAAACGGATGGCAGAGCAGCAGAAGGTGGAAGCCGGTAAGAAAAAGATCGAGTGGGGATCCCAGATCCGTAGCTATGTCTTTGACGACCGCCGGGTAAAAGACCATCGTACCAATTTCCAGACCTCCGATGTCAATGGAGTAATGGATGGAAAGATCGATGGATTCATCAAAGCCTATCTGATGGAGTTTGCCGGGGAAGAGGCTTCTGAGAAGTAAGATTTTCCGAAAACACTTGCAAAAACCGATAAAATGTCGTAATATTGCAGCCGATTTCAGAGCATGCTCTGAATCAGGTCCTATAGCTCAGTTGGTTAGAGCACCTGACTCATAATCAGGGAGTCCTTGGTTCAAGCCCAAGTGGGACCACGCAATAAAAAAGCACTTACCGATTATTTGGGGAGTGCTTTTTTATTTATATATACTACTTTATTAGATATTTTTTATTCTTTGTGATGATCAGAAAATAAGCAGTTCTTATGAGATAGGTAAATATCTTATTTTCCTTTACAACTACCGCCACCGGAAACACTTACTTCCTGACGGGGACTTCCATAATAACGGATATCACTACCACCGGAGGCTTTGCCGGCCAGTAATTCTGTTACATGCAGATTCATATCACTACCACCACTGGCTGAGAACTCCACTTCTTTAGCTATAAAATCATACGCTTCGATATCACTACCACCGGATGCCTGGAAATTGGCTTTATCTGCTTCCCCTTTTAGTTTGATATCACTGCCTCCGGAAGCGATGGCGATGATTTCTTTGCAGTGCAGGTGATCAGCCTTGAGGTCTCCGCCGCCACCTAACCGGAAATTGCATACATCAATCTGTGCCGGACCCTGAATGTTGACATCACTTCCACCGCTTGAATGGACTTCCAGTTTTTCTCCTTTCAGAGAAGAAATAATATTAAAATCTGCTCCGTGACTTACTTTGACAGATTCTAATTTTTCAGAATGCCCGTCCACAGTAATTTTGGTGGGCGCTATGATTTGTCCATTTTTCGTTTTTACCTTTAATAAGCCATCCGATACTTCTATATCCAGGTAGGAAAACAGATTATCATCTATGGTTACTTCCACGCTGGCGGGACCAGTTTGTTGAGTATAATTAAACACCGGCGTGACAGAGCGATTCCAGGATACAAAAAATAAGACCGTAAAGGATTGGTTGGAATGATTGATACCTTTGCCAAATTCAATCTCAGTATATTGAGAAAGAGGTATTTGCTTAGTGACTATCTTCCCATTACCCTTGATTGGTTTGGCTGAAACAAAACAAGTGGAGCATACCAGGAATGCAATAACTGATAAAAGTACTTTTGATCTCATATGAGTTTTTTTTATTTATGGTTTAAAGATAAGACGCATCACCTGAAAAAAAGTTACATTCCCCGGAAATTTATTCCGGATCAGACTCCCGCATAAATCAGTAACCCAAGGCCTGTAATAAACCAGATAAACATTCCTGCATTCAGATAATTAGATACCGGAGGAGCATTTTTGAACTCTTTCCAGATCAGAATACCCCACAAAGCAGAGACGAGGGTAGCCCCCTGTCCTAAACCATACGAAATAGCCGCACCGGCTTTTTCCGAAGCAATCAGGCTGAAAGATTGATCCATACACCAGATCACTCCTCCCAGTAGACCGACTAAATGAGTGCTGCTTTTCCCCTTAAAATATCCGGAGATAGGAATAGGATCACCTTCCACCGGCCTCTTCATGGCAATAGTATTAAAAATAAAATTACTCAGGCATATACCCAAAGCAAAAATGAAAACGGCCGTATAAGGAGTTAACTTGCCCACAGCGGGATGTGCAAAATTATCCAGATCCATAGAAGCGGCTACGAACCGGTAGAAAAAGGACATAATGATCCCGGCTGCAATAGCGATAGAAATACCTTTGCCGGTCACTTTCCGGGTCCCGGCTAAAGCCTTTTTATAAGCGATACTATTTAACAGGATTGCAATCGTTATACAGGCTATCCCCATAAAAATACATAGCGGATCTCCTTTGGCTGCACCAAAATAGTTGATCAGCACGCCTAATACTAACGCTAATCCGATTCCAACCGGAAAGGCTACCGACAACCCGCAAATGGAAATGGCTGCGGCAAGTAGAATATTGGCAGCATTAAAAACGACACCCCCTAAAAACGCACTTCCAAGATTAGACCAGTCCGCTTGTAAAAGATCCGGAATGAAACTGCGCCCTTCGTTACCCACGCTTCCCAGCGTGAAGGCTGAAATGAGGGAAAAAAGTAATACACCGATCACATAATCCCAGTAAAAATATTCATACCTCCATGTTTTTGAGGTCAGTTTTTGAGTATTCCCCCAGGAACCCCAGCAAAACATGGTAATAAAACAAAATAAAATAGCGATTGAATAATTATGTACGATAAACATAGGTTTTCTATCTAAGGATTAGACTATGGAAAATAAATGAAGATTTTCTCAGGAATGAGAAAGAAAAGAGAGTACTTCCTGTTCATAAGGAATGGAAGACTGAGCACCTAAACGAGTGACAGAAATAGCAGATGCATGACAGGCAAACTCTATAGCATCTATCCACTTTTCTCCTTTGGAAAGAGCTACTGCCAGTGCTCCATTAAATACATCCCCGGCAGCCGTTGTATCCACAGCCTGGACGTTCAGAGCCGGAAGAAACAGCGCTCTTGCCTGGTCATATAATAAAGCACCCTGATCACCTAACGTAATAATCACATGTTGTACACCCATACCGGAAATAACAGAAGCCGCTCGTAGGGCTGAATCCTGATCAGTGATCCGGATACCGGAGATCATTTCCGCCTCTGTTTCATTTGGAGTGATAAGATATAATCCATTCATCAGAGAAGAAGGTAACTGTTGAGCCGGTGCCGGATTCAGGATTAGTTTCTTCTCCTTTTGTAAAGCCAGTTCAGCAACATACAGCACTGTTTCCAGCGGGATCTCCAGTTGTATCAGGATAATTCCTGCTTCTTCAACCGCTTTTCCGGCAGAACGAATATCCTCCGGTGTAAGATAGGCATTGGCTCCGGAAGCTACTGTAATACAGTTTTCCGCCTCATCATCCACCACAATCAAAGCGACCCCGGAAGCATGTTCCGGATCAGAAAAAATATAGGAAGTATCAATGTTTTCTTTTTCAAACAGCAGATGAGCCTGTTGACCAAACAAATCATTCCCTATTTTACAGATAAAAGTCACATCCCCACCCAGACGGCTGGCTGCAACAGCCTGATTCGCTCCTTTTCCTCCGGGATTCATAAAAAACGGGAACCTAATACAGTCTCACCCGGTTGAGGAATATGAGAGGCTCTCACTACCATATCCGTATTACTGCTTCCTACCACTAAAATCTTTTCCCGGGCTACAGGTATATTGGGTTTATTCATATCGTGTATTGTTTTTATTTTCTGTTTTTTCCGGTCACGTACTCCCAGAAATCCCGGGTCATCCCTTCATGATCGATCTGAGTATAGACATTTACTTTCCGCTGTGTATTTTCAGGAGGTGCCATCACCTGTTCAAGCTGGCATAAGGCTGGCTTAAGATAAGCCTCTACTAAAGCCAGGTCCCATATAATACGGTTTTTATCACCGGGAAAAGTTTCTTCCCAGCGTTTTTTTATCAACATCGTGACCGGATCCGCAGGATCTATTTTTGCATACGTCTCATCCCGGTCGAAGACATATCCCAGGGCCGTAGAGATCGGCATAATATAAAATTCAAAATCTTCTTTGTTTAACAGATAATCAAACGCATTCAAATCGTTCCGGATATTGAACTCATTTTTATTCCATGCACCCGTTTGTGGATGATAGCCGGCCCCTAACGCATAACAACGGATCTGAGGGATGATTTCCGGATAAAGGATGATCGCTGATGCTATATTAGTAAGGGCTCCCAGACAAAGGACATCCAGTTTGGCTCCGTTTGGTAAACTCTTCACAGTAGCAACTAACTGTTCCACCGCTTTCGATTCCTGTGGTTCATATCCTCCCCAGGCTCTTCCGATCTGCCTGTCTGCTCCTAAAGGACAAAGAATATCTCCACGCCCCATTGTTTGCAGAATCTCTTCGTTTAATTCCTGACTGATGCGGACAGTATGGATATCTTGGGTATCATACTGATTCCATTTTTCATATACCAGCAGGTCCGGATTATTAAAATGAGCGGAACTGAGCCCGGCCACCTCCACAGAGGGCTCACAGAGTAGCCGAATGATGGCAAACACATCGTCCAGCTCATTCCCTGTATCAGCATCCAGCCAGACTTTCTGTGGTTGGGCATACAGACTCATCCCTAAGAAAAGGAAAGTCCATGTAAAAAATAGTCTTTTCATATCAATATTATATTTTAGGAAAAGATCTTCCCTGGTGAGTATCTCATACAGGGAAGATCTCTCAATGAATTATTCGTTATACACCCGGTTTATATCAAAATTAGGATTTTCATACCAGCCTTCATTCTGTTTCAATACATGGTCAGACTTGATGATTTCCTGTTGTGGTATCTGCATAAACCCTTTCGTCTCAGGTCTGAACCGGACAGTCACATGTCCGGGACGGCCATCATTTAAACAAGGAACTTTCACTATTTTTGAATACGCTTCTTCTTCATCATGCCACCGGAGGATATCCCAGTACCTGACTCCTTCAAAAGCTAATTCATATCTCCGCTCCAACTTGATATTTTCTAAGGTTGCCGGAATGGAAGGAAGTCCGACCCGTTCCCTGACCCTATCCATATATTGCTGGGCATTAGGCCCCCCTAATTCCGAACCCATCAGCAAAATATCAGAAAACCGTATTTCAATCTGGTCGTTTACATTATTGACCTCCATCCCGGTAGAGGCACCAAATAGACGGACACTGACATTGATTCCGTTTGTGGGAAAACCATTCGAATCAAACCGTGGTCCCTCTTCCGGCCACTCTGTGACAGGCATCGTTTTTTTCGCCCACATACGGGTATCCTGCATAGAGTTCCACTGGTTTTCCTGATAATACAGTTCCCCTTCCGTTTCCACATCATCCACATAACAGATAGAAGCCTTCTTACGGATGTCGTCATCCGGCCATTGCTCATAGAGTTGAGGATTGACAGTCCCAAACCCCCAACCGGATCCAAACGGTACGCTATTCTGGTTTCTCCAGCCAAAAAATAACTGTTTGATATTGCTGAAAATCTGGCTTTCCGAGCCTAAGGTACTAAATTTTGTGGCAAATACTGTCTCCGGATTCCTTTTTCCGTCTCCCACCCAATCCAGGTTATGATCCTGCGTATATTTGTAATCTTTACTGGCAGCATACATCCAAAGGTTTCGAAAGTCCGGCACTAAAGCGTGTCCGCTATGGGCCACACAATCATCGATCCAGTGGATCACATCCTGTTTCGTGACACTACCCCCTTCCGGAAGAGCCATCTCCTCTTTATTATAAAATCCTGTGTAAAAAAGGAAAGCACGTGCCATCAGTCCTTCCGCTGCCCATTTAGTGGCGTGCCCAAAATCCGCTTCACTGATATCCTGGAATTTAACCGGCGGTAATAGTTCGATCGCTTTTTTTTATATCGGAAGCAATCTGGCCATACAACGCTTCAGGAGCAACCTGCGGAAGATTCTCACTCACGGTCGTAAGAGGCATAGGAATATGGCCAAACATCCGGGCGAGATCCAGGTAAAAGAAGGCCCGCATAAAGTGAGCTTCCCCTAAATATTTCTTCCGGATTTCTTCACTGCTCCATACTACCCGGTCCAATGCATCCTGTTCAATGTAAAAATTGGCCCTGTAAACTCCCTGATATAGCCTACTCCATTGATTGGCATATTCATTTACATCATGAGTGGTAAAATCATTGATCGACAAAGCTGAATAATCACTGGAACCCCCCCGCCTCCAAAACGGTCATCAGATAACAATTCCGTAAAGATCTGCGTACATCCGATCTCACCCATCGTAGGGAGAAGTTTGTTATAAATAGCCACAACGGCCAGGTACATATCATTTTCTGTGTTCGGATAGTTATCCGTATTTTTTTGTGTATAACTATCTGTATTCAGGAAGTCACTACAGCTTAAACACAGTGTACTGATCAGAATGATAAAAAATATCTTTTTCATGACGATTCTCATTTAACAAATTAATAAGCAACTGAAACACCAAACATAAATACCCGTGATGAAGGATAAAATCCTATATCCACCCCTCTACCCCAGGAAGGATCACCAAACCCGACATCCGGATCCATGCCATTATATCCTGTGATCGTGAATAAATTATTAGCCGAGAGATAAAGCCGCAGTTGTTGTAAAGGAGCCTTTTTCCATAATTCTTTAAAATCATATCCCAGTGTCACATTACTAAGCCTCCAGTAATCCCCCTTCCTGATATAACGATCAGAAATATAGGTGTCATTAATAGAAGGCGTATAATAGAGCTTGGGAGCTACATTCGAAGCTCCCGGACCTGTCCAGCGGTTTTCATAATCATATAGGGTATAATTATCAGTAGAAGCCGTCCAGTTCCTGTAGGACTGGGCAATATCCACTCCCAGTACACCCGTAGAGGTAACGCTCAGGTCAAATCCTTTATATTCCATATGAAACGAAAATCCAAAAGTGATATTCGGGTTCGGGTCTCCGATCATCCCTTTATCTTCATCGCCGCCACTAAATTCACCATCCCCGTTCAGGTCCACGAAAATAAGGTCTCCCGGACGCGCATTCGGCATGATCTTTTCTCCCCGGGAATTGACATAATTATCGATTTCTTCCTGCGTCTGGAATACACCGGCAGTTTTGAAACCCCAGAAATAACCGATTGGTTTGCCCACCTCTACCCGTACAAATTCAGGAGTAGTTCCAAACAGGGAGTTGATAGGACCATGAATAATTCCTTCGGAATTGTCAATTCTCAACACCTTGTTCTTATTGGTACTTATATTCAGGTTAACTCCATAAGAAAGATCCTGTATATGATCCTTCCAGCTTAAACCGATCTCAAATCCCCGGTTTTGGATATCCCCGCCATTTATATAAGGCGGATTGGTTCCAAAACTTGTTAAAACAGGAGCTTCCACCAGCCAGTCCTTAGTTACTTTTTTATACCAGTCAAAAACAACGCCTAATCTTGAGTTTAAAAAGAAAAGATCCAATCCGGCATTCGTTTGCTCTGATCTTTCCCAGGTTACATCCGGGTTGGGTAGAATATTGGCATATCCACCGGTAACAGAGGTTTTCTTATCCTCATTAAAGACATATTTGGAGTTATTGTCAAAAGCGATCGTTGAAAGATATTGGAAAGGATTGATGGACTGATTCCCATTTACTCCCCAACTGGCTCTTATTTTCAGGAAATCAAGCCACGATATGTCTTTCTCTTTCAGGAACTCCTCATTTGTCAGGATCCCGGCGGGGGGGGGGGGGGGGGGGGGGGCGGGGGGGCGGGGGGGGGGGGGGGGTGGGGGGTGGGGGGGGGGGGGGGGGGGGGGTGGGGGGGTGGGGGGGGGGGGGGGGGGGGGGGGGGGGGGGGGGGGGGGGGGGGGG
>JAJQEE010000082.1 GCA_021201865.1 Tannerellaceae bacterium | reverse complement strand
GTTTTTCATGGTATTAGATTTAAGGTTAACAATGAAGATTGGTTGTCGTGAGACAACCTTTTTTTGCCCCTATACGGAGGAAGTTTGTCTCTATCTAATCCGATACTCGAGGTACTTATAAAATACCGGAACATTACTTTTTATATATTCGATTTCTTTTTCTATTATTTCCTGTGTTGTCATCTTATTGTCGTTTTTACTTGTATTGGTAACATGTAGTTCTGCCGTCTCCGGTTTTTCTCAGGGTTCCGGTTTGGGTAGCTTCCCGTAGGTCACGGGTTGCGGTGGCTGCGGAGATGTCTTTAAAGTGCCGCATGTAGTCTTTACGGGTAAACTGTTTGTCTCCGATTATGGTTTTAAATAATTCTATACGGTTTTTTGCTTTGAGATGCACGGGCTGGGAGGATAACAATTCTTCCAGTGTTTCATCTATTATGGTAAGCATAAATTCGATAAACAATGTTGACTCACCTGTTTTGTCACATTTGGCTAAGATGTCATAATATTGCTGCTGTTTGTTTTTTATGAGTGTTTCTATGGGTAGGTAATCGAATACCGGATATTGTTGCCTTAACAGGACTGTTTGCCACAATCGCCCCATACGTCCGTTGCCATCTATAAAGGGGTGTATAAACTCAAATTCATAATGAAATACACAACTTTTAATTAAGAGCAGATCTGTATCGTTCTTTGCATATCTAAGAAGTTCCAGAAGTTGTCCTTTTATCAGTTCAGCCGGTGGCGCTACATGCACGGTCTGACTTCCTTTTACGATGCCCACAGTTGTTGTCCGGGGTTGTCCGGGGTTTCTAACTAATCCTTTTGTTAATAGTTGGTGCGCTTTGCATAAAGAGGTGATACTGTATGGTTTGAATGTTTCTATCTGCTCATAGACCTGTATGGCATTTTTGACTTCCAGAATGTCTTTTTCCGGAGCCAGTACCCGTTTGTTGTTGAGTATGGCCGTAATTTGTTCTACTGTAAGGGTGTTTCCTTCAATTTCTAAAGACGCCTGAATCGTTTTTATGCGGTTTCGCTTCCGTAGCTCGGTAGGAGGCTGCATAAGGTAAGCGGTTTTTACTTCTCCTATTTTCTCAGAAATAGAAGCTACTTTTGCCAATATAGTGGGTGTTATTTGATATGGAGGCTTCATGCTGATGCGATCATTTGATGCCATCAAAGGTAAGAGTTATTCGGTTATAGTTCTTCTCTTTTGTCTTATATATTTACGAATTAATGATTTTATATAAATACAAGTTAATCTGGAAAGAGCCTTTCTTCCCATAATATCTATTTTTATAACTAACAATAGCAAATCCGTGTGATATACAACATAATATTCAATTACATTTAATAGACGAATACTCGAATGTATAGTATTGTTCTTATCTTAATAAGTGAGTGCTCAAATAAAATTTTCAGATTTCACAAAAAGAAAAACGTAGAGCTACCTCTCCAAAGGGGAAGTTAGGTACTGGCATACCCGAAGTTCCGGTTGGAGAGAATTCTACGTCTCAACTGGATATATTTAGAAAAATATAAATACAGTCATACCGATGGAATGTCTACATCTTTACTCGGAACTTCTGTTATCAATGCCAGTTTAACTATCTCTGTAATAAATCTTACTCTACTCTGCTACCGGTGGCACATATGTACGTGATGCAAGTTCTTTGTCTAATGTATAGATACCGAAACCATTATCTTTTATCATATTTAGTGCATCGATAATGCCCTGTGCCGTTTCTTCTTCTTCTACCTGCTCGTCAATAAACCATTTCAGCATAGATTGGGTGGCATAATCCTTTTCTTCCGTTGCAACCGAATACAGTTCATTGATCATCGCCGTTACTTTCTGCTCATGTGCCAGCGTATCTTCAAACGCCTCCAATGGGGTTTCCCAGGTTGTTTTTACTTCTGCAATCGGTTGCAGGACTGGAGTTCCGCCACGCGACAAAAGATAGTTGAGGAATTTCATGGCGTGGTCCTGCTCTTCCTTAAACTGGATACTCATCCAGTTGGCGAAACCCGGCTGGCCTTTTACTGAAAAATTGACCGACATCGAAAGATAAAGGTAGGCTGACCATAATTCGGCATTTATCTGCTCATTGAGCGCTTGTTCCATTCTTTTACTGATCATAAGATTGTTTTTTTAAGTTTGTATGATTAGTTATGAAAAATCCACGTGTTCAAGTTTATCAACAAAAATATATAATCCCGGTGTATTTACCTAATATCTTTGTCTACGATGCAGACTTGCATGGAGGATGATTTATTATGTGGAAATCCAGTATATCCGGAATCCTGTTTTCTTTGGTAAATATCTGTTTCTATACTTTGCGGTTTTTCCTGTTGTGACATTCGTTTGACACTGTTGTGACATCGGTAGGACACTTTGGTGCCAACCTGATGTCACAACAGTTTCCTACCGGTGTCACAATTGTTTTTAACTTATAAATCATCCCTTCAGGTCATCTGTCTATATCTAATTTCATTTCATATTGCTGAATGTAGTTCTCAAATCCTATGGCCTGGAGAAAAGTATTAGTTACTGTATCTCCGGCATCCAGATTAACAAGTGTGATCTCCGGATCATATTCTGAAGCGATCCGGTCGAATAGGGCAGAAGCAAGCCCTTTACCCCGGTGGGACGGGTGAACGGCAAATAGCTGCCCTCTCTTTCTATCCGGAATATATACCAGATAGCCGGCCAGAAGATCCTGTTGCCAGACGCCCCAGACATCCACATGCTCCCGGTTCCTGCGGATGGTCTGAACGGAATTTTGCCAGGTTGGTTCTGCATTCCAGTAACGACTTAGCTCCTCTCCATCCCAATTTTCCAGTTTCCTGATCGCGTATCCGGCAGGAAAAGGTTTATTACCCTGTATGTTTCCTTTGTAACAATTGACTGTCCGCTGGATCCGGAATCCGGTGCGGCTATATACTTTAATAGCCCGTTCATTGGGCGTAAGCACTTCTAATGTAACACTGCAAATACCGGATTCTTTGAAGCGGGGGATAGCAAATGCATACATCTGCTCTGTGAGATGTTGTCCCCGGTAATCCGGGACCACTCCGGTTCCGGCATTATAAAGGTGTTTTTTATCTTTTACCTGCTCATATCCATGCAGGATCACTCCAACCATCTTCTCTCCGTCAAATACTCCGACAGAATATTCCAACCGGACATTTTCACTCATGATCTTATTTTCTAACTGAGATAGGGTGAGACGCATAGGAATGTGGTAATCGGAAAAAGCCTCATTAAAACAGTCCAATATGCCGGATGTTTCTATTCCCTCTAATGTTTTGATGGTTATCTGTTCCATAGGATGGGTTTTTTAGTTAGTAAGATAGAAGAAACAAAAATAGAATATTTTTTATAAAACTTATTGAACAATCAAAGGAGCCAGCCGGAGATAGCCTTCTTCATTGGGATGTAGCCCGTCACTGAAAAGGGATTCATTTAAAGTCCCGTCTTCCTGTAGGAAAACATGACCGGCATCTGTAAAAAGGTAACCTTCGCTTTCTGCCATTTTCCGGATCTGTTGATTGATATTCTTTACCCATTGTTCCTGATCCCGTCTGGGCAGGATACCGACTACCTGGATCTCTGCCGATGGCTGACGGTCACGAATGGCTGCTAAAAGGAACCGGAGCCCTTCCACAATTTCTTCATCCGTGTTTAGCCCCAGATTGTTAGTCCCGATCATCGAGATGATTCGTTCCGGCGTGTAGCCCAAAAGTTCATCATGATAGATCCGCCAGAGTACGTTTTCAATCCGGTCCCATCCATATCCCAGATTATTGAATCCGTGGGGACGCATGTATTGTTCCCAGCTTTGGGAACCACTGCTGCGTGGCCCTGCCGGTTCTCCACCCCAGAAGTGGGTGATCGAATTACCAATAATGACTGCCCGGGGCGGATGTGCCGGATTATATTCCAGTTCTTCCCGGTGACGTTTCAGCCATTCATAGTTATGTGGCTCCCGTCGTTGAGTCACCGGCCGGGTGGTGGAGATTGTACCTACCGGGATATGTAGGATCTCCCGTGCTTTTTTCTCTACCGCTCTTGCCTGGGCCTGCATTCCCCACTCATTCGGATGGATATGGTCTACCCAGCCATCTGCGGGAATGGCCAGCTCTTCCCGGGTCAGATAGTATAGGGCTGGAATTCCTTCCTGCCGGAGAGTTTCGTAAGCTCTTTTGGAAGCTTTGTTTACTTTTTCTACGGAAGCGGCATACAAAGAATGGGTTCCCATATTACTGTATCCTAAATGCTCTATCAATAAGATCGGGGCAGCTTGTTTATTCCGGATTTGCTTCACTGCCTGTACGATCCGGTGATAGATCTCTTCTTCATTCTCCTGCGTCAGGTTAGGCAGGCAATCCAGTATGTAGAGCCGGGCCTCTATTTCAGTGATCAGATCGAGCACTTCCGGTTCCAGCCGCCCGTTACCGGAAAAACCGGCATTGATCAACGGGTAATCTAAGGAGCGTTGCAGGATCGTGGCCCAGGCCATACCGGCTCTGGAAACACATCCTCCCTGTGCGATGGAGGTTCCGTATAAAAGGACCGGTTTCTCCGGAGAGACCGGAATGAATTCAAACAAAGATCCCTGAGGTACTCCGATTTCCAGCCACCGGACTGTATTGTATAGGGGAAGATACAATCTGTACTCATATCCATAATCATGATACTGGTCTTTGGTTAGGGACTCAAACCTATATTGGATCGTATCCCCAAAAGAAAAAGTGCCTGCGCAAACGTTCCATTCCCCGTCACTGTTAATAGCATACAGATCCACTCCGGATACTCCTGTGGCGGGCATGTGTTGCATTTGAAGAGCGCCTTTCACCTGATACCGGACCTCTATTTCCGGCGCATTACTGTAGAAATGAATGGCCAGACCCGCGGAATTTTCTGATAACTCCCATACCTCTTTCCTTACGGTATTTCTGGCACGGTCCGGGAACCGGCTATAGCTCTGTCCGGTCTCTTCCGTCCAACCCTGGTTCTGAATCACCGGAAATCCAGCCTGGAGCGGATTGTTCCAGACCCATTGTCCGTAAACAGACAGATAAATAAAGCTAAAGACAAATAATAATAAAAGTTTTTTCATATTCAAAATAGATTATTCCTACTAATAAAAAGGAAAGAGGGTGTCCCGGAAGTCTATCCATTCTTTGACAAAGTTACAGCTTGTAAGCCTGGAGGGCTTGCATGTAAATGACCGCGGGTGAAACCCGTGGTAGAAAACAGCCACACGCTCTAAACCCCGAAGCGGGTTCAACCCTTTCCGGGTTGTTGTGGAGAGGGTTTCGCTTACCCCGGGTGCTACCCGGGGTTATGCACATGTTATCCCTAATGGGGTAATTACTTATAAATCGTAACTTTTTCAATTTTCTTTTTTTACTTTTGGGACACCCTCTTCTTTCGTTAGTTCTTTACTGAGACGCATCGCGCAGAAGTTCGGTCCACACATGGTACAATATTCCCCATCTGTCACCGCGCTATCCTTGTAATATTTCATGGCCCGTTCCGGATCCAGGGAAAGATTGAACTGGTCTTTCCAGCGGAACTCAAACCGGGCTTTGCTTAAAGCATTATCCCGTATCTGTGCTCCCGGATGGCCTTTCGCAAGGTCTGCTGCGTGGGCAGCGATCTTATAGGCGATCACTCCGTTGCGGACATCTTCTTTGTTCGGTAATCCCAGATGTTCTTTCGGTGTGACATAGCAGATCATGGCTGTTCCATACCATGCGATCTGTGCGGCACCGATGGCGGAAGTAATATGATCATATCCCGGAGCAATATCCGTTGTTAAAGGGCCTAAGGTGTAGAAAGGAGCATTCCGGCAGGCATATTGCTGCTCTTTCATATTATCCATGATTTTATTCATGGGGACATGTCCCGGTCCTTCGATGATCACCTGCACAAACTGATCCCAGGCCATATCTGTCAATTTACCCATGGTATAGAGTTCTGCGAATTGTGCCGGGTCATTGGCATCATAAATGGATCCGGGACGAAGCCCATCCCCGATAGACACTGCTACATCATAGGTTTTCAGTATCTCACAAATATCTGCAAAATGAGTATACAGGAAGTTCTGCTGGTTATGCACCTGCATCCATTTACTCATGATGGAACCACCCCGGGAAACGATCCCGGTCAGACGGTTTGCTGTCAGGTCGATATGTTCTTTTAGCAAAGCTGCGTGAATGGTGAAGTAATCCACTCCCTGTTCAGCCTGTTCGATCAAGGTGTCCCGGTAAATTTCCCAGCTCAGGTCTTCAATACGCCCTTCTACCTTTTCCAGTGCCTGATAGATGGGAACTGTCCCCATGGGAACCGGACAATTCCGGATGATCCATTCCCGGTTCTCATGAATGTTGCTTCCGGTAGAGAGATCCATCAGCGTGTCACCTCCCCATTTACAACTCCAGACAGCTTTCTCGATCTCTTCACTGATCCCTGAAGAAAGAGCGGAGTTACCGATATTGGTGTTGATCTTCACCAGGAACTTGCTACCAATGATCATCGGTTCTGCTTCCGGATGATTAATGTTGGCCGGGATAATAGCCCGTCCCGCGGCAATCTCTTTCCGCACGAAATCCGGGGTAATATACGATTTTAGGCCCATGGCTTCAATCTGCTGGTTTTCCCGGATCGCTACATACTCCATTTCCGGAGTGATAATGCGCCGTTTGGCATAATAAAGCTGGGTGATATTTTTTCCTTCTTTTGCCCGGATCGGCAAATAGGAATGGGGAAAGCGGATAGCGTTCAGACTCCGGTCACCCTGTCTGGCTCTTCCATATTCAGACGTCAACTGTGGTAACCGGACCAGGTCCTTCCGTTTGGCATACCATTCTTCACGAATCCGTGGCAGTCCCTTGTGGATATCAATAGCTATTTTAGGATCGGAATAAGGCCCACTGGTATCATACACGATGACCGGATTATTCTTTTTAAGGACCTCATTTCCGTTTTCATCTACAGTAACCGTATCCGTTAACTTAATCTGACGCATCCCTACCCGGATCTTATTGATTTCTCCCGGAACATAGATCTTCTCGGAAGAAGGATAAGTAATACGTATGCTCTTCTTAGCTGACATTTCCTATGACTTAATGGTTAAGTTTTATTCTCGGGATAGAACCTTTTTTCTGATTAAAATATAAAATAAAGAAAAAAATATTCTCCCATCTGCCGGCAAAGGTAGAAAGTTTGTAAAAAGAGACCAATCTTAATATGTTAATTTTAAGAATAAAGAGACAGGTTCTCTGTATATTTGGTGAATTTGTACTATGATCCTTTGCGGATTCTCCATGTAGGATCCTCCTTACTTTATCCTCCCTGAGAAGGGAAAAGAACAGATCCGGATAGAAAGGTAACCGGTTTCCCTTGATAGTATACCTGAGTTTTATATCTTTGCCCTCTCATTTTTTTATGTATGTGTGTATACCTATTCTAAATTTAGACCATGAAAGAGTGTTTGATTCTCGTATTGACTTTGTGTACCTTTTTTTCCGTATCTGCTGCCCCTAATCCGCGTATTCGTGGAAAGATCGTGGAGGCAGGAAGTCGTAATCCGATTGATTTCGCAGATGTTTTGCTGTTTTCCAAAGGGAAGGAGCAACCCGTATTCCACGTCCTGCCGGAAAGTGACGGACAGTTTATCATTCCGGATATTCAGGATGGGGAATATAGCTTATTAATTAAACTGGTAGGTTTTGATATTTATACCCGTCCTGAAATTATTTTAAATGCCTCCCATAGCATAGTTGATCTGGGAATGATTGAAATGCGCCCGTTGGAGGTTGGCCTGGCGGAAGTAGAAATTGTCGCCCAAAAAAAGCAGGTGATCTATAAATTAGATAAAAAAGTAGTGGAAGCTTCCGGTAATCTGTTAGCTAATGGAGGAACCGCGATCGATATTCTGGAGAATACCCCTTCCATCCGTGTGGATGCGGAAGGCGAAGTGACTTTCCGGGGAAGCTCGGGCTTTGCCGTCTATGTCGATGGAAAGCCCAGTGTGTTTAGTGGAACACAGGCCCTGGAACAGATCCCTTCTTCCCAGATAGAAAATATAGAGATCATTACGACGCCTTCCGCCCGCCATGACACCGGTGGGGATGTCGGAATTATCAATATCATCACTAAACGGAATTTTCAACAGGGTGTTAGTGGTATGGTGAATCTGAACGGAAGTACTTTTCTGTCCAGAGGGATTGACTTTCTGGTAACTAACCAGATGAAAAACGTCCGCTGGTATGTTGGTGGAACCTGGAATGACCGGCTTCGAAAGAGTAATTTCAATCAGGAAAAAACAACTATTGTGGGAGATCTGACCACTACCTCCCATTCGGACGGGCCACGTGAGAGTAACAACTTTAATTATTCGTTGAAAACCGGTTGGTTCTATTCTCTTCCTCAAACAACCCTGAATATAGATGTGGAAGGTGGATATGGAGGAAGGACCCGCACAGGAGATCTGGACTACACAGAACAACGCACGATCGATGGAATTGCTTCCGGACAAGGGCATTATGATAGCCGGGATGATTACGACCTGCATGAAACCTATTTTCAGGGAACAGTCGGAATGGATCATACATTCAATGATCAGGGACACAATTTATCCGCCAGTTTTTATCTGAAGTATGGAGGAGATGCGATGGAGTATTTCCAGAGTGACCTGTTTGATAAGAGTGGAGTCCGTCAACAGGGACACCGCGCGTGGGAAGATGAACATCGCTGGACCGTACGGGGCAACCTGGATTATATCTTTCCGTACCGTTCAACCGGAAAGATAGAGGCTGGTTACCAATATTATTCCTATCTGGAGGATGGGGATTACAGTATGCAGTTCTATAATCCCGGGACAAAGGAGTTTTACTGGCGGGATGATATTTATAATACATTCTACTTTCAGGAGGGTATTAATTCCATCTATGCGTTGATCTCGGATAGTTACCGTTCATTTGATTTTCAGGTAGGAGTGAGAGGTGAGCATACACACCGGGTTTTACGTAGTTCCATCGAGGGCGCGGACCGCTTGGATAACCGGTTTGAGTTTTTCCCATCTGTGCATCTGGGCTATAATTTTCCTCATCAGCAGGTGTTGATGGCTTCCTATTCCCGCCGGACCACCCGTCCGGATCTGTTTTATATGGAACCTTATATTACCTATCGTGACTTTTATTCTGCGGAGATCGGTAACCCGGATATACGCCCGGAATATATCAACTCCTTTGAGTTAAATTATAAAATAAATGTGGAGGATCATTCATTGTCCGCCACTGTTTTCCACCGGAGCCGGAAGGATAAGATCGAACGGCTGAGAATCCCTTTTGAAGCTGGAGTCACATTGGATTCGATGGCCAATGTCGGGCATGATTATTCCACGGGTCTTGAACTGAGTGCACAGCTTCAGTTGAACCGGTGGTGGAATGTGAACCTGAATGGAAGCGTGTATCATTATAAAGTAGAAAACGAGTTTAAACTGGATGGACGGAACGAGAAAAGTACGAATTACGACATCACCTGGAATAACGCATTTGAAGCCGGAAAATATACCCGTGTGCAGGTAGACGGGAACTTTGTCGGGCCGTCCGTGACCACTCAGGGAAGAACAGACGCTTTCTGGTATGTAAACCTGGCAGTGAGACAACAATTACTAAAGCGTAAATTAACAGCTACACTGGCTTTCCGGGATGTGTTTAACTCAGCCCGTTACGTAAGTAACATCACTACCTCCGACCTGCAATCTATCACGAAGATACGCCCGAAATATCCTCTGATGATGCTGACTTTAAGTTACACATTTAATAACTACCGGGCAAAAACATCTCAAAGCAAGGTCTCTCATGATCTCTTTGAAGGGACCAACCATTAAAAGTAGCAAGCGGAAAATTCAAAGGAGGTAAATTCTAAGTCTGTTGCAAATTTTCGAAAGCATATTTTGTCCGGGTTTAATGTTTTTAACATTAGCCCGGACAATTTGTTTATCATCTTATTTCGCTCGTCGGGACGGGTGCTCCCGCTTCCACGTTGGGCGCTCCCCGAGGGATAAGTTATAGTTTTGATTGACGCTGCCTTGCAAATTAAGCTATCCATGGGTATCAGGCAGTCCTGTTCGGAAGATTTAATTGCCCCGAATGGGACATATTCAAATCAGAACCAGGCATCGTCCAGTCATGGTCGGCAGATTTTTGCGAAGGTGACCTTTGTCTCGTAAGTCCTGAAAGGACGGCATATAATAGCCTAGGATGCAAATCCCAGGTCAGGTATCAGTAGTCAATGGAGTGCTGAAAGTACGACACTGCATATACAAACCGATTGTTTACATAAGAGGGGGTGTACCTACAGCACACCCCTGGGGGGATTTCTCTACCTGGGATTTGCATCCTAGGCTATTATATGCCGTCCTTTCAGGACTTACGAGATCAAGATCACCCTTCTCCAAATCTTCCGAACAGGACTGGGTGTCAGACGCAGTAAAAACGATAAAGTTGATTCGTTAATGCCTCGATGATGCCCATTTATACAGCAAACTTTACCTGGTTTCTCTCAGCCAGAAGTTACGCCTGTTATGTGGGGGTAGCTCCTTTTGCCAGGAACTCGGGTACCAGTAAACATTCATCACCCGGAATAAGCAAGATTGCCAATAAATAAAAGCTTTCCTGGGTCTGCTGTCGCTCTTATTTCTATCCATTTTTCTTGTTGGGGGAACCCGGTTGAATAGGAATTATTCCGGAACAAATTGTCAAAAGAGAGTGTTTTGTTAATGTATATCTATGGGAAACTTAAAATATGGATTTGTATGAAACAATCGGATATTGCTATGGTCGGACTGGCCGTTATGGGGGAGAACCTGGCATTGAATATGGAAAGTAAGGGATTTACGGTGACAGTCTACAATCGTGCGCATACGGACCGTCCGAGTGTGGTCGGACGCTTTATGAACGGCCGGGGCAAAGGAAAGAATTTTTTTGGAACAGAGTCGATCGATGAATTGGTGAGCTCTCTGAGCCGTCCCCGGAAGGTCATGCTAATGATCAAAGCGGGACAGGCTGTGGATGCTGTGATCAATGAATTACTTCCTTACCTGTCTCCCGGAGATGTGATTATTGATGGGGGAAACTCTGATTTTCATGACACGGAACGACGGGTGAAAGAGGTGGAAAGTAAGGGACTCTACTATATCGGAACCGGTGTTTCGGGTGGTGAATTAGGAGCTTTGCATGGCCCTTCGATTATGCCGGGTGGTTCCCCGGAGGCGTGGCCGCTGGTGCGTGACATCCTACAGGCAATTGCCGCGAAATTGGAAGATGGTTCTCCCTGTTGTGAATGGATCGGGAGAGGGGGAGCCGGACACTTTGTCAAGACTGTGCATAATGGAATTGAATATGGAGACATGCAGTTGATTGCTGAAGCCTATTCTTTGCTGAAGAACCGCATGGGGTTGGGGAATGAAGAGATGGCACAGGTGTTTGCCGAATGGAACAAAGGAGAACTGAATAGTTACCTGATTGATATTACTTCCCAGATCCTGCGTTTCAGGGATGAGGATGGAAGTTTCCTGTTAGACAAAATACGGGATGTGGCTGGACAGAAAGGAACCGGTAAATGGGCGGTGGGTACGGCATTAGATGAAGATGATCCGTTGACACTGATCACGGAAGCGGTCTACGCACGGATGCTTTCGGCGTTGTTTGAAGAGCGTAAGTTAGCTTCTGACCTGTATGGTAATTCCGGTAATCTGAAGAATGAATTTGATAAGGATGAGTTAAGGCAGGCATTGTATGCCGCCAAAATTGTTTCCTATACGCAGGGCTTTTCGCTGATGCAGCGAGCCTCCAAACGGTATGAATGGGATCTGGACCTGGGTACTATTGCCCGGATCTGGCGGAATGGATGTATTATCCGTTCGATTTTCCTGCAACGGATCACGGCTGCTTTTAAGGAGCATAGTCAGTTAGAGAATTTATTGTTTGATGACTTCTTTTTCGGGAAGATCCAGTCATCGCAGGTCGTGTGGCGGAAAGTCGTTGCAGAGGCAATCCGGGCAGGGGTGGCCATTCCGGCTATGAGTTCGGGGCTAAGTTATTTTGATGGTTTACGCACTTTGTATTCTCCGGCCAACCTGATCCAGGCACAACGGGATTATTTCGGGGCGCATACCTACGAACGGACGGACCGTGCGGTGGGAACGTTCTTCCACACCGACTGGACGGGACAGGGTGGTGACACCACTTCCGGAACCTATAGTGTTTAAATCCTTCCTCTCCCGGGAAGCTGAGTAAAAAGCAGAGGTAACTCATTAGGGTTAATTATTTACAATTTGTACATAGATCAATTATCCCCTGCGTATTAAATAATATCATAAAAAGGAAAGAAATAGAATTTTATGAAAAAAGCGGACGACCAGTTGCTGGTTATTTTCGGGGCATCGGGGGATCTGACCGGGCGCAAGCTGATTCCCTCCTTATTTGAGTTGTATGCGGCTGACCTGCTTCCGGAACGGTTTGCTATTTTGGGAGCGGCACGCAGTGAATATTCGGATGACCAGTTCCGGGAAGAGCAGCGGAAACATATCCGGGAGGAACTTTCCGGAAGAGAGGTGGAGGAGGAGCAACTGAACGGATTCCTCTCCCTTGTATATTATTTTGCTTTTGATTCGGTGCATTCCGTTCAGTACCGGGAGCTCAATGGGAAGATGGAAGCACTGCGAAAAGAGAAAGGGATCCCGGACCGGGTGCTCTATTATCTGGCAACCCCTCCGTTGATGTATGAAAAGATCCCGGGGTTCCTGGCGGAAAACCAGATGAATGACGCGTCTGATCCGGACGGATGGAGACGAATTGTCGTGGAAAAACCTTTCGGGATCAGTTATGCCTCAGCCAAACAATTGAATGATCACCTGAAAGGGATCTTTAATGAGAATGAGATCTACCGGATCGATCATTACCTGGGAAAAGAGACGGTACAGAATTTGTTAGTCCTGCGTTTTGCCAATGGGATCTTTGAGCCTTTGTGAAACCGGAATTATATCCATTCCGTGGAGATCAGTGCCGCTGAATCTTTAGGTGTGGAAGAACGGGGTAAATACTATGACGGGGCGGGGGCCCTCCGGGACATGATCCAGAACCATCTGATGGAACTGATGGGGTTCACAGCCATGGAATGCCCGGCTGCGTTTGAAGCGGACCAGATCAAAGCGGAAGTATCCAAAGTGTTCCGCTCGGTCCGGCCTTTTACACCGGTTGATATGCCGGAGCGGGTCATACGCGGACAGTATGAGGGTTACCGGGAAGAACCCAATGTGGCTCCGGATTCCTATACGGAAACATATGCGGCTGTCAAGCTGTTTATTGATAACTGGCGGTGGAGTGATGTGCCTTTTTACCTGTACACCGGGAAAAAGATGGCGGAAAAACGGTCGGAGATCGTGATCAACTTTAAGTCTACTCCCCATGTCCTGTTTGCCGGACAATGTTCGGGAAAATCCTGCAACCGGTTGATCATCAACATCCAGCCGGATGAAGGGATCACCCTCTACTTTGGATTGAAGGTACCCGGAATTGGCTACAAAGTGGAACAAGTGGGGATGGATTTCCGGTATAAAAGCCTGTCTGACACTCCATTGCCGGATGCCTATGAGAGATTATTGCTGGATGTGATGGAAGGGGATTCGACACTCTATCCCCAAAGCGATACGCTGGAGATCTCCTGGAAGCTGATGGACCCGGTTCTGGAGTACTGGAAACAACAGGGGAGAGAAGGGCTCTATTTTTATCCTCCGGGACAGAATGGCCCGGCAGAACGGTGCGTCATTGCTCCGGAGCCGGAAAGTTGTCCCTTTTTACCCAAATAAGATAATGAAAATTCAATCCTATAAAGATAAAGAAACAGCGCTGAACGCGTTGACAGCAGATCTGATCCGGTTGATGGAAAAGAAAAAAGGAGTATTCAATCTCGCCCTTTCCGGAGGTGAAACAGCAAAGCAGATGTTTTACCTGTGGTGTTGTGATTACCGGGACCGGGTCCAGTGGGACCGGATCCGTTTTTTCTGGGTGGATGAACGTTGTGTGCCTCCTTTTGATCCGGAAAGTAATTATGGCAGCGCGGATAAATACCTGTTCCGCCCGTTGGTGATTTCCATGTTCCAGATCCACCGTATCAAGGGAGAAGAGATACCGGAGATCGAAGCGGTCCGGTATGCCAAAGAGGTGGAACAGTATCTGCCTGTAAAGAATGGCCTGCCCCAATGGGATTGCATCCTTTTAGGCGTAGGCCCGGATGCACACACCGCCTCCATCTTTCCGTCCACGATGGAGCTGCTGACAGACACACGTACGTATGCCGTCTCCCAACATCCGGAATCCGGACAACACCGGATCACCCTGACCGGCCCGGTCCTTCTCAACGACACTCCGTTGTTAGTCCCGGTCCTGGGAAAAGATAAACAAACGGTAGTGAAACGGCTGAAAAAAGGTTGGTCAGAAGCAGATCCTACCCCTGCCACTTATATCCTGTCGAAAGCGAAAGATGCGGTTTTGTATATTACGGAATAGGTCCGGAGATTTTTAGAACGCTGATGACGCAGACAAGCGCAGAGGAACCCAGAGAAATGCAGATAAGAATTTAATTATAAGAGTGATTAAGTTCCCTGATTCTGTTTCCTGCATACTGCGTTACTATTTATATCTATCATTTTTCAGGCCGTAGGTCTACCATATGTCAGGCCCCGGCATCGCCGGGGTTTTTAATGGATAAACATAGAATTGCGCGCCGTAGGTGCAGTATAGTCCCTGGTTAGTCATTCCATAAATAAGCACTATCATATTCAACCTCATATTTCTCTAATAATAATTCAAATTCCTGACGAAACGTCCTTTTCCCATGATGCTCTTTTTGATTATTTATATATCGCACCACACTACTTTTTTGTGAAGAACTAACCGAAAATGCTCCGTATCCCCTTTACCAGCCAAATATATGGTAAGAGGGGTCTAACGTTTTAATCCATCGGCTACTATTGCGTTTAATCTCTTCTACTAATTTAGCAACAGCTATATTCTTTGATAAGGAACAAAGGATATGAATATGATCCTCTGTTCCTCCGATCTTTATAGGGAAGGATCCGTTTATTTTAATTATACCACCCATATAATGATATAATTCTATAGTATGAGAAGAATGAATAAATGACCCTGCTTTCACATGGAAAACAATATGGACAAGGATTTGTGATAAGGATTTAGACATAATAAGTAAGGGTTTGGTTATTGATGAGTTAAATATATAGATAAATCCGGTATGATCAAAATAACTATACTGCGCTTACAGCGCGTAATTTGTGGGTTATTTATACCCCGGCGATGCCGGGGCCTGACATATGGTAGGCCTACGGCCTGAAAAATGATAGGAATAAATAGTAACGTAGTGTGTGGGGAATTCGGCTTTTATGAGGGGAATTGGTGACTGGTTACAGATTAAATGGATGATCCGTATTTATCTTCATTCTACTTATTTGACCATTACTGCCTGAATACTATCTCATAAGTATAAAATGTTTTTCCCTGTGGGGTGGTTCCTGTTTCGATGCGGGTCATGCCGGTTGCTTCCGAGAGCCTGACAGAGGCTTCGTTTTCTGCGTACATCCGGGCAACGACTTTTTCTGTTTCCAGTTCTTCTTTGCAATAGCGGATCAGTTCCTGGCAGATCTCTTTTCCATATCCCTGATGCCAGTAGTTCCGGTCCAGGATGTAGCCTAATTCTAAGATAGCCGGATTATCGAAGGAATTGAATAAACCCGCTTCTCCGATTACCGTGGATTGGTCTGCCAGTTGCACGGCAAAGATCCCAAACCCCTGTGCATAATGGGTATTGATCCGGTCATATTTAGCCCGGAGTTCTTCCATGGTCCAGTCATATTTACCACTGGAGATATATTTCATTGTCTCCGGTTGAGTATAGATAGAGAGAAGTGCCGGAAAATCTTCTTCCCGCACTTCCCGTATGATGAGTCGTTGTGTCTCCATTTTCAATGATCAGTTATTCACGTGTGGGCACACATAGACTTCTGTCATTTTGCCTTTGTAGTCCGGGTCACCGACTCCCTGGATCTCTTCGATATGTACTTTCAGGTGGGGTGTTTCCATGTGTTCGAGGTGGGCGGCTTTATTTTTCCAGGCTTCCACGATCATGAATTCCGTACTGTCTGTATAGGATTGATACATGCCATACTCCAGGCATCCTGGTTCTTTAACGGTTTCCACTTTACATTTCTCAAACGATTCTTTGAAAAGGGCTACCTTTTCCGGTTTAATTTTGCGGGGAATGTGCATCACTGTCTGCATATTTTCTTTATCTGCAGAACAACAGGTACCTGCTTCACAGCCTGCTTTGTCTGAGGAATTACAACAACCGGAAAGGATCATCAGGCAGGAAGCCATCCATGTGCATACGTTTTTCATTTTATTTATGTTTTAAGTGATCGATCCCACAAATATAATAAGAATTGGGAAGGGATAATTGAAAATGGACAATTATTGGATGGTCCTGTAAAAATAGATGGGTTTCAGGGTGTCTGCCGTTTATAGTATTGATACCGTGACAGGATTTCCTGTACGTAATTATAGGTCTCGGAACCACGGAGATAGCCGTGTTTACAGACCGGATCGTTATAGTAGTGCGGATCACTTTTAAGGCGGACAAATTCGGCCACATTGTTTTCCCACACCAACGGGTCTTTCCCATATTTCTGAGCTAATCGCTGGGCGTCCTGTATGTGTCCGCTGCCTGCATTATAGGAAGCCAACGTGAATTTGATCTTTTCCTGGGGATCCTGGATTTTGTCAAAGGCCTGCCGGAACCTTCTCAGACATTCCACACCGGTCTTTATGGCTGTTTCCGGGTCTCTTAACTCCTGTGGGGATACTCCTAATGCACGGGCTGTCCTGGGCATGATCCCCATCAATCCTTCCGCACCGGCCCAGGAAACTAAATTGGTTTTAAAATGGGATTCCTGATAGGAGAGGGAGGCGATGAGCTGCCAGTCCCAGTCTAATATCCGGGCATATTTTTTGAAATGGGCATCATAGGGGGAGATCTGTCCGTTGCGGATCGCGGGTATGACTTCATCAAAGGGGTGTTCCCCCATCTCGAAATAGCGCTTGGTGATTGCTTTGAAGGTCTGGCTTCCCTGCTGAGTATCTGCCCAGGTCTGGATCGCTGCTGCTAACAGTGGGCTTTCTTTTCTCACTATCCAGGAAGAACGTTGCTGGAAGCTGACCGGGAGATTCACATGAATGTTCCAATAATAGGTTTTATTTAACCGGGCGGTTTTGTCATCTGTGATGGTATAGGGAATCTCTCCCTGAGAAACCATTTCGATCAGGTCTTCTGTGGTGATTGAATCTTTCTCGATGGTCTGAATATCAATTCCTCCTCCTAATTCATTGTTCAGATTGACTAACCGTTGGTAGTACCGGGTGTCCTGCTGCACATAGATCTCTTTCCCGATCAGTTGGGTTACATCTGTCAGGATCCGGTCTCCCCGGTCGGCACGTTGGATCAATACCTGACTGGTGAGCTCTTCCCGTCCGCAATAGAGGTAGTCCTGTTTCAGGCTGTTTTCAAAGACCATCGGATAGGCGATCACATCTGCTTCACCGGCGGCTAACATTTCCAGAAGCCGGGAAGTACTTTCCGCTACTTTGATGACCACTTCCAGTCCTTCCGACTCAGCAAAACTCCGGATCATGTCATATTCATATCCCATCGGCTCCCCTCTGTATTCAAAGTAGGAAGTGGAACTATACAGGGTAACCGCCGTGATCTCTCCTTTCGCTTTTAACTGGGGAAGATCCGTGACCGGTTCCGGATTTTCTGCCTCTTTTTTACCACCCGAACAACCGTAAATAAACAGGGAAAAGAGTAAGAAACAAAGACTTTTTATATACATAATTCATTTGCTTACCGTGTGATCTGAAGTGCTGCAAAGATACAAAAGTTTCCTGTATAGTAACAAGAATAGAACACAGATGACGCAGCACACGCAGAGGAACGCAGACAACAGTTTACAATATAGTTGGCTGGAGGGGGATGGTATTTGAGGCCGGTCTAAGATTACAATTCCTCATTGGACGGAAGATTTTAGCGAAGTTTGATCTTTGTTTGTTAAGTCCTGAAAGGACGTCATATATTAGCCTGGGACGCAAGTCCCAGGTCAGGGAGATACATCTATGGAGTGCTGTTAAGTACGACACAACATACACAAATCAGGTATCTATATAAGAGAGGGTGTACCTACAGCACACCCTGGAGGAAGGTCTGTTTACCTGGGACTTGCGTCCCAGGCTAATATATGACGTCCTTTCAGGACTTTAAAATACTAACAACTCATAGTATGTATTAGTTGATTGAAAATCTGTGTTTCAGGCAACCTGTGGGATGGAAAGTTGTTTATCCATTGATGGGAGTAAGAATAAAAACCAAGGAACGGATGAAAGTCGTAGCATTTAACGGAAGCCCCCATAAAGAGGGAAATACATTTCTGGCCATACAAATGGTAGCGAAGGAGTTGGTTAAACAGGGAATAGAGGTAAAGATCGTCCAGGTAGGAAAAAAAGAGATCCGTGGTTGTATTGCCTGCAACTGGTGCCGGAAACACCATAAACATACGTGTGTTTTTGATGATGATCCGGTCAATGATTGGATCAGACAGATGAAAAAAGCAGATGGGATCATTTTAGCTTCTCCTGTCTATTTTGCCGGTATTAATGGCTCTTTAAAATCTTTTCTGGACCGGGCCGGATATGCGCTAAGCCAGACCCCGGGAGTCCTGAGATATAAAGTGGGAATGGGGTTAGTAGTGCTGAGGCGTACGGGTGGTATGACAGCATTGAATGAGTTGAATCAATATATTCAGGCCTTTGAGATGATCACTCCGTCTTCCAGTTACTGGAATGTGATGTATGGAATGAGGCGAAAACAGGTGCCGGAGGATGTAGAGGGACAACAGATCATGCAGACATTGGGTAAAAATATGGCCTGGCTGATGCAGGTGATCGATCTGGGACGGAAAAACATACCGCTTCCGGCCATTGAGGAGAAAATCTTTCCCCACTTGATCCGGTAATGCTGCCGGATTATAAGATGATATCGATGATCTGCCAGACAGATTTAATCTTTTGTATGGCGATATGAGAAGGGGAGATCTCACTATTACAGGATTCCAGCCTGTAATGTGTGGGTTTGTTCCCGGCATAGATTTTCCGAATCTGCCATTTCCCGCTGAATTCCAGTAAATAGGTTCTGCCATAGGGAAGAGGATGATTCAGTTTTTCTATTTTGCGGACATGCAGATAGCTGTTTGCCGGAATTTCAGGAGCCATTTCATTATTGGTGATCAGGATGGCCGCATCCTCCGGCAGGGCATCTTGATAATAAATATAGGGTATGTTCGCTTCGATCTCAAAGATCTGTTTATTAATCGCCCCTTTCAATTCTTCTAATTTTTGCAGGGAAAAGAGGTTGATCCGGCTATCTTCCAACTGGTGTAGTATTAATTTATTGGGCCGCTCTTTGTTGTAGGAAATGATCTTGTCGGTAAACAGGTTCTCCGTTGTTTTTATTTCATAGATATTCTTCCGTAGGTCCCCTTCACCAAATAAAAGCCACTCTAACCGGTATTGCGGAAATGCATGATGGATCTTCTTTAAAACAGGCAATGTGTGGATGGATTCTCTGTCATGCGCTGAGTTCAGCGTTCCTTCCGGAATCCCCGTAAGTTCGGAAAATTGTTTTTTAGTTAAATTTTCGATCTCACATATATAGCTAATTCTTTTATTCAGAGAATCTTCCATGGGATGTTTATTTAGAATTGGTATAAATAAGCTTTTAACGGGTATTTTCTTTGCATTAAATTGCGTAAATAAGAGAATGAATTCTATATTTGCAACCATTAACCTGTTTGTTTACAGATCAGAAAACCGGTTAATGGGAAAATAAAAGGAGTGAACATGGCTCAGTTTGCAACATTCGGTACCGCTAAAGAACCTATCCAGCCAAACTTTGCCTTCGTCCACTCCCCTATATGGGTGGACACACACCAGATGTCTTTGTTGTTGGATGTATTGTATTGAATTTAGCGGTTTCAATGTTATCCAAAAGTCTCTGATGGCTCCTGATTTCTTTTAGAATGCAAATATATAAATAAAATTATTATTTGCAGCTTTTTCATGGAAAAAATGAAGAAGTGGCCTTTTTATGCCTTTTATTTCCATTATTTAATATTCTGCATCAAAAGTTAATACTTACTATAATTATGTAGATCCGGTTGACCTTTTTTGTGAAAAGAAAGTTATATATTTACCTGATTTTATATTTACCTATGTGTAAAATCAGGATCATGGTAATCGTCAAAGGTCAGTTTATACATTAAAAGATATTCAATATGAGTCTGAAAGGAATTGTAGGAGTGATTGTCACCCTCCTGGTTTTATTGGTAATTATAGTGATCATTAAAACATATACGTATCCGTTTAAAAAAAGTCCGGTTCCCAGACCGTGGCGCCGGTAGGGGAGATTCAGGTATCAGAGCTGACTTTGCAGCGGTTGGCAGATGGCATCCGTATTCCGACAATCAGTACCCAGGTATATGAAGAGACGAATTTTGCTCCCTTTGATTCTTTCAAAGTGTATCTTTCTGAAGCTTATCCTGCGATCTATGAGGTCATGGATCCCCTGACTGTTAATACATACGGATTAGTCTTTCACTGGAAAGGAAAAAACAGTAGCCTGAACCCGATCCTGTTCTTATCTCATTATGATGTGGTTCCGGTAGTTGGGTACGATCCCGAAAATGATAATGCCGGAGAAAAGATCTTCCAACCGGGGAACCGGGTGTCCGCTCCTGTGACGGAGGTATCTGAGAAATGGGATTATCTTCCTTTTTCCGGTGCGGTAACAGAGGGGCGTGTGTATGGTCGCGGGACATTAGATATGAAAGGGATGCTTTTCTCTTTGCTGGAAGCGGCGGATGAACTGATTGGCCAGGGATTTCAGCCGGAACGGGATATCTGGTTTGCCTTCGGTCATGATGAAGAGGTGGGGGGACTACATGGTGCTGTTTATATCGCGAACTATTTTAAAGAGCAGGGACTCACTTTCGACGCAGTCTATGATGAAGGGGGAACGATCACCCGGCTGGAGCTTTCCGGAAAGGAGGATGAAACCCCGGTTGCTTTGGTAGGGGTAGGAGAAAAGGGCTTTTTAAGTGTCCGGATCAAGGTGTCCGGGCTGGGTGGCCACTCGTCGATGCCACCGGTGAAAAGTTCGTTGGTGTATGCTGCGGAGATCATAGAAAAACTGAATTCCAACCAGATGCCCGGACGGATCATTCCACCAATCGCTACTTTCCTTGAACAGGTGGGAGGAGATCTGGGCTTTACTTCCCGGATGGCGATTGCGAACCAATGGTTGTTCAAACCTCTTTTGCTGAGCTCTTTCCGGAAGAATCCGGCAACCAATGCGTTGATCAGGACCACGACTGCCATTACGATGGCGAAGGGGAGTGATGCATCGAATGTCATTGCTTCTGTTGCGGAAGTGACGGTTAATTTCCGGGTGTTACCGGGAGATACGGTAGAAGATGTGTTGAATCATGTGAGAGAAATCTGTGAAGGATACGAGGTAGAACTGCAAGTGTTAAACTCGCGGGAGCCTTCTGCTATTTCCCCACAGGATACCCGTGGTTTTAAGGTAATTCAGGAAGCATTGAACCAGACCTATCCGGAAGCGGTGGCTACGGCTTATATTACAATCGGAGGTACGGACGCGTATAAATACCAGTTAGTGAGTGACCATATTTACCGTCTGATGCCGATTTACCTGAATACGTATGAACAACGCATGTTACACAATGAAAATGAACATATTTCCATTGAGAATTACGGAAAAATGATCCGGTATTTCCGGACGATTATGCAGAATTATTGATGGCATATTTTATTAGGATAGGGTTTATTTAAATAAATACAAACAGTTATATGAAAAAATTAGGTGTGTTAGCCCTTTGTGCAGGGCTATGGGTTACGGGGTTTGCTCAGGAAGATGAGAGCTGCCGTATGCCGGCTGACCCGACCCTTATTCAGTTTGCTGAATATCCGGGCTATGATTGTGTGGCGCTCCTTGATAGTGTGAGTGTAGTAGTGGAACCAACCGGCTCCGGCGCTTTTACGGTGTATAAGGCTGTGAAGATCCAGACCCAAAAAGGGGCGTTGGCGAACCGGGTGGTAAAATATGAGTATGATCCGCTGACTGCGCACGCGGAGTTCCGCCGGGCTACGATCCATCGTGCCAACGGGGATGTGCTGAATGTGGATGTTACGAAAGCATGTGATTATGCCGCACCCGCCCGGGCGATCTACTGGGGAGCCCGTGAGATCATGTTAGAAATGGGACGGTTAGAGCCAGGGGATGTCATTGAATATGAGATTGCGAAAAAGGGCTTTACCTATGCTTTGTTAAGAAGTGTGGACGATGATGAATCCCGTTTTATTCCTCCGATGCGGGGTCATTTTTATGACATTGTTCCTTTCTGGGTGGATGAACCTACGGTGAAGAAGGTTTATAGGATCTCTATTCCGATGGAAAAAGATATGCAGTTCCAGTTCTATCAGGGAGAATGCACTTCGATGATGCATTATGAGAACGGCCGGAAAGCCTATACCTTCCTTTCGGAGAATGTTCTTCCGTTTAAACGGGAATCCAATATGGTGGATCTGTTTGATGCAGCTCCTAAACTGTTTATGTCCTCCACACCGGAATGGAAAGATAAATCTTTATGGTTTAACAAAGTGAATGAAGACTATGGTAGTTTTGCCCCCATGCCGGAAGCACAGAAAAAGGTGGATGAACTGATCAAAGGGAAAAAAACGGAGATGGAAAAGATCGCTGTCCTGACTCACTGGGTGGCGGATAATATCCGTTACTCCGGTATCTCCATGGGAAAAGGAGAAGGATTTACCTTACATAATACGGAGATGAACTACACCGACCGTTGTGGTATCTGTAAAGATATTGCAGCCATGTTGATCTCCTTCCTGCGGATGGCAGGGTTTGAAGCCTATCCGGCCATGACCATGGCGGGAAGCCGCGTGGAACAGATTCCTGCGGACCATTTCAATCACTGTGTGGCTGTGGTGAAACTGGAAAATGGAACCTATATGCCGCTGGATCCTACCTGGGTCCCTTTCTGCCGGGAATTGTGGAGTAGTGCAGAGCAGCAACAGAATTATCTTCCGGGTGTTCCGGAGGGTTCCGACCTGTGCCTGACCCCGGTTTCCGCTCCTGAAAACCATTATGTCCGGATTCATGCAAAAAACAAACTGGATGCCAAAGGTACTTTGACCGGACAGTTCACGATCACCGCAGAAGGGCAGTCGGATAGTAATATCCGCCGGATCTTTACATTAGGCTGGCAGTCGGACTGGCAGAACCACCTGGAAAAACAGTTATTAGCCGTTTCTCCTAAAGCTCGTGTTGTGAGCGTGGATTACGGAAAAGATCCGAAGGATTACCAGGCTGCACCTATCCGTATCACTTTCCGTTATGAGATTCCGGAATATGCGTTGGTTGGAAAAGATGAATTGTTGTTTAAACCTTTGGTAATGAATAATCTGTATAATCAGGTAAAGAGTTATCTGCGTATTAATACAGATCCGGAGGAGCGCCGGTACGGATTCAAAGATGCCTGTTCACGGCTCGTGGAACTGAACGAGACGATCCAGCTTCCGAAGGGGTATCAACTGGCCGGAGAGGGCCGGTCCGGAGACTATCAGAGTGAAGTGGCAGATTTTTCCGGTAAGCTCTGGCAGGAGGGAAACCAGATCGTTCTGAACCAGGAGCTGGCTTTGAAAAAGAGAGTCTATGAAGCGGCTGACTGGGAAGGGTTCCGTACAGCCGTAAATGCTCATAAACGTTTTGATGATTATATTGTCATAAAGAAGTAAGGTATGAAAGTATTAAATATAGCTTTATGTATGCTGGCCAGTGTTTGCCTGATGGGCTGCCGGAATGCCGGAAGTCCTTCCGGATCAGCAGAACCGGAAACCATAGTGGCAGAGAGCACTGTGGAAACCGTCACGGAAGGATCAGATGATGATCGTGGATATGCTGTTAAGGTGGGTGACCAGGCTCCTGATTTTACGATTGAATATCTGGATGGACGGTCTGAAAAGTTGTCTGACCTGCAAGGTAAACTGGTAATGATCCAATTCACCGCCAGTTGGTGTGGAGTCTGCCGGAAAGAGATGCCTTACATCGCACGGGATATCTGGCAGAAGTATAAGAAACATCCTGGTTTCGATCTGATTGGGAT
>JAJQEE010000126.1:9344-24578 GCA_021201865.1 Tannerellaceae bacterium | reverse complement strand
ATAGATAAAATTATAATTGGTAGAGATAACCTTAGTATACAAACATAATTCAACTACTTAATAATGATATAAACTTTTTTTATTAAAATATTGACTAAGAAAGCATACCCTTAAGTTCTATATTTTTGATATTTTTTAATTTGAGTTTTCATAAAAGAAAAGTAGTCACTAATTCCTTAAAATATATATTATGAATTTTACATTTCCATTTTCACTGGTATTAATTGGAGTTTTTTCCGGTTATTTTTTCTACCATTTTCAAACCAAAGTTAAAAGTATAAAGTATAAAGATAAAAAAAGCAATAAAGGATAAAATGCTTTATATTTCAGACATTTACATAAAACTTCACAATAAAGAAAAGTGCAGATTGGAAAAAAATGAAAAAAACATACTTATTCAGACTATAGATGAAATTTATCCGGAATTTAAATCTTCCATATATGGCTTAGTACCCAAGTTATCTACTGATGAATTATATATGTGCTATCTGATAAAAACAAATCTCAGACCCATTGATATTGCCCATCAGATGTGTAAGGAACGCAGTTCAATTAGTATGAAACAAACTCGTTTGTCTAAAAAATGTTTGGAGAGAATGGAACAATTAAAATGCTCAATGAATTTATCCACAATATTTGATTTGGCCATGAAAACAAAAGTAAAAAAAATCATCCTCCACAAAAAACATTATAACAGAGAAAATTACAAAGCTCATATTATTTATATTTCTTTAGTAGGAAGAATTGGAAATATTATGTTCCAATTAGCAGCAGCAGGCTCTTTAGCAAAAAAATAACTGCAAATTAATCGCTATACCGGTTAAATATCAGGTAGCGGAACCAGATAATTGTATGCTAACAGAGTATCTACATCAATTTAGAAATACAGTTTTAAGAAATATAGATATAAGAATTAATCCACCTACTTTTTACAGTTACACTTATACAGAACCTTTCTTTCATTATAAACCCCTTGAATATATTCCCAATATGCATATTCAGGGATATTTTCAATCAGAAAAATATTTTGATTCCTCTCTCGTCCGAAATATGTTCAAGATCGATAATGAAACTCAGGATTTTCTCAAAGAAAAATATGATGAAATATTAGAATTACCTGGAATTACAAGTATAAATGTAAGACGAGGGGATTATTTGAAAGTACAGGACCATTTACCCGTTTGTTCCCTGAATTATTATAATAAAGCCATAGAAATTATTGGGAAAGATAAACCTTACCTTATTACGAGTGATGATCTGGAATGGTGCAGACAAAATTTCAAAGGAGATAAATTTTATTTTGCAGAATGTACCAATCCTACCTATGATCTATATCTTCCTTCCATGTGCCAGAATCATATCATCAGCAATAGTACTTTCAGTTGGTGGGGAGCATGGTTGAATAATTCAGAAGATAAAAAAGTAATTGCTCCACTGCGTTGGTTTGGACCTAAATATGCCGAACATAATACGCAGGATCTTCTTCCTGAAAAATGGATTAAAATATAATAAAGAATTCTTTTCCATTTTGTGTCATCAAAGCGACATGTGAACAAAATGTATGCAAAAAGTGAACAGTAAAAATTGCTTTAACAACAAAATATAACGACTATTGTGAAAAGCAATTTAAAAAACCATCCAGCAATAATTTCTTCTATCATCCGGTAGTATTTCTAAACATGAACCTTATGAATCTTACTTTATCACAAATAACAAATATTTTACAGTCTAATAAATCCTCGATTAAATGTCCGGGATTATTCCGTGGCAAAATGGGAGTGGCTATTTATTTTTTCCTATATGCTGATTACACAAAAAATAATATGTATGTGAATGACGCATACGAATTAATAGAAGCCATACAAGAAGAAATACACGAGAATACGTCAAGAGATTATGCAAACGGATTAGCAGGCATCGGATGCGGTTTAGAATATCTTGCCCAACAAAAATATATTGACATACATACAGACGAAGTACTACAGGAAATCGACTCTCACATTTTCCATACTATCATTTTCAGAGAATATGTAGATACCAGTCTTCATACAGGTCTCATAGGATTAGGACGCTACCTTTTATTTCGGTTATCTAATCCGGAATCCTATCCTCAAAATGTAAATACGTTAACAAACCGAATGCTCATTATTCACATAGTAGATAAATTGGAACAATTATTATTATCGGGAACAGAAAAGACTAATGAGCTCTATCAATTTCTATTACAAATAGATCAACGGGGATATTATCCGTTCAAGGTAAAAAAATTGATAACTTATTTCCCGGAAAAGGAATTCACAAAAAATAAGAAAGCTCAGCCGGTAAATTTCAATCCTCATAATTGGGGAATATATGAAGGATATGCAGCTCTTGGGTTGAATCTATTAGAGAAAGAATATGCAACCTATCAGACATGGAGATCTTTAGTATGAACCATATTCAGGAATTATTAAATGTAAGTTTTGTCATACCAGTACGGATTGACTCTTATGAACGGAGCAGAAATCTGGATCTTCTATTAGATTTTATTCTTCACCACTTTAAATCAAAGATTTATATAATGGAAGCTGATTCTTCACAGCATTATATTCTGAAAGAAAAGCATCCGCAAGTTGAATACCATTTTATCAAAGATGAAAACCCGGTATTTCAACACACGCTTTATCTGAACTATCTCTATCAATTAGTCACGACCTCTATTATAGCAGGATGGGATACAGATGCCATTGTTCCGGCAACACAAATTACAGAAGTTGTAAATCAGATAGAATCAGGAAAGGCAGTTATGGGATTACCTTATAACGGTATCATGTATGCAACAGACCCCATTCACCTGCAAATGTATACACAGTCCGGAGATATAGGAGTCCTTCAGAAAAATATTCCTTATATGTTTCCCATGTATGGATCTTTATCTATGGGAGGAGCTTTTATCGTAAACAGAAATGAATATTTACAATCCGGAGGAGATAATGAAAACTTTTTAGGATGGGGACCGGAGGATTTCGAAAGAATTAAACGGATGGAAATTTTATATCCGGAATTCCCTATTTACCGGGCTTCCGGTAGCCTGTTCCATTTGTGGCATCCTCGTTTACTTAATTCCGGATATGCAAACATACAATATGAGCAAAATGGTAAACAGGAGTTCATAAAAATATGCAGTATGACAACAGAAGAATTAAGAACATACATAAGTACCTGGCCCTGGTTAGATAGATTTAAAATAAAAACATATGAATAGTATCAAAGAGATAAAATCCATAACCCATACAGACGAAATCTTAAAGCGTATTGCTAATCGTCTGATATTGGAAACTTGTACTTTCCCGGAATTGAGTTTGTATCATGGTAAAATGGGTATTCTTCTATTTTTTGTTCATTATGCCCGTTATACAGATAATCCTATTTATGAAGATTTTGCCGGGAAATTATTAGATGAAATTTTCGAAGAAATAAATGATGGATTGCCTATAAACTTTGAATTTGGCTTATGTGGTATTGGATGGGGAATAGAATATCTTTTACAAAATGGATTTATGGAAGAAGATTCAGATGAAATATTACATGAATTAGATCTGAAAATTATGGAAAGAGACCTTCGATATATACAAGACAAAAGTATTCAGACCGGTTTGGAAGGAATTTCATATTATATTCATAAACGTATTCATTCACCAGGTCGATTAGCCAGAAATACCTTACTTAATAGGCAATATCTGGATGAATGGAAAAATATTCAGAAAGATACACATATTCCGGATGACCAGGAACTTCTGCTTAATATATATGGAAATGGCACTGCTGGAAACCTCATAGAATGGAAATTGGGATTGGAAAACGGATGCGCAGGCTATGGCCTTAAATTACTTTTGAAATGACACATATATTCTTTTTTACAGAAAACGATCGTAGTTCTGTCTACGGGCGAGGCACTTACCTGAAACAAATGATCACATGTTTACAGGATGTAAAAAATATATCTTTACATATTGTTGAATTCTTTACACAGGAAAGTGAATTCCAGATAACTAAAGAGGAAAATTTTTCAGTTTACTCATTTCCGGCACAGAACAATTCATCTTTTCTATTATTCAAATACTACCATAATTGTTGGTATATTTTAAAGTCTTATATGGAAATCGAAGAAAATGATAAAATCATTTTTCATTTAAACTTTTTGAAAGAATATGAACTGGTTAAATATATGAAAGAAGATTTCCCGTCCTGTAAAGTTATTTTTACTCTCCATTATCAACATTGGGCTTCTTTACTAAATGGAGACCTTTCACTTTACAAAAAAATTCTGAAAAAACAGGAAGAAAAACCGGATGACAAATTTGAGGAAGTATATTCTAATTATCTGGCAGAAAAAAGAGTATTTGACGGAGTAGATCATATTATTTGTCTTTCTGAGTTTACGGCTGAATTACTAAAAAACAGTTATCATATTCCACAAAATAAAATTGTAATCATTCATAATGGTTTAGAGCATAATTTCCCAAACATTTCCAGAGAAGAAAAAGAAAAGACGAGAAAAAAGTTATGGATAGAAAAAAAGGAAAAAATCATTTTATTCGTTGGCAGATTAGATGCAACTAAAGGAATCAACCTATTAATCCAGGCATTTGAAAAAGTATTACAGACTGATCCTGATTGTCGTTTAGTAATTATCGGAGATGGAGATTTTCCAGCATGTTTCCAAAAAACAAAAACATGTTGGAGTAAAATTACATTTACAGGTAGATTAAAAAAAGAAGAGCTATATGAGTTTTATCAAATCGCAGATGTAGCTGCTTTACCTTCTGTCCATGAACAATGTAGTTATGTGGCTATTGAAATGATGGGATTCGGTCTCCCAATAGTAAGTTCGCCAGGTTATGGACTCCTGGAAATGATCCAATCTTATGAAAATGCTAAAATTGTATCTATCAAAAGAGATGATGGCGAAGAATATCTTTCATTAGAAGAACTGAGTCGTAATTTAATAGACAGCATATCCGTAACAAACCGGAAAGGACAAATCCCTGATAGATACCAACTAAAAAACATACAAAAAATATATTTCTCTCTATAATAATCTTTAAATCAATTATTAATAAGATAATATAATAGAGGATCCCGAAAATCTTTAAGAGTAGGGTAATTTAAACTTATACTAATATGAAGAAAATTAAAAAGTTAACATTAAAAAAAGAAGCTGTAACAAATTTGCAGACAAATGAAATGCAGCATTTAAAAGGCGGAAATGATGGGTACACAAACTCTCTTACTTGTGCGACACAGGTAAATTGTCCAACCCAAGGAGTTGTTACATGTACATACTCTTGTGGTAGTACTAACCCTACTTGTGGTACCGCATTGTCGTGTACTTACTGTCCTTAATGTGAGGATTGAATAACACATACATGAAAGTATTGAAATAGAATTTTACTTTTAGTATGTCGATGCAAAAAGAAGATGGGTTTAAAGCCCATCTTCTTCTTGACAGAAGAACATCTTAAATCCATAACAATGAGAAATAACGAGAAGAAAAACATACAAACTATTATATATAATATAGCAAAAGCTATTCAAAAAAATATCCGAAATCCTAATGAAATATTACCTTACGGCTTATTATCCGGAGAATTTGGAATTGTTCTCTTCCTATTTTATTATGCAAAATACATCAAAGAAATAAAAGACCGTGAGTTTGCTGAAGAATATGTAGAATCTCTTCTTAATAAATGGGATAGAATATCTATGACTCACACTTTCAGTGAAGGAGTTACAGGTATACTTATACTTCTCCGTTTTTTAAGAAATAAAGAATGGCTGGATATAGATTTATCTGATGTTCAGGATGAACTGGATAATTATCTGCTCTATCATACCCGGAAAGATATGAAAAATAACAACTGGGATTTCTTACATGGCTCCCTGGGAGTAGCACTATATTTCCTAACTACCAAATCCCATTCCCATTTTATAAATGAATATATTAATTATTTATATGACATAGCTGAGAAAAAAGAAATTGACCAGACATTTAAATGGAAATCCATGATTTATCCCATGGAAAAAGTAGGATATAATTTCTCTTTATCACACGGTATTTCCAGCATAAGTATATTTCTTTCTCATGCTCTAAGAGACAAATTTCCGAATAAGAAAATAGAACCTATGCTAATAGGTTTAAACAATTTTATATTAGCCCATCAAATAAATCAACAAACAAACGAGCCTCAATTTCCTGTTTATATTATTGAAAATTACCAGCCTCCCCGAAACAGGCTTGCCTGGTGTTACGGAGATTTAAGTACAACAATTGCACTATGGCAAGCTGCAAAAGCTACAGGCAATCAAAAATGGTTTGATAAAGCACTTAATATATTCATTTATTCTACACAACGCCGTGATTCCATAAAAGAACAAATAAAAGATGCAGGGATCTGTCATGGAAGTGCTGGACTTGCGATGATATATAATAGGCTCTATAAAGAAACTGGTGTGGAGATTTTTAAAGAAACTCAGGATTTCTGGATAAAGGAAACGGTACAACATGCCCATTTTGAAGACGGTTTAGCAGGTTACAAAACTTATGAACAAGAATGGGTTTGTAATTATTCATTAATTACAGGGATTAGTGGGATTGGATTAACTTTCATTTCTTATCTTCTAAACGACGATCAGGACTGGGACCAAATATTTTTACTATCATAAAAAATAATATAATCTATGAATTATAAAGCTTTTCCTAATTATATCATCAGGACTCCGGTTCTTCCTTACAATCAATTGGAAGATATTTTAAATAATGAAGAACTGCTATACAAACAATGGGAGAATCCTTTTATACAGGAAGCGATCTACATTGCTTCGCCTGTTCTTTATAAAGAATTAAAAAAGTTTTTCAATACCACATCTAAACAAGAAACAGATTCTAAGCGTTTACTTATTTCCTTTGGAAGATATATTAGCCGGATGTCTACCCGTTGCACTCCATTTGGTTTATTTGCGGGATGCACAGTTGGAGAAACAGGAGAAAAATGCAAAATGGAATTCCAGGATTCTTACAAGCGAGTTACACGATTGGATATGCATTATTTATGCACTTTATATGATGAATTAATTAAAATCCCGGAAATTAAAAATAATATCAGGTATTTTCCAAACTCCAGTTTATATCATCAGGGAAAAAAGATAAGATATATAGAAGTCATACTCATCGGTAAAGAAAAAAAATACCAGCTTACAGAGGTTGAAAAATCCACCTATTTAAACAAAATACTTACCCTTGCTAAGAATGGAAACAAAAAAAATATTTTAATTCAGTCATTAACAGAAAATGAAATATCTCCTGACGATGCAAATAGTTTCATAGACCAGCTCATTGACTGCCAACTATTGGTTGGTGAGTTTTTCCAGGCAGTTACCGGAGAGGACCTTTTTAATAGACTCATTCATTTAGTGGAATCCATTCCATTAACTCTTCCTCTACTTAACTCTTTAAAAAATATTCAAAATTTACTATTCCAAATAGACCACTCGGAAAACAATATAGAAGCTTACAAACAAATTATACAAGAGATCCGATTACTTCAGATCCCATATGAGGAAAAATATCTGTTTCAGGTAGACTTAATTAAAGAAGCAAAACAAATTACCTTATCTTCTGAGGTGATAAAAGAAGTCGAAAAAGTATGCAGGTTTTTAAACAGAATTACTCCATCTTATCAAAAGGAATCTTTACAACAATTTAAACGGGAATTCCTAAAACGATATGAAGAAAGGAAAATGCCACTTATGGAAGTATTAGATCCTGACCGTGGAATAGGGTATCCCGTAAATACAAATAACAAAGATATATCTCCTCTTATTGATGATCTTCATCTACCAGAGCTATCTCACCCATCTGCTTATAATCTTACTCCTTTTCAGGTGATATTAATGAAAAAGACGTTCAAATGTTTTTCCAAAAATGAAAAAGAAGTCTTGTTTTCAGAAGAGGACCTTGATACCTTACCACCCGCTATTGACAATCTCCCTCCCACACTCTATACCAATGTGGAGATTATACGAGGAAAAAAGGAGGATATACTACTTAGTTTTAATTTTGTTAGTGGACATTCCGGAGCTAATTTACTGGCTCGTTTTGCACATACTGATAAGAAAATAGCTCAATTAGTAGAAAAAATAGCTCAAAAAGAACAAGAGTGGAACCCTGATAGTATACTCGCAGAAATAGTACATCTACCCGAATCCAGGGTAGGTAATATTCTGTTCCGTCCTCATATTCATACGCATGAAATTTTATTTATGGGAACTTCCGATCTTAAAGAGGAACAATGCATATATATGGAAGATTTAATGCTTTCTGTCCAAAATGATCAGATAGTTATCCATTCTAAAAAATTAGATAAACCCATCATTCCCCGTTTAACAACTGCTCATAACTACAATAATAACACACTACCCGCCTATCGCTTTTTATGTGATATGCAGCAATTTTCAGGAAGAGGGAGCCTTTTTTCCATTGGGGAGCAGAACTTGAACAAATCTTTCCTTTTCGTCCGAGAATAAAGTATAGTCAGACAATCTTATCACCAGCAACATGGAGTATAAAAAAAGAAGAAGCAAAAATACTTTTTAGTACTTCTGAAGAACAATTGATGCACGTAGCTGAAATCTGGAGAAATAAATATGGTATACCCCGTTATTCAGTCATACCTGATGATGACAATAAATTATTCGTAGATTGGGAAAGTAAGATTAGTCTGTTATCATTCTTATCCGTAGTCAAAAACAGAGACGTTATCACTATTTCCGAGTTTCTTTTTGAGGAGGAGAATGCGATAGCAAGAAAAGGAAATAATATATTTCCAAATGAATGTATAATGACTTTTTACAAAGATCACACTTTATGAAACAAACACAACGCATATTTATTCCCGGTAGCGAATGGTTTTATCTGAAGATTTACAGTGGAGAAAAAACATTAGATAAAATATTAGTTCAGGAACTTTATAGGATAATAAATAAAGCCTTAAAAAAGGTTGGATACAAAAATGGTTTTTCCTCCGGTATGCAGATCCGGAGCCACATTTACGAATACGTTTTTTCTTTGAGGATTCAAATCATCTATCTGAATTACAACAACTCCTTTACAAGAAATTAAATCCGCTGATTCAGGAAAATATGATATGGAAAATCCAAATTGACACGTATGTTCGTGAATTAGAACGTTATGGAGAAAATAAAATTGAAGAAGCGGAAGCCCTATTCCATCATGATAGTGAATGTACTCTTAAAGCGCTTAGAATAATAAATAAACTTCCGGATGAAAATTATCGATGGTTATTTTCCATAAAAATGATTGACACATTTCTGGACGATTTTTCTTTAGAGACTCAGAGAAAAATAAAAATTATGGAACAACTAAATTCTTCTTTTAAAAAAGAATTTGGATTTAATGAATTTAATAGCAAACAATTCAACATAAAGTATAGATCCTATAAGAAAAGTATAGAAGCTATATTAGAAGATAAAATGAAAGATGATATTATATGGAAGAAACTAAATTTATTGATCCACCTAAAATCGTCTAATAGTAAATATACAATACTGCAGATAAAGGAAAAACTAAAAAAAGAAAATTTGGATATTGAATATCTTATATCAAGTTATATCCATATGATGATGAATCGTATATTCAGGTCCAGAAATCGTGTCCATGAACTTATTATTTACGATTTTATGGATAGATACTACAAAAGTAAAGTTGCCCGAAGCAAATATAATTCAACATGCTAACAATAAAAAAGCACCTTATACGAGGTGCTTTTTTATTATAGTTTAGAAATTAATTATTTCCATGGATCAGGTTGAACCAGATAAGGTTTACCGGATTCATCATTCCCTAACGTCAGAATTTCATTATCCGGAACAGGTAACATCGTTCTTGAAGCCGGCAAATAAGATGCTCCGGCAAATTTGGGGATGTAATTCTTTTCATAATCAATATATGCTCTAATTTCCTGAGCCATATAATCACCACCCCAACGAACTAAATCAAACCAACGTTCGCCTTCCATTGCTAATTCAAGCTTACGTTCCATACGAATAGCTTTCATACACACTTCCCGGTTGGAATAAGCAGCATGTGTGGAAGGATAAGTGGATATCTTATAATTAGCGGCTGGTGAACCATCTGCCAGTTTAATGATATTTACATCTAATGCGGCACGGGAACGAATCTGGTTTACCAAATCCATAGCAGCACTTAACTCCCCATCATTTGCTAAACATTCTGCATATAATAACATCATGTCACGCAAGCTAAGATACTGTAAATTCATAGCAGAGCCAGGTGCCCATAAATCATAGGTAGTTGTTAATTGAGCTTTCTCTTCAGCTTCGCTAAATACATGCTTTTTAGGCAAAAAGATACCACCATTTACCGGATTACGTACCCAGTCATTCCCAGGTAGTCCCCAATCTTTATAAGGTATACCGAAGCGTCCCACTGCAAAATCCAGACGTGGATCTACAGGGATCGTGTTATCATTAATCCCTACAGGATCATCCACTCCACCAGCTCCTTTTACGGATACGGAAGGTTTGCTTCTATATTCACCATCCAGATAAGGAAGCCCATTTTCATCTACCTGAAATGAATTCACCAATTCAAAAGATGGCTGATAAAATCCACAACATCCGCCAGGACCTGAATTATGAGGATAGTTTAGTGCAAAAGCACCATTTCCGGTATCAGGATCTGCACCAAACTGAACAGCAAAAATAGATTCTTTGCCATTTTCCGTCAGAGCATTAAAGTTATTGTTTAAATCATCTTCCAGTGCATATCGTTCACCGGAAGAAGTAACTCCCTCTTCAATCACCCTTTTTAAGATAGGTTTTGCCTCTGCCAAATCACCCTTATGCATCAGTATTTTTGCTTTTAAGGCCATTGCAGCCCAGTAGTTAGGCCTACCAATATCACTTTGTTTATGATCTTTTAAATTCTCAAGGTTCTCAAGAGCATCCTCTATGTCAGCTAAAATTTTAGGATAAATATCCACATCATTATGAACCTTTGGATTGTTTTCTTTATAAGTTTCATCAATCCATGAAATATAAGGACCAAACACTCTTACCCCTTCAAAATAAAATAAAGCACGTAAGAATTTTAATTCTCCAAAACGGGATTTCCGTACATCTTCAGTCATATCGTCCGCACCTTCCCATGCCTGCAAAGCGACGTTGGCACGTTTCACTGCCATATAGACCCAACCCCATTTAGAGCTGATATATCCATTCGTTGACATGGTATTATACATTTCAACTTCATTCAAAACAGATTGATCGCCCGGGTCAGAACCTTTATTAGCGTCTCCACCATATATTCCACCCCACACCCAGTTGAAAGGGGTAGCCTGGTATGTTTCAACTCCGGCTGCTCTGGAATATAAAGCAGCATACGTGCTAATTGTTAACAAATCAACACCCGTTGCATTTGCAAGCTGTTCATCCGTCAAACTTCCCTGTGGATCTTTATATAGGAAATCTTCTCCGCAAGAACTCGTAACCAATATACTGGCAACGCCTAACAGTAAAATTTTATATTTATTTTTCATGATCATTTACTTTTTTAATTATTACGACCTGTAAACATATCATACTTAGAATGTGAAGTTCACACCAAAGAGGAACTTCCTGCATACTGGCCAACCACCCATATCCACACCTCTTCTCAAGTCACCACCACTTTCTTCACTAATATCAGCATTCGTAAATTCAGGATCCAGACCGGAATAACCGGTAATGGTAAAGAGATTTTCAGCTTGTACGTATACCCGGAGATTTTGTATAGTTGCTTTGCTTAACCATTTTCTTGGGAATGTGTATCCTACTACCACGTTTTTCAAACGCAGGAATGAAGCGTTTTCCACATAATAGGAACTGGCATTTGTTCCAGAGTACGTATCCCCATAATCTAAAATCGGAAGAATCGCTTTGCTGTTGTCTGCACCGGGTGTCCATGATAAATCACGCATACGGGAGGATCTATTACCTTCAAACAACCAGAAATCCGTAAAATATTTTGTATTATTAAACAGTTGATTTCCAATAGTAGAATACCAGAAAGTGGTCAAATCCCAGTTTTTCCACGTTACAGTTGTATTCAAACCCAGAATGAGATCCGGATGAGGGGAACCAATGAATGTACGGTCATCCGTTGTTAATTTACCATCACCATCCAGGTCTGCAAATTTAAATTTACCAATCCATTGTTCTGCTTCTTCACGAGTAGTAATTGTGTTACCTAACGGCATACAATTCATTACATCTTCCACAGATTCATAAAACCCATCCACTTTATATCCATAAAATTCAGAAATAGCATGTCCTTTAGTAGTACGGGTTACGTATCCGGAAAGGCGGGTACCTGATCCCCAGAAAGAAGCATCATCGGATTCATCAATACGCAATACTTCATTCTTATAATGAGAAACATTCAGGTTAACATCCCATGACCAATCACCTTTAGAATCCCGATAATTGAAATTCACATCCACACCGGTATTTTTCATATCCCCAAAATTGATATAGGGTTTATCAGCTTCACCGGCAAATGCAGAATAGGCAGCCTCCACTAACATATCGGTGGTTTTTTTGTAGTACCATTCAAGTCCCACACCAAATTTGCCATTAAGTATAGTCGCATCGACCCCCACATTCACAGATTCTAAGGATTCCCATTTCGTATCTTCATTACCATATTTACCCAAACGGTATCCAACTTCCGGCGTAGTATTTGCTCCATTAATAAAATAGTTAGTATAACCAGGCTGTGTATCATATTCATAAGCAAAGTTAGTAGTACGTGGCACTTCAGAGTTACCGGTTTGTCCATATCCAACACGGAACTTCAAATCATCTAACCATTCCCGGGTAGAATCCATAAAACCTTCTTCTGACATACGCCATCCAAGAGAAATGGAAGGGAATATACCATAACGGTTGTTTTTGGAAAAACGGGAAACACCGTCACGACGCATAATTCCGGTTACTAAATATTTATCTTTAAACGCATAGTCTACACGACCAAAGATCCCGAATAAAGCAAATTCTCCTTTATATTCCGAATTAGCTTCACGATCATCATCTCTTTTCCCCATATCTAATGTCCAGGTATTGGGATCATCTTCATACAGGTAATGATAACGTTTTCCTGTCATTTTTCTTCCAAGTCCATCACGAATAGCTTCCGTACCAACTAACACAGTTAATTTATGTATATCATTGAACGTAGCCGTATAAGTCATTGTATTATTCCATACCCAACGGTAAGTAAAATCAGAAACCTCCTCCAGGTTATTTGTTCCCATGGATTCTGAGAATTCAGGATTTAATTTCTCCATACGGTACGAATAAGCACCTTTATAATCCAGACCGAAGTTCGTACGGAAAGTCAATCCTTTATATAGATCCAATTCGGCAAACATATTACCAAAAATACGGGTATTTGTATAATAATTGTCTTTATTACGGATCTGATTTGCTACCGGATTCTGGAAGTTACCGGTACCTGCATAAATAGAACCGGCAAAATTATTTTCAATATCATATACAGGTACATAAGGGGACGCACGATAAGTCCATGAATAAGGATTACTTTCTGCTCCACTAGGGCTCAAACCGTTATCTTTAGCAAATGCATAGGTTAGATTTTCCCCGATTCTTAACCAATCTCTTACATTAAAGGAAGTGTTAGCACGTACCTGATATCTTTGATAATAAGACTCAATAACCGTACCATCCTGTTTGTAATAGTTAGCGCTAAAATTATATTGTCCTTTTTCTGTACCTCCGGCAAGGCTTACCTGATGATTTTGCATCATTGCAGCACGATCCACTTCATCCCACCAGTTTGTATCCGAAAATTCAGCGTACGTATTATTAGGATAACTATAATCTGAAGGATCAATATTTTTACTACCACCGGCACCTGCCTGAGTCAGGTAATTAGGAATAGAAGGACTCAGGCCTTCTCCAAATTGAACATGGGAAGGTAGTTCATCCACTCCCAAAATCCGGTAATTATTCTTTTTTGCTTCCCATTCCAGATTTATACGATCCATAGATCCCAAAACATCGTAACGCTTAGCAGTTTTCTGAACGCCTACATATCCATCATAAGTCAAAACAGGCTGACCTGTTTTTGTTCCTTTTTTGGTAGTGATCAAAATAACACCATTCGCAGCCTGAGCTCCATAGACAGCAGCAGCAGAAGCATCTTTCAACACCTGCATACTTTCAATATCATTCGGGTTCATGGTGCTAAGATCCTGATTACGGGTAGAAACTCCATCAATAACATATAATGGACCGTTATCATTTACAGTATTAACACCACGAATACGAACCATCGCCGGAGATCCCGGAGATCCGGACTGTCCGATATATACACCGGCAGCCTTACCCTGCAACTGCTGGGTAGCAGAAGAACCGGAAGAAGCAAGCAGGTCTTTGGTATCTACTACTGCAACAGAACCGGTAATATCCTTTTTCTGCTGAGTACTATACCCTACAACAATTACCTCATCCAGATTTTGGGTATCCTCTCTTAACACAACGTTGAGAACTGTTTCGGATGCCGGGACATTAAGGGTATGGTATCCGATATAAGAAAAGACAAGAACAGCGTTCGGTTCTGCCTCCAAAGAAAAATTACCATCCAGATCAGTAATGGTACCGTTAGTTGTTCCCTGAACCACAACGTTCACACCTAAAAGGGTTTCGCCCCGGGTGTCAGTTACCCGACCGGTAATCTTTCTTGCTTGTTGGTTAATCGCAACCCCTGATTCTGTAGCATGAACAGGTGATGAATAACCTGATCCCACCAGCAAAAAACAAAGAGCTAAACCAAGCCCACTTTTAAAAAAAGCCAACTGTTTGTTCGTCATAACATAATAGATTAACATTAATAATATATACAAATAGTCAAAAGATAAATCTTCAACTATGTTGTATAAGGTTAATTCACATATCTCTTATCTACTTTCCCCTGAAAGAATTACAACTTTCTTCAGTAGTTCTGTAGAAACTTATACAATTTCATAACTTAAAAGAACTTTTCCTTAGTAGAATAAAAAGTTTTATGGTCTAAAAACTACCTGGCGTATTCATTTTTATTCTATTACTATGGTTTTTATAGTATTATTTAACAAATAATTGATGTATTCACAG
>JAJQEE010000126.1:0-9334 GCA_021201865.1 Tannerellaceae bacterium | reverse complement strand
TTTTAATATTTTCTAAAACATATATTTATTATTTCCCTGAATAAAGGAAAAAAAATTAAAGAATCATTTCTCTATTCTCCTCTATTTAAATATAAATCGAGAATTAATTATCCAATTTATTAAAAACACACCATAGTTTCTACAGAACTATGATTATTCAAAACAACAGAAATAAGTTGTTCTGTGAATATTTAGAAAGGATAAAATAGCTAATACATAGTCCCTATACTATAAAAAAAGCCTATCTTTCTGTTATAGAAGATAGGCTTACTAATATAGTATTAACTTTCTTATCCCTGATGGAAATCCTTCAATACCTTCTGCAGCTCCTGGCGGGCAAAGAAGATCCGGCTCTTTACTGTTCCTAAAGGAACATTCAGGCGGTCCGCTATTTCATTATATTTATAGCCACTTAAAAACATGGAGAAAGGAATTTTTAGTTCACTGTTCAGACTGTTTATTGCCTTGGTAATCTCCTGGATCTGGTAAGCACCGTCCGGGGAGTCAAAGCCGGAATCATTGATCACGTCCAGATTGTAGAGATCCACACCCTGATCGACCACGGTCTGCGTCCGTACAATTTTATGATAGTTGTTTATGAATATATTACGCATTACGGTTAAAACCCAACCTTTAAAATTAATATTATCTACAAATTTATCCTGATTGTCTAAAACCTTAAGCGTTGTGTCTTGTAATAAATCCTGAGCGTCATCACGGTTCGCCGTTAGCATCAATGCAAAATTCATCATGTTCTCTTGCATGCTCAATAATTTTTTCTGAAATTGCAACGCATTCATAATTCTAATTATTATAATCGGTTAAATACTTTAAGAACATCTTCCAGTTATCGTTGAAAGATGTACAAATATAGTAATTAATACATAACGCTATGGCCATTTGATGAATATTAAGACCAAAATCAGGTTCTTTAAATATTTGATTAGAAACGAGTTAGTTTTGATCAGAATTTACAACATGGTATTTCAGCAATGACCATATTTTACAACCGGGTTTATCATATTTACAAGTTTTAAAATTAGTTTTGACAACATTTAATCATGCTAAAGATAGTAAAAATATTCACTTTTACAATACTTTTTCTTCTTAATAATCTATTATTAAGCGCAGAAAAAGAGGCGACCATCTATGTAATAGATATCAAAAAAGAGATCGATCATACCACCTGGCTTTACTTAAAGAATGGTCTCACAGAAGCGGACAGCCTACGGGCAGATGCGGTTATTATCCATATGAACACCTATGGAGGATTGGTGGAAGCGGCGGATTCGATGCGTACCGCGATTTTATATAATCCCATTCCTGTGTCTGTTTTCATAGATAATAATGCCGCCTCAGCCGGAGCCCTGATCTCTATTGCCGCCCGGAACATCTTTATGAGAAAGGGGGCCAACATCGGAGCAGCCACCGTGGTAAACCAGACCGGAGCCGCTATGCCGGACAAATATCAGTCCTATATGCGCTCCATGATCCGTTCTACGGCGGAAGCGCATGGAAAAGATACGATCATTCAGGGAAATGACACCACCTTCCGGTGGAAACGGGACCCGGCTATTGCAGAGGCCATGGTGGATGAGCGGGTGGTAATACCGAATCTGATAGATACCGGTAAAGTCTTAACTTTTACGGCAGAAGAAGCAGTGCGATGGGGATATTGCGACGGGATCGTAGAATCCATTGATGAGGTGGTTCAGCAATTAGGATATACGGATTATGAGATCCGGCAATACACACCCTCCTGGTTTGATCACCTGAAAGGGTTCCTCCTGAGTCCCATCCTTCAGTCACTCCTTATCATTATTATTATAGGAGGGATCTATTTTGAGATGCAAACCCCGGGGATCGGTTTTCCATCCGCGGCAGCCATTATAGCGGCTATTCTTTATTTTGCTCCTTTATATATAGACGGATTAGCGCAAAACTGGGAGATCCTGCTGTTCATCATCGGAGTAATCCTCATTTTTGTGGAGATATTTGTCATACCCGGCTTTGGTGTAGCCGGTATCAGCGGCATTATCTGTATAATTACCGGACTGACAACCGCCCTTCTTAACAATACCGATTTCAACTTTGAGGGGGTAACCAACGCAGAAGTAGGAAATGCGACCCTGACGGTGTTAATCAGCTTAGTACTTAGCATCTTTCTCATTATATGGCTATCCAACAAGATCGGCAGCCGGGGAATCCTGAATAAAATAGCCTTACATACCGATCTGAAGGATGCAATTTCCGTTCCTGATATATCCGGCCTGATAGGAAAAACCGGTACGTCAGCTACCGTGCTGCGTCCCTCCGGAAAAGTAGTCATTGAAAAGGAAATCTATGATGCCGTATCCGAATCCGGTTTCATTGAAAAGGATAAAGAGGTCAAAGTCTCACGGGTGGAGAATGCACAGGTATATGTTTATGAGATCCGTTGATAGACAATTTGTTTATCACGGACGGCATATTCGATGGAATCAATGGCCATCAGGTCACTGAGAATATTTCTTGCCGTATAATAATTAATGTGGGCAATCCGGCAAAACTGGTGGATATTGATAAAGGAATGATCATCCAGATAGAGAAACAGTTTCTCCACCGGCTTACTCACCTTTAAAAGGATCCCGGATGACCGCTGTTTTTTCTTCCAGGAATACATCAGGACCTCATTGGCTAACATATTTTCATCTTTCACCCGGATATAAGCCTTATAACGGTCCTCTTTGTCGGGAGCCGCATGCGGTTTATCCGGGCTGGGAGCCACATATATTTCCAGTACGGTTTTCCCCTGCACATCCCACCGGGTAGCCGTAAAAGAAACCTGAGGTTTCGTATACATATGGGAAGCCGCTTCGATCATATAATATTCCTCCTCACTTCTCACTCCCGAAATATGTCCGTTATCTTTTACACCAATCAATAAGCGGCCACCGTCCGTATTGGCAAACGCACTCAGGGTCCGGGCGATCTTTTTACTATCGCTTACTTCAAACTTAAAGTCCAGTTGCTGATGTTCTCCCTGCTCAATCAATACCTCTATCGGATGCCTCTTCTTCACTTTGTTCTCCTCTTTAAACCGCAAAATTAAAATAAATCACTAATTTTGACAGTTAAATATGATTAACTCATTTCACCAGTCAGGAGTTAAAGAAGTCAGGAAAATACGTTGATGATATATAATATGAAAGGATTGAAGGTTCCAGGTTTAAAGTTCAAAGTTTAAACCTGAAACATGGATCTTTGAACTTTTGAACGAGCTGAATAATAACTCTTTCAACTGCTGACTATTAATTAAAAAATATGCGCTTCTTAGGAATTATACCAGCCAGATATGCCTCCACCCGCTTTCCGGGAAAACCGTTAGCCATATTAGGAGGAAAACCCATGATCCAACGGGTGTACGAACAGGTACAGAAAAGTCTCGAACACGTTTGTGTGGCAACAGATGATGAACGGATCCAGGCGGCAGTAAAAGCATTCGGAGGAAATGTGGTAATGACCTCTGACCGGCATACCAGTGGAACAGACCGTTGCTATGAAGCCTATACCCAGGCATCTGCCCCCTATGATGTGGTGATTAACATACAGGGAGACGAACCATTCATCCAGCCGGAACAGATCGGGATCTTAAAATCCTGCTTCGAAGACGAGCGCACGCAGATCGCGACCTTAGTGAAGCCTTTTTCCGCAGAAGCGGATTTTGAAAAAGAGCTATTTAATCCCAACACTCCGAAAGTAGTCCTGAATAAAAATAGCGAAGCACTCTATTTCAGCCGTTCAATTGTTCCCTACATTCGGGGAGATAAACACACCGAATGGCTAAAGAAACATACTTTCTATAAACATATCGGACTCTATGCTTACCGGACAGATATCCTGAAAGAGATCACCCAGCTTCCCCCCTCTTCCCTCGAGCAGGCAGAAAGTCTCGAACAACTCCGCTGGCTCGAAAACGGCTACCGGATAAAAGTAGGGATCACCCATTACGAAACCATCGGAATTGATACCCCGGAAGATTTAGAGAAAGCCCTGAAATTCCTCGAAGAAAAGAAATAAAACCTCCTACTACAACGATTTTTGCAAAATCATCTCTCATCTCTCATATAATACCTCCAATCCCTGTATGGATGGGGAAAGCAGGTATGAGAGATGCCCTTTTTCCATCTCTCATGCATCTCTCATCTCTAATAGAGCCTTACAAGTTAAAATATTAACCAACAACAAATTTAGAATTACAATTCTATACATATTTTTGCTTATAACCTGTTTCCCGCGTAGGCGGGAATCGCAAAAGAACCGACAGTTTCAATTACAAAAGAAAGGAGACGGCCTCTTCCTTTGCGATTCCCGCCTGCGCGGGGAACAGGATTTACTTTGTTATTTACCCGGGAAACAAGTAAGTATTTCATGAACTCTCTCCCAGTTCTCTGCCAGATCTTCCCGTTCTTTATTTACTTCATTTATTAGCCTCTCTTTCCATGACCGATGCCACTTTTTCATTTGTTTTTCCCGGATCACAGCCTCTTCCACAGTGTGAAATAGTTCGACATATACTAACTTGTGACAATTATATTTTTTCGTAAATCCATCGGCCAAACCCTCTTTATGTTCTCTAACCCTTCGCAACAGGTCATTCGTAAATCCGATATATAATACAGTATCATAAGAATTACTCATTATATATACAAAATAGGAGGAATTATTATTTTTCATAATCAGGTTGATGGGTTATTATTAATAAATGAAATGTTTTCTATTTGAAGAAAACCCTGTTTCCCGCGCAGGCGGGAATCGCAGAAGAACCGGCAGTTTCAATTACAAAAGAAAGGAGACGGCCTCTTCCTTTGCGATCCCCGCCTGCGCGGGGAACAATTAGTTCTTATAAGTAAAGGATTTCCGTTCCTTGGATAAGGCTTTATGTTCTACCTCCCGGGGATCCAGTTGAACCGGGCCTGTAACAAATTCGGGGATATTGAACGAATAGAATGAGTTTTCATAATAGTGGGTATGTTCCTGGGGAAGCAGGAAAGGTTTACTGATCTTTCCCTGTTCATCGATAGAGGCTAAATAAGGACGGGTATATAATCCGTCTATCCGGCGGCTACTGAACACAAACCAACGGGAATTACTACTCCAGCTATGATAGCTGTCTACGTTGTCACTGTTCACTTCGTCCAGCGCCCGGGTTTCTCCGGTAGCCAGATCCATCAGCCAGAGATCGGATTCCGGATGCCAGATGGAAAAGTTCCCGTAATCGGACAAGGTATACATTAAATAAGTACCATCGTATGAAGGACGGGGGAAAGAGACACTTTTATTCAGATCCGCAGCGGAAACCAAGGTATCCACCTGCTCAGAAAAACGTCCGGTTGCCGGGTCAAAACCGATACTGCATAAACTGTACCGGATCTGGTCATATTCCGCCGGAAGCTGTTTCACCTCCGCAGAACAGAAATACAACGTTTGGCCATCCGGAGAGAACGCTGGAAAGGTCTCCATCCTATCCGGCGCTTTCAATTGGGGACAAGAGAACAATTCCTGGGTCTCTACATTATAAATGACCACATCTGAATCCCAGTCCACCACTTCCACTCTTTTATGCTGGAAAGAATGAAAAACCTGTTGGGTTTCATTCACCGAATAAGCAATATATTTACCCGAAGGATGCCAATAGGGATAGACACAGGAGGCAAGGGTCTGATCTGTTTTCGTATGGTATACTTCCGCACTTCCTCCGGAAGTCAATACAGTCCCTCCATGGTCACCCCGGATATGCAAACTCATCCGGGACGGATCTCCCATCGGAAAAGAGTGACAATTCACACACCCTGAAACCAATGTATTTTCGATCAGGGGTCTTTCCCTGAAGTCTGAAAGGTTCCTTTCATAGATCCCCATCTTACTATACACCTCATACCCAGGTGCTATCCGCCGGTATACCAGTCCGTAATCAACCGGAAACTCACTGACATAGATAGGAAAGGGAGTATATTGCCACCATTGGCCATCCCTTTTCACAGACACATGCACCATCAGTTTTCCCCCCTTATTCTCTTCCAGCATATTCCGCCATGCTTTCAAAGGAAAACAAATTTCTTTCCCATGCTGCACATGGATCCGGGAACCTCTTTCCCCTTCTACCACTACATCTATTTTAGAAAATTCTCCTTCCAATGTAAAATTCAGAGGAGCCACAGAAGCGGGAACAGTCACCTCCGTATAATCCGGAAAGAGAACAGGTATTTCCTGCAAATGCCGGGCAGCTTCCACCTTCTCATCACAGGAGGACAAACAAAGCCAGCACCCGATGAATAAAATAAAATAGTTTATCTGTTTTTGCATATATATTTTTTTATCACTCTTTTAACCTTATTTCCTAAAATGATAATAATACCAATACGTATCCGAGAACTGGCTTTTCAGCATCGGTTCCGGATTCGGATAGGTGGTATATATTTTCCGGTAGGCTTCTACCCGGCTTTTTACAGTACTACTGATTGGATAAGGGATAGACCGGGACGGATCGTTATTGGTTAATCCCCAGATATAGATCAAGGCTTCCTGGTAGGCTTTCGGTATCCCCTGCAAAGTAAGTGGCTCTCCCAGGCGGAAATAAGGTTGAAAATGTGGGAGATTCTTCGTCAACAGCGTATAAGCCATCAGATAATCAAAAGCCATCCGGTTCGTATAGTCCTGTTGCAGCAACAATCCTAACATCATATCCTTTTCCTGTTCACTAAACAGGAAATCCTGTTGCAATCTGTATTTCCGGAGCATTCCCCATTCCGGATGGGCTTCAATCCGTTCGTCATCTCCCAAAACAGTCAATGCATGCGTAGCCCATTTTCTATAGACCCATGTTTGCTGAAGTATCTTCAGGTATTTAGCAGCAACGGCATATTCACCCATGATCAGATTCGCCTCTGCCAGCCGTTTCACGGCACGGGCACTCTTCTGGAAATCCGGGATCGATTCCATCGCCTCAAAAACAAATCGTTTGGAAATATTGATAAAACCGAGGTGATAATAGATTTCATTCGTAGTCATCGGCACCGTAAAATCAATCAAGAAAGAAGGCATCAACCCTTCCGGGCCATTCTGGAAATAAGAGAACATCCGCTCTCCCAGGATCCCCTCTTTGGCTAAGGCTAAGTTCAGGCAGGCTACGGACAAAGGAGCATCCGGAGTCTTTTGATCCGCATACGCAATGATTTTACTCCACTGCCTGTGACGGGCATAGTAATCATATCGCATCACCTCTTCTTTCCGGAAATCCGCATTCGTATACACTAAATAACCCGTACATCCGAACAGCAGGACCACTAAGCCCGTAAACCAGACCCCTCCCTGCTTCGCAGACTTCTCCGGAAGATAGCGGGAGACTACCGGAATGAGAACTACCATCATCCATACAAGCGGTATGACATTCGGGAAGATATGCCGGAAACGGTAATACTCCGCACCGGTCCACAATTTAGACAAAGGATACTGAACCAACCACAGTTTAGCCGCGAGCGGTAATAATAAACTAATCAATAAAAAGGCAGCAAGCATGCTCCATACCCATTTACCGGATTCTTTCTTCACCTGTATTTCCCAACAAAGAGATAACCCTACAAAAATCAGGAAAGCTCCCCCGGTAAACCAATACAAAGCCGGGATCATCACAACCCCATATATTCCCCTCACTTTTACAGAAGGAAGAGAAAAATAAACCAATGCTCCGGCTAATACCAGCAACAATGCGAAGATCCCACCCGGCATCATATTTTCATCACATAATAAAACCCAGTAGAACAGGGAAGGAATACAGCTCAAAGGCAGACAAACAGAGCTATTCCGGAACCTCTTCATGATCCCCGCCATTTCCCGCTGAAGAAAAACAAGCAACAAAGCAACCAGCGCTGCCCCTATCCAGGGAAAATAGAAGAACTGAGTGATAAAACGTCCGAGATAATTAACCATCCCACCCGGCCGGCCCACAGTTTCCGCCAGATAATCAGACGTAAAAAGAAACAGTTGGTATTGTTCCTGATAAACTAAATGGAATGGATAGAGCCATCCAAAAAACAAAAAGATGCACCCCCCTAACAGAAAGGTCAATCCAAACTCTTTATATAGCGTGTTTTTTTCCATGGTTTTTACTTTTTATCTCACAATGTTCATCCTTTCCGCTTCCGTATGCTCATACCAGTGCTCAATATCTGCCGCCTGAAAAGGAAGAGGACCTGTGGAGAGTTCCGGTATATTATAGGATTTCAGGGTAAAATCATAGGTCGCCGGATCCCTTTGGGGAAGGACAAATGGTTTATGAGCCTTCCCGGTGCTGTCCACATAACAAAAATAGGGTTTTCCATACAAACCATCCTCTCTTTTGCTTGCAAAAACAAACCACCGGCTATTAGAAGACCAACTATGATAGGTATCTGATTTATCCGAATTTACTTCCTCCAAAGGATTCAGACCGCCGGTCTGCAAATCAATCCAATGCAGGGAAGCCTCCCGGTGCCAGATAGGGAAGGTCCCATAGTCCGCGACCGTAAAAGAGAGAAAACGTCCATCCGGAGAAGTTTTCGGATGGCAAACTGACTTTCCGTGTTCCTGTCCGGAATAAATGGTCTCGATCTCTTCCCCCCAGCTACCGGTCACAGCATCAAACGGGATACGGCACAGGTCATATTTCAGGGAATGAATACTATCCGGCAGGGAAAGCGATTCCGCCCGGCAGAAATAGATCGCTTTTCCATCCGCGGAAAAGACAGGAAAGGTTTCGAGCGCATCTGTCTCCGTTACTAAGGGAGAGGTAATTATCCGGTTCTCATCCGGATCCAGCACGATCAGGTCAGACACCGTATCATACACTTCAAGTTTTTCTCCCCGGAACGCATGAAATTCCGGTATAATTATATTCGTAGAGAAGACTATATATCTGCCGGAAGGATGAAAATTTCCATACACGGCTGTAGAGATCATTCCTTCTCCCAACGTATTGATCTTCCGCAGAGAACCGTTCCGGTTTAACACAGTTCCCCCTTTCCCGCCTCTTACATGCAGAAAAGAGAGATCCGGATCCTGGTTACCATAAACATGGCAATTCATACAGGAACCCTCCGTCAGATTATTATCCGCGATCACCCGTTCGGAAAAACTTTCCACATGCCGCTCCCGGATCTGGATCTTATTCCAGACCTCATATCCGGGTTCAATCAGCCGGTAACTCAGATACGGATCCACCTCCTCCGGAGCAATGTGCCAGCGGAAAGGAGCATATTGGATCCACTTTCCCTATACCCGTGCCGGCCCATGGACAGACCCGGTTTGCCCTTTTGCG
>JAJQEE010000049.1 GCA_021201865.1 Tannerellaceae bacterium | reverse complement strand
ATCTGCCTGCCCCATTTTACCTGACTCGGCAAAACTGGCCCTGACCTAGCCGGCAGCGATCATTCCCAGCTTCATATCAAATCATTTTCAGATGTCTCTCCTCTTCCATAAGCTGCCGGATCAGCTCTTTCTGCCGGCCGGAGGAATCCAGCGTGCGGCGAAGCGCTTTTTCCGCTATTCCGGCGGAAAGCTCTACAATCTCTTTTCCGGCCTGAGCCATCACCTGTTGCCTATGCTCCTCTATTTCCCGGTACGCTTTTTCCCGGATCACCGCCATCTCCGCCTGCGCCTCCTGACGGGCATCGGCCAGGATTTGTTCTTTCAACTCTCCCGCTTTCGTCATCATACCTGCATATTCCCGGTTTGCTTCCTCCCGGATCCGGCGAGCCTCTTCTTCCGCCATTGAACGGATTTCCCGGGCCTGCCGGACCTCCTCCAACGAAAGGTTGATCTGCCTATTCCTCTCCTCAATTGCCTGGTTTATCCGGGGAAATGCATACCGGACCAGTATAAAAAGGAGAATCCCAAAAGAGAGAGTCATCCAGAATAACAAACCTATATCAGGAACTAAAAGTGACATGATGGTAATAATTAAAGGGCAAGAAAACAAACTACTACTGCAAACAGGGCAACCCCCTCAATCAAAGCTGCAACAATGATCATATTCATCCGAATATTATCAGTCGCTTCCGGCTGACGGGCGATCGCTTCCATCGCGGATGCCCCAATCTTGCCGATACCTAACGCTGCGCCGATCGCTGCCAGACCGACTCCAATCGTTGCTCCCAGTGTTCCGAGATTTAATCCGCCTGCTGCGGATAGTAATGTTGCTAATACCATATTCTTCTTTTTTAATTAATAATTTAAGTCTGGAGGTAAAGTAGTCAAGGAGGTAACAGTTACTTTGCTCTTTCGTAGTTAAGTAAAAAGATCTTCCTTAACTCCCTGACACCTTTGCCTCATTTATTTATATGCTTCACCTGTGCCGAACCGATAAAAACAGCAGACAACAGCGTAAATACGTATGCCTGTATAAAAGCGACCAACAACTCCACACAATTCATGAACAGGGTGAACAGAACAGACAAGAAGGTCATTCCCGTACTGATCGCAGCACCCATACTGGCAGCTATAAAGATGAGGCTGACTAACCCCAGTATCACTGCATGTCCTGCCATAATATTGGCAAAAAGACGAATCATGAGAGCGAAAGGTTTGGTAAAGATCCCGAACAGTTCAATCACCGGCATCAGAGGCACCGGGATTTTCAGCCAGACAGGAACTTCCGGCCACAGGATCTCTTTCCAATAGGACCGGCTTCCATTTAGATTGACCACTAAAAAGGTTGCGAGAGCCAGCACCATCGTGATAGCTATATTTCCGGTCAGGTTAGCCCCTCCCGGAAAGAAAGGGACTAATCCCATCAGGTTATTGATGAGAATAAAAAAGAATACCGTCAGCAAATAGGGACTAAAACGCCGGTAATCATCTCCTATGCAGGGACGGATCACCCCCTCATCCATATAGATGAGCAGGATCTCCACCGCTCCTTTGATCCCGGATGGTGGCCTGAGCTCCCCTTTACGGTAGTGACGGGCCAATGAAAGGATCAGGCATAGCAGGATCATGGAATGAATCCATAATCCAATCACGTTTTTAGTTAGGGAGAGGTCCAGAAGGGGCCGTTTCCACTCTCCTTCCGGATTTAGTCTGACAATTTTACCGGCGTAAGTTCCTTCAGTTGCCATCATGTACCCTGCGTATTCCTGCCCATGTGCCAAACGGGAAGAGAGAAAAAACTCCCATCCGGTATCTTTATTATAAAGTATGACCGGCAAAGAGATAGAAATCTCTTTTTCTCCCCATTTGCCCAGGTGCCATTCATAGGAATCTCCCAGATGTTCATACACGATCTCTTTCACATCTATCCCTTCGGCTTTCACCTGGCCGGAGCACAGGAGAAGCAGGAAGCTAACCAGCGAAAAGAGGACCCTATTTTTTATTTTTATTCGCATGCCGATGGATCCGTTTATGATAGAGATAAAGAATATAGATCTCCAAAGCGGAATAAAGGATATAGTTCAACATGAGTGAAATACCAAACACAACCTTATTTTCCTTATCAAAGATCACATACAGGAACAGGAAAGCCAGGGTTGCCACAAACTTCCACATACGTCCCACCATAAATACATTGAATAACCGGTCCGGGTCCGTCATCCGGACTCTGCTAAGCCGCCAGTTCAGGAGAAGTCCTGAAATACCGAAAAACAGGCTGATTCCCGGAAATATAGCATAATACTGCTGAGGCAGAATATAATAAAAGAATAATCCGCTACATAATGCTACCACCAGGTAGACTAAGCATAGCATCAATAAAATCCTTAATTGCAACCGAATATATCTTTTATTCATATATCAAAGTGTTGTATCGGTTATGATCTGGATAATGTCATTCTGCACTTTCACAATCCCGTTACTAACAGGAAAAACACCACTACAGTCATCTGCCTGATAGCTCACCTGTCCGTTAGTCAGTACCGAAAGAAGCGGAGCATGTCCATGTAACACTGTGAAAGGACCGGATTTACCCGGTAAAGTTACCTTGCTGATCTCCCGGAAGCCTTTGGTTTCCTGCGGAGTAATCAAATAGAGTTCCATTTTCTACTCATTCGTTGTTAAAAGTGTTTCTCCTTTTTTTATCACTTCTTCGATCGTTCCTACATTCAGAAACGCCTGTTCCGGGAGGTGATCCACCTCTCCCCGGAGTATCATACGGAAACCACGAATCGTATCGGCAATATCTACTGCAACTCCCGGTATACCGGTAAATTGCTCCGCAACAGAGAAAGGCTGGGACAGGAAACGTTGGATCCGCCGGGCACGATTTACTACCGTACGGTCTTCTTCCGAAAGATCTTCCATACCAAGGATAGAGATAATATCCTGTAGTTCTTTATTTCGTTGCAGGATCTGCTTCACCTGCTGGGCTGTTTCGTAATGCTCCTCTCCCACAATCAACGGATCGAGGATCCGGGAGGTGGACTCCAACGGATCTACCGCGGGATAGATACCCAGTTCGGTAATCTTCCGGCTTAATACCGTGGTGGCATCCAGGTGGGTGAAAGTGGTGGCCGGAGCCGGATCAGTCAGGTCATCCGCAGGAACATAGACCGCCTGAACAGAGGTGATCGATCCATATTTCGTGGAGGTGATCCGCTCCTGCATCGCTCCCATTTCTGACGCCAGAGTAGGTTGATACCCCACAGCCGAAGGCATACGTCCCAATAAGGCAGAGACTTCTGATCCTGCCTGAGTGAAGCGAAAAATATTATCAATGAAAAACAGGATATCCCGTTGCTCTCCTTCCGGATGGTTATCCCGGAAAGATTCAGCGATCGTCAAACCGGAAAGAGCAACAGAAAGACGGGCTCCGGGCGGTTCATTCATCTGCCCGAACACTAATGTCGCCTGTGACTTGGCTAACTCTTCATAGTCGATCTGTGACAGGTCCCAGTCTCCTTCTTCCATCCTTTTCCGGAAAGCTTCACCATAACGGATCACATTACTTTCAATCATTTCCCGGAGCAGGTCATTTCCTTCCCGGGTTCGTTCCCCGACTCCTGCAAAAACAGAAAAGCCGTTGTGTTTCCTGGCGATATTATTGATCAACTCCATGATTAACACCGTTTTTCCTACCCCTGCTCCGCCAAACAGTCCGATCTTACCCCCTTTTACATAGGGTTCCAGAAGATCAATCACTTTTATGCCGGTATAAAGTACTTCCTGTTTGGTTACCAGATCTTCAAACCGGGGCGGCTGGCGATGGATAGACTGCCCATTCTCTTTCTGAAGGGATTTCATGCCGTCAATGGCTTGTCCGGTTACATTTAACAAACGCCCTTTCACCTGATCCCCCACAGGTACTGCGATCGCTGAACCTGTGGCGTACACATCCATTCCCCGTCGCAACCCATCCGTCGTATCCATAGCAATCGTACGGACTACATTTTCACCTATATGTTGTTGCACTTCAAGAGTAAGCGTTTCCCCTTCCGGATGTTCGATCGTTAACGCTTCATGAATATAAGGTAAAGGATTCCTTTTTGTCCCGGTATTCTCGAACCTCACGTCCACGACAGGACCGATCACCTGTGTTATGTATCCTCTCATTCCAACAATCTTTTCACTCATATCCGAACATTTCTGTTTATGACAAATATCGTGGATTTATTTGGTTCGAAGCTGTTCGTTTTGTTGTATATATTGGTCTTTTTGGAACCTGGCGAAGGAAAACTGCAAAAGCCGGCTTACGGCACAAAGTAATAAGTTTTATATACAAAAAAACGGGAGGATATATCACATACCCTCCCGCTCCAATAGTTTTTATGACCTGCATTGCGGCAGGATCAAATAAAACTTTGTTTTACATTTAACTTTTACAAAAATAGGAGAATTAACTCTATTGTACAACTTTTAAGGGATAAAAAATCATTTTATTTTCCATTTTATAAAATTCCACGAGTTATGAAAATGACAATCATCCTGTTTCTTATAATTGGTACTTCTCACGGTAACTTTTAGGAGACAAGCCCGTATGCCTTTTGAAATATTTTCCGAAGAATGACTGGTCTGCGAAATGGAGGGAGTCGGAAATCTCCTGAATAGATAGGTCTAATGTTTTCAACTGGGCTTTTGCATCTAAGATAACCGCGTCCGCTATAATTTCCGAGACAGTCTTCCCTGTCACTTTGCGGACCGTCAGGCTTAAATGTTTGGTGGTGATATTCAGTTTTTCCGCATAAAACCCAATCGTACGTTCCTCCCGGTAATGTTTAACGACTAAGGTCATCAGGTCACTGGTGATCTTTTCCTGGCGGGACGGAGGTTTCAGGTCACTTTTCACCTTTCCCTGGTCATAAATGGCAATGACACTATAAAAGAATGAGATCAGGAGATGACGGAACACCTGGGGGTTCTCCGTCTGATTTTCATCCATCCGTTTATACACTTTGGCAAACAACGTGTAGAACTCCATGATCAATTGAAAGTGATAGTCTGCAAGAGAAAGGACTGCATGATTACGAACCATTTCCAAGTGTGGCAGAAGGTTTTTGACCAGGTCAATATCTGTCACAAATTCAGGAGAAAAAGCAATCACTTCAACTTTGAAATCGTCACTTCTACCCGTCAACTGGACCACACTTCCATAGAGAGCAACAACAATATTATTTCTCCTGATATGATAACGAAACAGGTTGACCGTAATCTCTGCCTCTCCCTCCGTCACGATCAGCAGGCAACTCAGTTCTAACCGGTGGGGATGCAGCATTTTGTCCAGACGTTCCTGTTCTGATACATTTAAACTCAATGCCATCTTTCCTTCCAGTTTTACAGACGGGATGTGATGCTCCATAATATAAGTTGTTAGCGTATATCCGGTCAAATATAAAGAAAAAAGCGAACATTCATCTGTTGGTCTATGTTATAAATCCATGAATAAATAAGATTTAAAGGATGAATCATATGGGAAATCAGGAATCGCCGGAAAAGAAAATAAAATCAGGAGTTGCCATGTTGAATGTACTGGAAAGCTGGGGGATTGATCATATCTACGGAATACCCGGAGGATCTTTTAATTCCACGATGGATGCCCTGTATGAAAAACGGGATACCATCCAATACATTCAGGTACGGCACGAAGAGGTCGGTGCCATGGCTGCCGCAGCGGATGCCAAACTAACCGGAAAGATCGGGGTCTGTTTTGGCACAGCCGGTCCCGGAGCGACCCACCTGTTCAATGGTTTATATGATGCCCAATGGGATCATGTTCCGGTGCTTGCCTTAGTCGGACAAGTCGCATCCAAAGCGATGAACCTGAATTCTTTTCAGGAGATGAATGAGAACCCTATGTTTGCAGATGTGAGCGTATACAACCGTACGGTCATGACACCGGAAAGCTTACCTTTCATTGTGGATGAAGCGATCCGGAAAGCCTACAGGCACAATGGAGTGGCTGTGGTGACCCTCCCGGTAGATTACGGATTTGTGGACATACCGGACCTTCCCCTCTCGTCTGCTAAAAATCACCGGACCGGACTTCCATTGCCGGATAATAAAGATATTCTGGATGCATTGAAACTGATTGAATCCGCTGAACGTCCGGTTATTTATGCAGGACAGGGAACCCGGGGTGCCGGAGAGGAGTTGATCGCGTTAGCAGAGCATTTTTCCATGCCGGTCGTCATCTCCGTGTTAGCCAAAGGAGTCCTGCCGGATGATCATCCTTATTTGATGGGTTCCGCCGCAAGGGTAGCTGCTAAACCGGGAAATGAAGCACTGGCAGCCTGTGACCTGAGCCTTTTCATGGGTAGTGATTTCCCGTTTGCCCGTATTTTCTTCCCGGCAGACGTCAAGTTTATTCAGGTGGATATCGATTCTTCCAAACTGGGTAGCCGGCACAAAACGGATGTGGCTATTCTGGGAGACGCAAAAGAGACGATGAAAAGAATGGTGGCTATGGGAAACAAACGTCCTTCCACCACTTTTCTGGAGGCGAATCTCCGCAACCGCCGGAACTGGTCAAACTGGTTGAAAAGTTTTGAAAACAGTGATGAAGTACCGATGCGGGTAGAGCCTGTTTTCAGGGAGATCAACCGGATCGCAACAGAGGATGCGGTTTTTGTGACAGATGTCGGAAATGTAACGATCGATGCGGTGCGGCATTTAAAAATGAACGGACACAAACAACGTTTTACCACATCCGGACTATTCGCAACCATGGGTTATGGAGTACCGGGTGGGATTGCAGCCAAACTTAGTTTCCCGGAAAGACAGGTTTTTACATTAAGTGGAGATGGTGGCTTTTCGATGGTGATGCAGGATGTGATCACCCAGGTGAAATATAACCTGCCGGTGATCAATATCGTATTCTCTAATGATTCCTTCGGATTTATCGAAGCAGAGCAGGAAGATACGAACCGCCAGAAATTCGGCATACTCCTTCAGGGAGCTGATTATGCAAAAATAGCAGAAGGGATGGGAGCCAAAGGATTTACGATCACCCATCCGAAACAAGTGAAAGAGATCTTCGAACAGGCCAGAGAAAGTAAGATCCCAGTCGTAATTGACGTAAAGATCAGTAATCAACGGCCTTTCCCGGCTGAAGCGATGATATTAGATAAAGATATCTATACGGAAAACGAGATCGAAGCTTTCAAAAAAAGATATATGATCGAAGAGATGCCTCTTCTGAAAGAGCTATTGAAAAAATAGAAAAGGGTGTGAACGCGGAAGTCAGTTTACCGGGCTACACTCACGGAAAACAGGAAGCTATTACAAACCGGCCCGGAAAATGCATGATAAAATTCATTTACCGGAAACGATAGGTAGCACCCAGAGAGAAGTAAATATTTCGCATCGTAAAATGGATAGGCACCTCTTTGGAGAAGTAGGGAATAAAACCCCAGGTGAAATCAGCAAAGAAACCCACATGTTCGTTCATCCTGAACTCTGCGCCGGCTAAACCGCCAAGATCAAATTTACGTACATCCCTCTTATAGTTGAGCGTGGCATATTCCACCTCTCTCTCCTGTTGTACAGGTGTTTCTACCCGGATCATCACATCAGAAACATCTCCTTCAAACTTGCGGTGCAGGACTTCTCCCATATAGATACCGGCTTTTACCTGCCATTTAGTTGAAATGCGGAAAGATCCGTAGACCGGTTGAACTAAGTATAAGGTATTCACCTGCGTCGTATTCTTTCCGGTCACATAACCGGTTAATGTGCCCAGATTCGGACCATCCACACTCAAATGAACCTGATCTACTTCCGTATGCACATTCATTCCTTTCCAGTCGAGTGTCAAACCTGTACCAATCCCCCACCGTTCATTAAAATAGTAAGCGACCGTAGCCCCGAACTTCGGATTAAATTTGGGGTTATATTTAGTAATATCCAACTCATTTGGAACAGGCACCGGTGTGGTCGCACCTAAATTCACACCGAACAAAAGGCTAACATCCATCCCCTTCTCCATCTGTTGAGCCAACAGGACGGTCTGTCCGCTACAATAAAAAACGCTTATAAAAGCGATGATCACGCTGAATCTCATATCCTCTGGTTTTGATTAAATCATGTGTAAACTTCTTTTGTTCGTAACAGCCGGTTCCTGTCAATTGTTTTTCTTTTACCGGCTAAACGAGGTCTGGAAGTTTCTCCGGTATTGGGTAGGGGTCACTTCAAAGGTATGTAAGAAGAGACGATTCAGATTGGTGCTATTCTTCAAACCACAAAGGTGGGCTATTTCATCCGTAGTAAGATGGGTTTCCGTCAGGTAGCGGATAGCAGCTTCCAGACGTAGCTTTTCTACATATTTAATCGGGGTAATATTTAATTCACGGGCAAACACCCTGGCAAAATTCCGGGGGCTCATGAGGGTATGCTCAGCCAGTTTCTCCACAGTGATCTCTTCCTGCAGATGGTCATAGATCCATTCGACAGCCTTACGAATAGGTTGATGGTCGATCTGCTGGGATTCCAGTACCGTACTGTATTGAGTCTGATTTCCCGGACGTTTCAGATAGAGTACCATGATCCGGGCAATCTGTAAGGCAAAAGACTTTCCGAGATCCTCTTCGATCAAACCCAGTGCTAAATCCATCCCGGTCGTGATTCCGGCGGATGTATACACATTCCCGTCTTTCACAAAGATCGCCTCCGGATCTACCGTGGTTTGCGGATAGTTTTTAGCCAGTTTTTCACATAACATCCAGTGAGTAGTTGCTTTTTTACCGGTCAGGACCCCGGCTTCAGCCAGCATAAACGCACCGGCACAAACGGAACAGATACGGCGTACATGGCCGGACTGCTCTTTTAGCCATGCCAAAACATCTTTTCCCACTTGATAACCAGTCTTTTGAGGCAATCCCGGAACAATAAGAGTATCTACCGGATAGGTGATGTTTTTATAGGAACCTTCACTGACAATAGATATACCGGAAGAAACCGGTATCTGTCTGGCTTTTGTTGTGGAAACCACATGAATATGATACGTAAAATCCACCCTGTTTTCTAACAGTTTCATCTGGTCTATAGCTCTCTGGAACACATCCATCGGACCACATGTATCTAACAGTGTGGAATAAGGAGGAACTATAATCACAACATGTTTGATATTTTTTTGTTTTTCCATAGGATTTATCTGTCTCTCCACAAAGATAATCATTTGCTGTTAATAATGGCAGGATCTGTCGGTAATATGTCATTGCTGCCAATTTAAGGATATCGTATCTTTGTATTGGATGATAAACAGAAAAGATATCATCATTTTTAGTATTCACGTTATAAATAGGTATTTGTTATGGAAGCGATTAAAATTGGTATTAACGGTTTCGGACGGATTGGCCGTCTTGTTTTTCGGGCAGCCCAATCCAATAAGTATGTAACAGTAGTAGGTATCAATGACCTCATCAGTGCTGATTACATGGCGTATATGTTAAAGTATGACACAGTACACGGCAAATTTGATGGAGAGATAGAAGTAATAGACGGAAACCTACGGGTAAACGGTCAGACCATCCGGGTGACTGCTGAGAAAAACCCGGAAGACCTGAAGTGGAATGAGATCGGAGCTGAATATATCGTAGAATCTACCGGGATCTTTCTCACTAAAGAAAAAGCAGAGGGCCATATCAAAGCCGGAGCGAAACGGGTGGTAATGTCAGGACCTCCGAAAGATGACACTCCCATGTTCGTTATGGGTGTGAATCATGAAACGTATGCAGGAGAAACCATTGTTTCAAACGCATCCTGTACAACGAATTGTGTAGCTCCTCTGGTAAAAGTGATGCATGATAAGTTTGGAGTATCAGAGGCACTGATGACAACCATCCATGCCACTACAGCCACTCAAAAAACAGTGGATGGCCCTTCGATGAAAGACTGGCGGGGTGGCCGGGCCGCTTCCGGAAACATCATCCCTTCCACTACCGGAGCTGCTAAAGCAGTGGGAAAAGTCATACCGGAACTCTCAGGAAAGATCACCGGTTTATCTTTCCGGGTACCGGTATTAGACGTATCAGTGATTGACCTGACCTGCCGTCTGGAAAATCCGGCCACCTATGAAGAGATTTGCCAGGTCATGAAAGAGGCTTCGGAAAATGAATTAAAAGGAATTCTGGGATATGTAGATGAAGATGTGGTTTCCAGTGACTTCATCGGTGAATCCAGAACCTCAGTCTTTGATGCCAAAGCAGGTATGTCCCTAAGCCCGGCTTTTGTGAAGCTGGTGAGTTGGTACGACAATGAATACGGTTTTTCCTGCAAAGTAGTGGATCTGATCGTATCTATGGAAAACTACCCAAAATAAAACTTCCACCTGTAGTTTCATAAAACAAAACAACCTGTGAACTAAATATTCACAGGTTGTTTTTTTGCAAGGAGTGTTTTCGATTAGAGAAAATTTCCATTCCTGATGAACAAACAGTTAAAAAATAAAGGCAATAATTCCAAGCGCAAGCGCGAAAGCCACTACAATACCTACCACTACCCATAAACGGGCTTGCTGCTCCTTCCCTTTCCGCTCTTTAGACCGGCGGTTGATCTCCTCCCATTCTTCTAAGGTCATACGAGGTTCCTCTTTACACGCATCTCCTTTCAGATAAGTTTCCCGCGGTTCATTCCTTTTCCGCAGCTGTTTACGTAATTCCCGGTTCTCTTTGTCCCGGCGTATCATATCATATACATGCCCTGCAAAACTCATACCCTTTATCTTATTATTTTTTCAAAAATAAGCATAATTCGGGGAATCTCTTTCCCTATCTTCTCTTTCTTTTTTATACAAACAAATGATTCACGCTATATGTTAAATAAGAATGGAATAGAAATATAGGTGAAACCATTTAAAATAAAAAGACATGAAAAAAGCGAGTCTTTCTCAGAATATAGCCCGGATAGGATTAGGAGCATTTCTGACATTTGCAGGCATTAGTCACCTGACTTTTGCCCGTAAGGATTTTCAGACACAGGTTCCCGACTGGGTCCCGGTCAGTAAAGATCTGACTGTTTTATTATCCGGAGGTGTGGAGATCTCTTTGGGATTAGCATTAATGCTCCTGTCCAAAGAGAAAAAACTGACGGGCCCGGTGGCAGCCGCATTCTTTGCCGCTGTTTTCCCTGGAAACATCTCCCAGTATGTGAATCACCGGGATGCCTTCGGATTAGATACGGATCAAAAACGGTTTGTCCGGTTGTTCTTCCAACCGGCTTTGATCGCCTGGGCATTATATGGATCAAACGCATTCAATAAACAGTTGAAGATTAAAAAGTAAGAGTGACCGGAAGTTATTACTCTTAAAAAGGAAACACCCGGAAATAATCGATATTTCCGGGTGTTCAGACAAACTTATCAATCTTATGTTTACTTGACTTACCTGATTAAAATGAAGGGTTAGGATTATACCTGTTTTTTACCTTTTTCGGAAGTTGATCTTTTAGAACGGTTCTCTTTTGTTTTATCACCACGCTCCTGTCTTTTCTGTTCGCGTTCAGCCTGCTTTTTAGTAAATGCCTGATATTGATCAGCATTCATGATCTTCTGCAACTGTGCCTGATAATCTTCCCGTACTTTTTTCATTTCCTGCATCCGTTTCTCACGTTCTTCAGCAGAAAGCTTCGGTGCGTCCGCACGGTTTTTGCGTCCATCCTGATCCGGAAGTACCCGGTCTTTGTCTTTTCGTTCCCTGTTTTCCCGGGTTACATTTCCTTCTTTATTTGCTTTCGGGTTTTTATGAGCTTTTGCCATATCCCCTCTTTTTCCATGGTGACGAGGTCCTGCCGGACGGTCGCCCATCTTTTCAGTGAGTGTCTGGTTCAGATCCAGCAGTTCTTTTTTCTGCGTATCATTCAAACCATACTCTTTCGCCATCCGTTCCGTCATTTTCTCCGCACGTTCTTTTGGGGTAATCTGTTTTCTTTCCGGTTTCACTTCATCCGCCATAGCTACTCCACCAAGGGTGAAGAGGGCCACTAACATCAGACTTAATTTCTTTGTACTTTTCATATTCGTTTCTTTTTAGTTAAGTTATTTCTTCCAGGATTCACATAGCGGTTTAATATGTTTTATCAAATTTGCCAGTTATTCCTGTTTTTCAATTCTACCGGTTTTTCCGGTTTTCGGGGACCACTACTCCCCGGTGAAATATTTCTTTTTGTTGCAACTGATCCTCAGACCTCCAAAATCGAAAGAGGTTTAAGATCAGCAAAGACTTTAACATTCTACATGGTTTATTTGAATATTTTTCAGGATCTGACTAACCTGATTACAGAACATACATAACGCAAAGAACCACAGACAGGAAATATCAGAAAAATGGAGGTGTCCCCAAATTAAAACAAGAAAATTAAAAAGTTACGATTTATAAGTAATTATCCCAAAGAGGTATTTACGGATCTGCCGAACAGGACTGGGTTTTACCCGCGGTTATTTGCATTCAAACTCTCTGGACTTATAATCTGTAACTTTGTCAAAGAGCATATAGACTTTTGGGAAACCCTCATAAAAACGGGTTCATTTCATTCATACTCTCCCATTAGGCTTCTTCTTTTAAGCGGTAAAAGGTGGTTGGGCCTTTTCCTTCACGAAGGATCCATCCCTCTTGGATGAATTGTTTTAATTCTATGGAGGCGGCTGTTTTAGACAGATGGGTTTGTTGCCGGTAACATTTGGCTGTGATGAAAAGATGCTTTGCCAGATAATGCTGCAAAAAGGCTTTTCGCTGATCTATGGTGTAGGTGATCTGATCCTTTTCCGGACGTTTTTGAAAAGTAATACGTTGGGCCACTTTTTTGACTAAGTCTTTCGATGGCCGGAATTTGATACTACGCAGGGTAACGTTGTGTGCACCAATTTTTTTCTTCTCTTTTTCCGGTGGACATTGAAGGGATAAAGTAAAAACCCCGATCCCCGTCAGCTCTACATTATAACCGGCTGATAATTTACGTGTAAGCAGTGTATTGAGGAGAGATAACATTCCATATACATCTGACTCCGTATACGTAGTACCATAAGAAACCTCCTCTACCAGCTCTTTCGTCTTCAAGGTTCCTTTAGATGAGAATCGTACATGATAAGGTTGTTGCGTTCCGTCTTTCTCCGGGTTAGGCGTCTCCACGATTTTAAAATATGCAGCCATACGTTTAATAGTTTAGATTATTATTCATATTTTTCCTCAAATAACCATTCGTCCCTTTTTCACGGACCTTTCAGCTGTTTTTGACCGGTTTCCCGGCTATTTGTCTTTTACAGCCCGGCTATTTTCAATTGTTCACCGGTTGATGAACAGATAGACTACAGCCGGAAGCCATTTGTTCACTAACCGGTGAACAAACAAGACCCAACCGGTGAATGATCAAAAAGAACCGGTCTCTACACCCAAAAGAGCAGGCCTCTCTCCTCAAAAGAAATCATCTCTTCCAGAACTACCCCGGACTCTTTTTTCCTGTGCTTTTTATCCGTTCTTAAAGATAGTATTTTTACCATATATACAACCCTTTTTAAACCGGAATAGGTGTTTTCTATTTTCCACGACCAGAATATCTATCCGGCGAAATCTGGTCCTGAAAAATAATATTACTTTTGCCAGCGAATATGAAAAGAAAGATTGTATTGGCTCATCTGGCATTGTTTGGGTCAGGATGTATGTGGGGACTGATGTCACCGATAGGCAAGGCCGCCATGGAGGCAGGCATAAGCAGCCTTTCACTGGCCGCTATGCGTATGATAGGACCTGCCGTTTGTTTCTGGTTTGCTTCGCTGTTTGCCACTCAGGAGAAGGTAACCGGACGGGATAAAACAGGATTATTTTTTGCCGCTCTGTTAAGTATTGTATTCAACCAGGGGCTGTTCATCTTCGGATTATCTTTGACATCACCGGTGGACGCAACGATTATCACTACGACCATGCCCATCATCACACTGATACTGGCGGCCCTGTTTCTAAAAGAGCCTGCGACTCCGATGAAGATTACAGGAGTCATCATGGGAGCTACCGGAGCTTTGATCCTGATCCTTAGTAATCATAGCATTCCGGGAGAGAGCGGAAGTATCCTGGGGGATCTTTTATGCCTGATTTCCCAGTTCAGTTTTGCCTGTTACCTGACCATCTTTAAAGGATTGATCAGCCGGTATCACATTTTTACCCTGATGAAATGGATGTTCAGCTATGCAACGATTTGTTTCCTTCCCTTTTCATTTCAGGAACTTTCCCATACGATCAGCCAAAACTTTCCGTTGCATGTCTGGATGGAAGTGGGATATGTGGTTTTGTTTGGAACCTTTTTTAGTTATTTACTTGTACTGATTGGTCAAAAATCCCTTCGTCCGACCGTTATCAGTATGTACAATTATGTTCAACCCATAGTCGGAGCCGGTGCTTCCGTACTGATCGGACTGGGAACATTCGGCTGGCTCAAGGCGTTTGCCTCTGTGCTGATATTCACAGGCGTCTATGTAGTCACCCAAAGCAGGGCACGTACTCCATAAGCAAACCGTCAGGATTACACCTCCGTACGAATCTCTTTTTCTTCTCCGGTAGTCTTATCTTCCTGATACTCCACTGTTTTAGTAATCACAGCATATTCATCCGGAATGATCTTACCTCCCATTTCATTGGCCCAGGATTCTGTAAATTCCGCTCCTATATATAATAATGGCTGAATAATAAATCCAGGTAATAAGAATAGCCATAAAGGCGGCCGCTCCATATACAGTTCCCACATTGGCTATTCCTATATAAAAAGAGATCGCCCATTGTCCGACCAGAAAAAGAAATGTAGTAACAAGCGCTCCGATCAGGACATCCCTGCTTCTGATCTGGGCATCTGGTAACATCCTGAACATTAACACAAATATAAAAGTAGTTAGCGCCACATTCAGCCCCAATCCGATGACCCGGACAAAAACTTCTGCTGTCTCCGGATAATTTGCCATCAGCTTCTGGGTCAGGTTTTCAATAATATTAGTAATACTGAAGGTGACTAACAAAATAAAAGCAAAGATCAAAATAATAGAGAAAGAGAGTAACCTGTTTTTAATATACTTCAGCCAGCTTTTTTAGGAACCGGTTTAATTCCCCAAATCGTATTCAGAGAACTCTGTATCTCTGCAAAGATAGCCGTAGCACCAAAGATAGTCACTCCTAATGTGATGATCGTAGCCAATGTAGAAGCGTTCGCATCTTCGGCACTATCCAGTATCTCCCGTAAACTCTTAACCACTTCCGCCCCCAGAACAGGCTCCAGTTGAGTATACAGTTGAGTGGTCAGATCCGCGTGGAAAAAAGTGCCGATCGTGACTAATAAAGACAGGAAAGGAATGATAGAAAACAACGTAGCATAGGCAAGTGAACCACTCAGCCCCGTCACATTGTCATCCGTAAATCCCTGAATCGTATTCTTTATGATCTTAACAAATACACGAAAGGTTAATTTTTTCTTAGGTACAAATGAATCGTCCATGGGTATGATTTTTTTCTATCAACAGCCTTTTTCCGCTTTTTGTTTAACCAGTCCTGCTTACTCCTGTCGGTTATATTTATACAGATTGTTCTTTCAAAAAGTTAATATAAAAAAATTCTTAAAAATGACCTTCTTATCCGGAAAGGTACATACATATTCAACCAGTGTAATCCAGAAACCCTGTTACAATTCTGCTGACTGATCAACAGTTTCACACCTGTCTTTTTGATTTTATAAAAGTAAACTCAATAAAAAGAATAGGATAAAAGAAGATGAAATCTATTAATCAGGTTAACTAATCAGGTGAATCTATGCCCTTCACTCACCGTTATTTTTCGTTTTAAGGAGCCATTTTATCCTTTTCACGACGCCAGCGGATATAACTTATTCAGGTATTTATTATTTTTAAGGCGAAATATATCCTTAAGAAAATTCAATTCAATAGATAGATCGACACACCTGTAAGAACAGGAAGAATAATAGTTACTTTTTAATATAACAACTAATCAAGTATCAGGTAAAATGACAACAACAAAACAATTAATAAAGGATACATTCTTTGAAGGAGAAAGACCTTTGTTCGCCACCAATCATTTACGTCTTGAAAACGTAAAATTCTATCCGGGCGAATCGGCACTTAAAGAATGTACGGATGTGGAGGTCCGGAAATGCGAATTTATGTGTAAATATCCTTTTTGGCACAATGATCATGCTTTAATAGAAGAATGCCTGTTCACGGTCTACAGCCGGGCTGCTATCTGGTATTCCAAAAATATCCGGATGTTGAACACCCGGGTAGAAGCTCCTAAAATGTTCCGCGAAATAGATGGGCTCTATCTGGAAAACGTAAAGCTGACCAGTGCAGGAGAAACCATGTGGAACTGCCGGGATATTCAACTTCGTAATGTAGAGGCGTACGGTGGTGATTATATCTTTATGAATGGAAAAAATATTGAAATTGACGGTTTTTACCTTCAGGGAAATTATTCCTTCCAGGATGCGAAGAACGTGGTGATCCGCAATGCCCGGTTAGATTCCAAAGATGCTTTCTGGAAAACGGAAAACGTAACAGTTTACGATTCCGAAATAACCGGTGAATACTTAGGCCGGCATTCTAAAAACCTCCGGTTAGTGAACTGCAAAATATCCGGAACACAACCGTTATGCTACTGTACCAATCTGGTGATGGAGAATTGCACGATGGATGCGGACTGTGACCTTTGTTTTGAATATAGTACCTTAGACGCAGTGGTCAACAGCGATATAACAAGTATTAAAAATCCGACGAAAGGTTTCATTATGGCCAATCATATTGGAGAAACGATTTTCGACGAGAACTGTAAAAATCCCGGTGGCTGTACAATCCGGACCAACCAAAATGCCAGTTTTGCTTCATGAAATACAATTTTAACGAGATCATTCCCCGCCGTGGCAGTAACTCCTATAAATGGGACGCGGCAGCAGAGAATGATATATTACCTATGTGGGTTGCCGATATGGATTTCCGTACGGCACCGGCTGTTATAGAGGCATTACATGCCCGGGTGGCACATGGTATCTTTGGATACACCAAAGTTCCGCCCACCTATTTCGACGCAATTACCGGATGGTTTGATAAGCGGCATAATTTCCGGATAGAAAAAGAATGGATCCTTTTCACGACCGGAGTAGTGCCTGCTCTTTCCGCTGTGATCAAAGCACTCACTCAACCCGGTGATAAAGTGATCGTACAAACTCCTGTATATAACTGTTTTTTCTCCTCTATCCGGAATGACCAGTGCGAAATGGTCGCCAACGAACTGATATATAAAAACGGCAGCTATACCATTGATTTGGATGACCTGGAAAAGAAAGCAGCGGATCCTCAGGCAAAGATCCTGTTACTTTGCAGCCCACATAATCCGGCCGGGAGAGTATGGACTTACGAAGAGTTAAAGCAGATTGGAGAAATCTGCCTGCGGAATGATGTCATTGTCGTTTCTGATGAGATACATTGTGATCTTGTTTATCCCGGACATACGCATATTCCGTTTGCCTCTATCAGCGAAGACTTCCTACAAAACAGTGTCACCTGTACCGCCCCCAGCAAAACATTTAATTTAGCAGGAGTTCAGGTGGCCAATATTATTGCAGCAGATGAAGATATACGTCGTCGCATAGACAAAGCACTCAACATAAATGAAGTGTGCGAAATCAATGCATTTGCAGTAGAAGCCCTTATTGCAGCCTACACGCAAGGGGAAGAGTGGCTCGGGGAATTAAAACAATATCTCTATGGCAATTATCAGTACCTGGTAGAATTCTTCCGGAAATACCTGCCTCATTTACCCATCCTGCCATTAGAAGCCACCTATCTGGTATGGGTTGATTGCAGTGCGTTGAAGGAATCTTCCAAAGAGATAGCGGAGAACTTACTTCAAAAAGAAAAACTCTGGATCAATGAAGGAACTTTATACGGGGCAGCCGGAGAACATTTCATCCGTATCAATATCGCGACTCCACGTGAAAACCTGATGAAAGGACTGGAAAAGATCCGAAACCTGTACGGCACATGAAACCAATGGAGGGAACCAGCATCCGGAAAACAGGCATTTTGTTTGCCTATTTCCTGATCTATGTCGTGTGGGGCTCTACCTATTATTTTATAGGTGTAGCCCTGCAAGGCTTTCCTCCGTTTCTGTTAGGAGCACTGCGTTTCACGACAGCCGGATTGATCCTGCTCACCATTTGCTGCTATCGCAAAGAGCATATATTCAAAAAAAGCCTGATCAAGAAATCAGCCATTAGTGGGATTGTTCTGCTCTTTATTGACATGGCAGTAGTGATGTTGGCACAACAATATCTGAGCAGCAGTCTGGTTGCTATCATAGCCAGTTCTACCACCCTCTGGATCATGACACTGGATGTTCCCATGTGGAAGAAGAATTTCCGGAATCCGGCAACAGTGATAGGTGTAATAGCGGGCTTCCTGGGGGTCATGTTGTTATACATCGAACAGATCCGTTCCGCCAATCAGACGCAGCCACATACGGAGTATGGCGTCCTGTTACTTATTTTCGGATGTATTTCCTGGTCACTGGGCACACTCTATGCAAAATACTGTTCTTCTCATGAAGAGGATACCAATAACTTTGCCGGGTCAGGCTGGCAGATGCTTTCCGCAGGTACGATGTTCTGGATAGTCACGTTGTTTATTACCCGGGACATTCCGGGAATGCACTGGCAGGATATTCCAGTTGCTTCCTGGTTTTCAGTAGGGTATCTCATTCTGTTAGGTTCTATCATGGCCTATTCCGCCTATGTGTGGCTCCTCAAAGTACGTCCGGCTACAGAAGTGGCCACTCACGCTTATGTCAACCCATTTATTGCGGTTTTGATCGGCACTACCCTCGGAAAAGAACACGTCACGTGGATACAAATTACCGGCCTTATGATTATCTTATGTAGCGTCATGCTGATCAATAAAAAGAAGGCCGTAGAACAGAAAAAGGAATAAAAGTCAGGATAACTACCTTTCAGGCAGAGCAATTTCTAATTCTTCACCAGCTTAAACCACTTACCATAGGTCAGCATCCGCCACCCCCATTCAAAGGGTCCGTATTTATGATAGTGAAGCCATGCGTAACTGTAAACGATCTGAATACCAAACACAGCCGCCGCGATCCATTCGACATAGACCAATCCGGTCCGTGCACCTAATTCAAAACCAATCCCATAGAATATAATCATACCAAAAACAGATTGCATGAGGTAATTGGTCAGTGCCATGCGCCCGGGTGCAGCAAACAAACGAAAAATCTTTCTTTCCGGATCCTGGATATACCAGAGGCATATCATGGAAATATAAGCAAAACTCATCGGAAAAACACTGATCGTATAAATAGCCGAATGGGCCGTCAATCCGAAAGGATGGGAATGCATCGCACTCCAGGCATATAACAGGGAAGAAGGAAAACCAACTATCAGGCCATATTTCATTCCTTTTTTTAGTAGAGGTTTATATTCTCCCAAATCTTTGTAAATCCCTTTCCGGCCAATATATAAACCGATCAGGAACAGACCCAGTACTCTGAATGCACGATTTCCCTCAATAAACTCCTGTAAACGGATAAAAGACCCGGCCAAATTAAATTTCAGGATGTCTGCATATTGATGAGTCTCTACTAACCAAACCGGAAAATTCTGTTCATCAATACCTGCTTTATGATGGAAATACTCCGTAGCACTGACGGCCGGAGCAATCAAATCCCAACCCAAGAACTCTACACCGGCATCCACTGCCACCGGGATCAGTAAGAGCATACAGGCATATTGCAAAAGTTTTTTTATCAGACATATTTCTGAACAAGGGAAGGAAAAAACCAACGAAAGCATACAGAATGAGAATATCTCCTGCCCAGAGAAACAACAAGTGAAACAGTCCGATCAGGAACAGGAAAAACATCCGGCGGTAAAAAACCGTCACTCCATTATAACCGGTTTGTGCACCATTGGAGAGAATAAGGGAAAACCCGACACCAAACAACAAAGAGAACAGGGTATAAAATTTCCCATCCACAAATACGTACTGAAGATACTTTACCACCGTATCAATCCCTGCTGTAGGCATCACACCGGTGACCTGTCCTTCCAGAAAAGTATATAGGGAAAATTCCGGGAAATTAGCCAGGCAAATACCTAATAAAGCAATCCCTCTTAACGCATCTAAAATGATATATCTTTGCCGGGGCTTGATCGTAATTTGTTCCATTGATCTGTCTGCTTCTTATTTCATTCGTCTTTAATCACTGCTCCTGCAAAAGTAGTAAGTTTTACAGATTTCCATCTATTTATTTGGATCTTCTGTATTCCTAAGGCGTACATTCTACATTCAATTCAATTTGCTGACAGGCTCAGAAACAGGTTTATCCAGCCTACAACTAAAAAACAGGAAAGCCACCAGTCAGGTGGCTTTCCTGTTTTTAGCAGAGGAAAAGAAAGAATTATTCAATCACGATCATTTTCTCATTTACCGCAACCTTCCCCTCTTCCTGGATATAGACCTCTTTGATAACTCCATCATTGGGGCTTTTAATTTCATTCTCCATCTTCATGGCTACCAATACACATAACGGCGACCCTTTTGTCACTTCATCACCCGGCTTTACGTATACTTTCAAAATCACCCCAGGCATCGGAGCGACGATCACCTGACGTCCCGCAGCGACCGACTGTGTATGAGACTGGCGCATCTTCATCAGTTCATTGATCACCCTGACCTGAAAATAATCCTGTTTATGCTGGACATCATATACCGAATCTCCTGTATTGGAAATTTGTACTCCATGTGATTTTTGATTCATGATCAGCGAATGGATCGTATCTCCTCCCACATTATAATCTACCTCATACACCTTACCGTTTACCGCGACCTTCTTCACAGGCCCATCTTCCAGTATTTCCACTTTAAACTCCGTATCCGGCATATCCTGTATGGTGGCAAAATAAGTTGCTAATGCTTTTGACATAATTTTTCCTCCTTCCGGTTAATAATTATTAGCAGTCATTTTCAATTTTCCGTAGTATTTCCAGAGAGATTCTCCCACCAAAGGCAACGTGGTAGCCCGGGCTGCCGCCTCCTTCTCTTCTTCATAATGTTTGAGAGCAGCAGCGATCACAGCCACAACCGGATCACTGTTCTGACGGCGTTTCAAATCATCTTTGTTAAACACTTTATCAATAAAGGTGGTATCGTAATCTCCTTTCAGGAAGGCTTCATGATGCATGATCCGCAAATGGAAAGGGATGGTTGTTTTGATACCCAGTATTTTGTATTCAAGCAAAGCACGGTGCATATTCGAGATCGCATGTTCACGGGTACGTCCCCAGGTGGAAAGTTTAGAGATCATAGGGTCATAATGCAGGGAAACCTCAAAGCCGGCATAGGCCGAACCATCCAGACGGACATTCCGTCCGGCGGGAGCTTCCCGGACACTGATAACACCGGGCGACGGCATAAAATTATTTTCCGGGTCTTCTGCATAAATACGACATTCAATAGCAGCACCCCGGAACACAATATCCTCCTGTTTATAGGCTAACCGGTTACCCGCGGCAATCAGGATCATCTCCCGGACAATATCCACATCCGTGCACTCTTCAGTCACCGGATGCTCTACCTGCAGGCGGGTATTCATTTCTAAGAAATAGAAATTCTGGTCTTTATCCATCATGAATTCCAGCGTTCCGGCACTATAGTAACCGATCTTCTTACAGGCCTCCACCGCAACGGACAACATCTTTTCCCGTGTTTCCGGTTTTACAAAAGGGGAAGGAGATTCCTCTATCACTTTCTGGTTCCTGCGCTGAATAGAACACTCCCGTTCATATAAATGGATAATATTCCCATATTTATCACCCAACACCTGTACTTCGATATGGTGAGGATTCTGAATATATTTTTCAATATAGATCGCATCATTCCCAAAGGCATTTGCCGCTTCCGAACGCGACGTACGGAACGCTGCGGCCAGTTCTTCTTCGGAATGGACCAGACGCATCCCTTTTCCTCCTCCTCCGGCCAATGCTTTCAACATGATCGGATAGCCCACCTCTGCAGCCAGTTGGGTAGCCTCTTCCAGATCACGGACCGGCTCTTTGGTTCCCGGAACGATAGGTACTCCTGCCGCTTCCATAATCTTGCGGGCTTCTGTTTTGACGCCCATTTTAGCGATGATCTCCGAGCCGGGGCCAATAAAGATGATCCCTCCTTCTTCGCACTGGCGGGCAAAGTCTGCATTTTCAGACAGAAAACCATAGCCCGGATGAATAGCAGCCCCTGTCCGCTTCGCTATTTTCAGGATCAGGTCCGGCTTCAGATAAGAAGTATCCTGTTCATTTTCTGATATACAATAGGCTTCATCAGCATACCTTACATGCAGGGAACCACGGTCTACATGCGTATAGATCGCAACAGTCGGGATCTTCATCACCCGGCAGGTACGGAAGATCCGCATGGCTATTTCACCACGATTGGCTACTAACACTTTCTTTATCATAGTAGTATCTTTTTAAAGTGGTAAATTGGAATGTTTCTTAGGCGGATTGGACTGCCGTTTGTTGGCTAACAGCTCAAAACTGCGGATCAGTTTCTGGCGTGTCACAGACGGTTCAATCACTTCATCAATGTATCCCAGCTCAGCAGCCCGGTAGGGATTAGCAAATTTCTCACGATAGTCATCCTGCAATTCTTTTCGTCTGGCATCCGGATCTTTCGCCTTTTCCAGCTCTTTACGGAACAAAATATTAACGGCTCCATCAGGCCCCATAACAGCAATTTCAGCAGTCGGATAAGCAAAGTTGATATCTCCGCGGATATGCTTGGAGTTCATCACACAGTAGGCACCTCCATACGCCTTACGGGTAATCACCGTGACTTTCGGTACGGTCGCCTCACAATACGCATACAGCAATTTCGCTCCGTTACGAATAATTCCATCATATTCCTGATTCACCCCGGGCAGGAATCCCGGAACATCTTCAAAGGTTAGCAAGGATATATTAAACGCGTCACAGAAACGGACAAACCGTGCTGCTTTAACAGAAGCGTTGATATCCAGCGTACCGGCCAACGCAGCAGGCTGGTTTGCCACGACCCCGATGGTTTTACCATTCAGCCGTATGTATCCGGTAATAATGTTTTGGGCATATTCTTCCTGCACTTCAAAAAAGATCCCGTCATCGGCTACAGAGACGATCAGTTCTTTCATGTCATAAGGCTGATTTGGATTGGTAGGGATTAGTGAATCCAATTGATGGTCAACCCGGTTAGGGCTGTCCGTAGTAGGCACAAAAGGAGGTTCCTCCATATTATTCCCCGGCAGGAACGAGATCAATTCCCTGATTTTCAGAATACAATCCATATCGTTCTCCGTAGCAAAATGAGCCACACCGGAACGGGTCGTATGAACCTCACTTCCACCAAGTTCATTTTTGGTCACCTCTTCCTGTGTTACACTCTTTACTACATCCGGCCCGGTGATAAACATATAGCTACTCTCCTTCACCATAAAGATAAAATCTGTCAGGGCCGGAGAGTAGACCGCCCCACCGGCACAAGGTCCCATAATGGCACTAATCTGTGGGATCACCCCCGAAGCTAATGAGTTACGTAAAAAGATTTCCGCATATCCGGCTAAGGATCGCACTCCTTCCTGAATACGGGCACCTCCGGAATCATTCAGGCCAATTACCGGAGCACCGACTTTCATGGCCATGTCCATTATTTTACAGATCTTCCGGGCATAGGTTTCCGACAATGCCCCACCAAAGACAGTAAAATCCTGAGCAAAAACAAACACTGTGCGGCTCCCGATAATACCATATCCGGTGACTACACCATCTCCGGCCGGACGTTGTTTTTCCAGTCCGAAGTCATAACACTGATGGATAACAAATTTGTCAATTTCCACAAAGGTTCCTTTGTCTACGAGTAGTTCAATCCGTTCCCGGGCGGTGAGTTTACCTGCGGTGTGCTGTTTCCGGATCCGTTCTTCTCCCCCACCAAGCTCTGCCTGATGGTTCATGGCACGTAGTTTTTCAATTTTCTCTTTCATACGGCGTTTATATTAGATTGGTTAGTCTTACATCCGGTTAATACTCAAATATAAACTTTTTTTAGAACCCCAAACAAAATAAGACAAAAAGTACTTCTATCTCTCCCTATAACTCGGATAGTCAGATGAAATGCCTCTCTTAATTATGAAATCCAATAAAAAAGGATTTAAAAAAAATCTGGTTGCCAACGGAAAAGAATTTTCCGTTTGAATTCGTTAAACTTTAATCTTTCCACCCGGATTCTTGTTTCATACATATATGACTATTTAATAATCTTAAAACTTAATGTATGTATTACAGCAGTGGTAATTACGAAGCATTTGCGCAACCGGAAAAACCGGAAGGAGTAGATAACAAATCAGCTTACCTGATAGGAGCCGGTCTCGCATCGCTGGCAGCAGCAACTTTTCTGATCCGTGACGGACAAATGCAGGGAGATAAAATCCATATCTTTGAAGAACTGGCCATACCCGGCGGTAGCATGGACGGTATCTGGACTGAACAGAAAGGATATATTGTAC
>JAJQEE010000155.1 GCA_021201865.1 Tannerellaceae bacterium | reverse complement strand
AAGAAGCGCAGGGCGGGAGAAGCACTAATTATGAATTAGTTGTAAATTAAAGTAGACGAAAAAACAGGAAATGCCTTCTCCGGCGGATACTTTCCCGGCTAAACTCCGGACAAAATAAAAAATCGACAAACGTTGTTTTCAAAAGAAAATATACCCTATGGAATATGATTTATCCGGTAAATGGTACGTTCTTTATTCAACCTTCCCTATGTGGCTCAAAGGAGATAAAAAGAATCCGTCGTTTCATTACGGCACACCTGCAAACGGACGTTTTTCCGATACAGTCGAATATGAGCAGAAGGGCACAATAAAAAAGATTGAGGGTACAGATACCATACAGGGAACAACCTTTATATGGCGTGGAAAATTTATCAAAAGCAGGTGGGAAATCCTTTATTATAACCCGAAAGATGGCACAGCCATTATCCACTTCGACAAAACACTCTTTACCCCTGAAGGATACGATGTAATTTCAAGAGAAAAAACAATCCATCCCACCATTGAAAAAGAACTCTTCATTCACCTGCATGACCTCGGCATAAAAGATAAACTAATAAAAATTCAATAACATTTCATTTCACTCGTATTTCTTACTTTCCTCTATCAATTCTTCACTACATTGTTCCGGAGCCAGAGGTGTAAAAAGTTCTATCAAATTATCTTCAGGGTCGCGCAGATGTACTACCCGCATACTCCAACCAGCCATATCAGTAGGTTCATTAATAAACTTCACACCCTTTGCTTTTAGTGCAGAGTAAGTGTCGTCAACATTATCTACACTAAAGCCTACAAGTGATTTATCCCGGAATCCTACCGGCAATTCTTTATCCGCATTACCAACAGACGGTGCCATCCAGTCGGATACAAAAAGAGCAAATCCTTCTATTCCGTCTGCTACCTTAAAACTGGCATATCCGCTGTTCTCATCACCCCATGCAGGTTCTAATCCCAGTTGTTCGGTGTAAAACTTAAAACAGGTAGCAAAATCTTTAGCTAATAGTCTTATATTACTAAATTTCATGGTTGTGAAATTTTTATGGTTATTCTTATATATATTCTCAAAAGTACGTAAATAATTTTGAATGTAAGGAAATTGTATTTGTCAACCATTGGCGCAGATGTTTATCTGTGCCTTATGTAAAGGAATACTATGTAGTTAGTTTGTTTTTTGATAACATATGTAATAAAGATTTTTGCCATATTTAGAAAAGTTTTTAGATGCGGGTTGTTTTTGTTTACTATGAAGGGTTGGTTCCGTATTCGGGATTAATGGAGTGATATAATTTTTAGCTACATGATAGTAGGAAAAATATTGTTTTTCATACAGAGCCCACGCTAGATGATCTACAGGAATGTTATTTGTTGGTGTTCATAAAAATTTTGCGTTTGACTTGTCCGCGTTCACCAAAGTTTAACAGGAGTCCGAGTTCTATGGTGGTGGCTTTTAAATAGTTGATGAGTTGGGCTTCGTGGTAGGCACATAGTTCGGCACAGGCTTTTAGTTCTAAGATTATTTTGTCGTTTATTATCATGTCTGCTATGTATTCTCCTACGAGGTATTCTTTGTAGTAGACTTTTATCGGACATTGTGTTTTGCAGTTAAAGCCTTTTTCAAGTAGTTCGTAGTAGAGTGCGTTCTGATAGACTCTTTCGAGGAAGCCGTAGCCTAATGTGCGGTAGACTTTGTAGAAGCATCCTATTATTTCTTCTGTTTCTTCTTTGAATGGATATTCTACACTTTCGGGTTGTGTTTTTTGTGCAAGTGGGGAGATGAATGTTTTCTTTTTCATATCAGGTAAAAGTTTTTGGTTAATTTGTTTTTCCGGAAATATCGGGAACACAAAAATAATAAAAACTTTATATTGCCGGGGTATTTGGTTTTTTTATTTATAGGGGACGCAGAGTTCGCAGACAACACAGAAAAACGCGGAAAAGATTTTTGTTTTAAACTTCCTTCTGCGTCCATCTGTGTTGTCTGCGAACTCTGAGTGCTTTTCTATTACTTTTCAAACGTTTATTTATGAACCTTTTCAAAAGTTATTAAAACTTTCTTTGGAAAGAATAGTAGTAGAAAAAACATCAGCAAGTCAGTCATGGCTGGATTTTTCTTTCAGCAGATGCTCTAATACTAAAACCATGAGAGTACCCATTATAAACCCATTGCCTGCTATGGGTTGTAATACACCGGGCATAGAATCGGTAAATGCAGGAGGAGCAAATGAAATGAATATGCCTGTCATTACCGGAAATCCAATAATGATGGCACTTCTGAAATCAGAAATACTTTTTTCTGCTCCTATTAATTGTAGCCCGGATGCGAGCTGTGTACTCATTACATATAATAGTACACTCCCTAAAACCACTCCCGGAATATAGGAGAACAGGAATAAGGATTGTGGAAAAAAAGGCACAAATAATAAGCAAAATTCCTGCCACAATGAGGGGAAAACGGGAGGCGGATTGTGTAGCTGCGATGATTCCCGAACTCATGGAATAATCAACCATACCGATTGCTCCCAGACTACCGGATAGCATATTGAATATTCCTGTAACTCTTAGTCCTCGTCTGCTTCTACTGGCAACTGAATCTGCATGTATGAACGTAGCTGTTGCCTGAATGGCTCCGAACTCGTTGACAATAAGTGCTAAAAAGCAAAAAAAAGAAGGCAATAATGGCTGAAAGGTCAAATTCGGGAGAAATAAACAGGTACTCTTTTATAATTTCCGCGTTCAGTCCGCTGACAGATGGATGCACAGGAGTACCAAATAAGGTTAAATAGATAGCAGTTCCAACAATTAATCCAAGTAGTATTATTTGCGATTTATATATTCCCTTGAGAACCAGATTTCCGAAAATCATCAATAAAGCAAGGCATAGGGCAAACATCAGGTTGTAAAATACACTCCCATTCGTGCCCGAAGAGAGACTAATGGCTAATGGGCATAATGGTAATGGCCACAAGTATCAGAACAACCCCCACAACCCGTGTTGTGAATATCTTTTGTATATATTCAAAAAACTTACCAAATGAAAGTAGCACCGTCATAGCTCCTCCTAAAACTATAGCAGTATATACAGCATCAACAGATAGATTACTACTGCCAGTCAGTCCAATCAGTAAGACTGTCGCAGGCCCGGTTAATACAGGTAAGCGATGTCCCAGCCAAACCTGAATGA
>JAJQEE010000164.1 GCA_021201865.1 Tannerellaceae bacterium | reverse complement strand
GCATCTGACTGTTAATCAGAGGGTCCTTGGTTCAAGTCCAAGAGGAAGAGCAAAACAGCATTAGCAAATAGTTAATGCTGTTTTTTTATGTCTTTACGTTAAATAACGTATGAAACCTTCTTATAAAAGCAAATCCCCCTGGAGATTGAATCTCCAGGGGGATCTTTGCGTATCGCTTTCCTTTTTCACAAAAGTACTGGCAACTTGATATTTTTTTAACTTTAGTATTAATATCCCGCATCTACCTTCACAGGCTGAATGTAACCCCTCCTCCTCAGAGGAGGGGATGCAGGTCGTTTTAAATTATGAATTCTATTATTTATAGTTTCAATTATTATTTAACGATTGCTTTAACAGCTGCTTCACCTTCGACAGCTACTACTACAACACCTGCAGGTACTGCAATAGTCGCGTTGTCAGATGTTACTACTGTGTTAGCTACAGTCTGGCCTAAGATGTTGCTGATAGATACTTTCTTACCAGCTGCATTCTTAACAGTTACAGTTCCCTGACCAGCGATTACTACCACTGAAGTCGCAGCGATTACTTCGTCGTCAGTTGCCAGTTCGTCACCATCAACATATTCTACGTTGAAGATCAATGCATCGTCACCGGCAGTTTCTCTGTTGAATTCAGATTCTGTACGATCTGACAATACCAAACAACCGTTGTTCATCTTCAACCAGGCACCCATTAATGGAGCAATAGCATCTGTAATAGTTCCTGTTTCACTCATAGATTCAATCAGGAATTCATTGTTTGTAACTGTATGGTTTGGATCTACATATCTCATGGACCAGGTTACAAACTTGTGAATGTCACCCTGCAGATTAACAATATAGTAATAGTCATCAACTGTTCTGTCTTTATCCGCTTTGCGCCATGCAGCTTCTGCAGCTTTAATTGCAGCCGTATCGATTCTGTTGTTTGGTAAACCTGCAAACTCATCTCTCAGGATAAACAGGCTATCACCCATATGAACTGCATCTACGAAACCTGCACGATAGAATTTTCTCCATACATAGTCATTTTCAGCATCGTCTTTCACTCCATAACCAGGGAATTCAAAGTTGATCAGATAGCGACCTCTATTAAATCCAGGAATTGCTTGTGTAGCGTGAGGACAAGTCCACTTATCATATGGAATACCAGTTTCAGGATCAATTCCATGATCATCCAATGGACAAGGAATAGCATCAACAGGAGCCTGATCATTACGATCAATTGAAATCAGGTATTGAGGTTTGATGTAACCTAAACCACGACCAATCCAGGCACTATCCACATGGAATGAAATGCCTCCCTTAGCTTTTGACTGAGCATCAATACCTAAGAAATCAATACCTGGAACAACGAAGTTCGGATTAGATTCCATCTGTAAATATTCTTTACGATACTTTTCAAAGAAACGCATGGTGTCAGGTGTATCGATTGCTCTTACAGCAACACCTTCTGCCGGATCATCTTTAAATCTTCTATACAGAGGAGTATCATCGATTTCAATAGCAAAAGCAGATGTACGAACTTCAGACAGATTAAATGACTTCGCAATAGTAGAGTTATCATCTACTGCAGCTTTGCGAGATTCATAGGTTGATCCGCCAGAGGCGAAACTACGGTCATCAGAAACCAGGTCTACTAATGCATAATAATGACGGCCATCTTTATAATTGTTTTCTTTCAAATAGAAACGAACTGGAATATTATCATATCTACCATAATATCCATAATCCAGGTTACCATTTGCAAGACGATTTACTTTAGAAGACACGGCATATCTATCTTCTTTATCACGAACAACATAAGTAGTATCAGCAGTTCCTTTTACAGTAATAATATAACTACGTCTTTGCAGTGTTGCCCAACCTCTGGAATTAGCAGGAACATAACCATAAGTCATTCTTTCGTAACCAGCAGTTGTACGATAATCAGGCTGTACATTTCTTACAGGAACAGTATCTAAAGAGAACTTAACTTTACCTTCTGCATATAAAACAGAGTCATTTTCGATTCCACCAATACCTAAATATTTCTCATCATTATACTGATGTAAATATCTGAAAGTGTAGCCAGTCACTAATAAAGAATCTTTATCCAACATTCTGTATCCTACATATGGATCAGCTTTGATATTAGCAGGGTCTTTAATGAAGTTCTCAGGTTTAACTTCCACACCTTCCAGAATAGTCGGACCGTCAGTATATAACTGAGTACGAACAATAGAGATTCCATATTCACGGTTTGTAATTTTAATAGGAGAAGTAGAAGCTAATTCAGCAGCAGCTTGTGTTTTCTCAACAACCCACTGGTATGCCGGCATGTTCCAAGGCTCCATATTACGTTCCAAAGTTACCCATTCAGGTGCTCTGTTAATTGCAATATTATTTTCATCTGCCTGAGCAAGAGGAATAGCTAAATATTTACCTTCCGCATTTTTGATTACATACAGATCCTGATCCAATGAAGTTTTGTTAGATGCTGGATTACATCCATCATAACCTGCAAAACCAATTGTTACATTCTGATCTTTTTGAGTAGGCAACAAGTCAATACTTGCTACCGTCAACTGAGAACCACCATCATAACTCTGTTTGTAGATATACACTTCAGCATCATAAAACAGAATAATTTCTTGGGTAGTTGATATCTCCATTAAGAGCTAAATGATTATTTATTGCTGTTATGGTTGCTGCCGGAGTAGCACCTGTTGGCCAGTATTCAAAAACATCATTTCCTTTTGAATCAATTGTAGTACCTACATAAATAAGACCCGCTACTTCAACTAACAAATTATTAGGAGTTGGTTCATATTCAAATCTGAACATATAATGACTTCTATATGGATCATAGTTATCCAAATAGTCGATCACATCTGTAGCTCCAGCAGCCTGAACTTTAGCAGAAAGATCAACCCATTTATATCTCAGATATCTGGTTTCTGTTGGTTTATTATAATTAGCAGTGTCTACCATTAAATACAGGCCACCTTCTGTACGGATATACAGGTAAGCAGTCGGATCATTAATAGGAGTTACCGAACCATAAGGCACAAATGTAGCAGCTGTTTCGGCGAATACTTTTGTATTTGCAAATGGATTTTCAGTCATTTCTTCAGCAAAAGCTAAAGAAACACCTTCTGTAACTAACTGATTACCAATCACACTATTAAATTCATCTTCATCCAGATATTGAAGAGGTTTAACAGTCTGAAGAGTGAAGTTTGAATAAATTTCCTGTCCATTTATTGGAGCAGAAGCATCACTTGTTTCAATATCAGAAACAGAAGCCTGTTTTACGAAACGCACATTACCACTTCCATCAATATGAAAACCAATAGAATAAGATTTGTCATAAAACGCATACAGTGGTTGTCCAATTAACAAGGGTTGATTATCATAATCATCAGAAAATTTCCACTTGAAAATTTCTCCGCCTGCTTCTGTTCCAGGATTAGTGCTACCTAACACCTGATTAAAATTAGTAGCATCTGAAGGGGCTTTGAAATCATCCATTGTAATAGAAAGATACTGACCTGTTGCTTTATTCAAAAATGAATAATCAACATTCTTTCCCTGGTCTTCAGAAGTAATAGACACACACCACATCGTATGAGCATATGTCAGGTTACCCAATGTGGAACGATCTGTTGCGTCTACAACTCTAATGATTCCATCATCGTCAAGAGCAAGTACCTTAGTTGCATCCGCACCTGTTCCCACAGCGATCTGGTACATGTAACCAAGCTCCTTTGCATTCAGACTGATAGCAGCAGACTGTGCATTACCTGCAAACACCGCACTGAACAACAGGGCAATGGTTGCGAAAAAAGTAGAAAACTTTTTGTTCATAATCACTTAATTTAATATTAATAATAGTATGTAATAAGCAGTTTTCCAACAATTTGCAGCCATACATAGTATGACTAAATAAAATGTCGGTTTTATTTAGTCATGCATTTTTAAAGAAAAACAGTTTGATAACAGAAAGCGGGAATTTGGTACTTAATAGAGCATCCTATTGATAAAAAAGCAAATACAAAAGAAAAAAATTGCATAAAAAAGATTGTTAATAATAAAGATATCCTTATTTTTGCTGAATAAATAAAACCGACATTTTTATTAGCCAAAATTTTAACTATCAACATTTTAAACTATTTTACCTACAAAACAAATTCCCTAATTCATCTATTCTTATTTTTAATGTACGTGTACAATATTTAAATTAATATATAATAATCAATCATTTCCTCTCTACTCACCAGGTATATCTTTTTGTTAGGCTAAAAGAAAAATTTAATTCTCTCTAACTTTTTACCTTCTTTCAATAGATTTTTGTAGCTATAAAATCCATCAGACTTATTTATTCATTGTACAAAAAAAATCCCCCGGCAGAAATAAATCTACCGGGGGATCTTTACATATCGCTTTCCTTTTTCACAAAAGTACTGGCAACTTGATATTTTTTTAACTTTAGTATTAATATCCCGCATCTACCTTCACAGGCTGAATGTAACCCCTCCTCCTCAGAGGAGGGGATGCAGGTCGTTTTAAATTATGAATTCTATTATTTATAGTTTCAATTATTATTTAACGATTGCTTTAACAGCTGCTTCACCTTCGACAGCTACTACTACAACACCTGCAGGTACTGCAATAGTCGCGTTGTCAGATGTTACTACTGTGTTAGCTACAGTCTGGCCTAAGATGTTGCTGATAGATACTTTCTTACCAGCTGCATTCTTAACAGTTACAGTTCCCTGACCAGCGATTACTACTACTGAAGATTCAGCGATTACTTCGTCGTCAGTTGTCAATTCGTCACCTTCTACGTCTACATTGAAGATCAAGGCATCGTCACCACCAGTTTCGATATCGAATGAAGAGTCATAAGTAGATAATACCAGACATCCATTCTGCATCTTCAACCAGGCACTATACTGTGGAGCAATCCACTGCTCAGAACTTACATTATGTGACTGATTCATTGATTCAATCAGGAATGTATTATCTTGTTCATAATTTTCAGGATCTACATATCTCATTGACCAGGTTACAAACTTATGTTGGTCACCTCTCAGGTTAACGATATAATACAGGTCTGAAGAATTATTTTCCACACGCCAAGCAGAATCAGCACTGATAATGTTAGCCAGATTAATCTGTGCGTTAGTCAAACCAGCAAATTCATCTCTCAGGATATATAAGCTGTCACCAACCTGTACTCCATCTACAAATCCTGCACGGTAGTATTTTCCCCACATGTATTCATTTGCATCTCCGTCACCATAACCATTGAGTTCGAAGTTGATCAGATATTTACCTCTGTTGAAACCATCAGAACCGGCAGTTGCGTGAGGACAAGTCCATTGGTCATAAGGAGTTCCATCAGGAGCATAACCATGGAATTCTTCAGGACAAGGAATAGCATCAACAGGAGCCTGATCATTACGATCAATTGAAATCAGGTATTGAGGTTTGATATAACCTAAACCACGACCTACCCATGCAGAGTCAACTGTGAATGATTTACCACCAGGATATTTATTCAAGGCATCGATACCTAAGAAATCGATACCAGCCACTGTAAAGTTAGGATTCTGTTCGATCTGCAGGTATTCATTACGATAGATCTCTTTGAATCTCATTACTTCAGGACCATCATTTGTACTTGCAGTTGCATTTTCAGCAGGATCTGTTTTGAATCTTCTGTAAAGAGGAGTCTCATCATATTCCAAAGCAAATGCAGAAGTACGAAGTTCAGTCATATCTTCAGCTTTCAGCAGTACAGATGCATCAGCCACCCCTACTTTACGTAAAGAGTCAGGAGAGCTATATCTAAATGCAGCTGTATCGATCAGTGCATAATAACTGATACCATCTTTATAGTTGTTTTCTTTCAGGAAGAATACACTACGTCTTGCAACTACAGTTGCATCATCACTTGCAGAAACTGCATATCTGTCAGCATCATTAGCTACAACATATGTATCATTAACTTCACCTTTTACGCGGAACTGGTAAGATTGTCTTTTCAATTGAGCCAGACCGCTAATTGCTCCGGTGGTATAACCATAATCTACGGTTGTGGAGATTGAATCAACAGTTACAATGGTATCCAAAGCAAAACGTACTGTTTGGCCTGCAGCATACAATACAGAATCACCATGAGCTAAACCAATATAATTCTGGTCATTATAATCATGCAGATATCTTAACGTATAGCCGGTGATCATCAACGAGTCTTCATCCAGTTTTCTATATCCTAAATAAGGATTGGCTTTAATTTCAGGAGTTGCAGCTTCAAAGCCTTCAGCATTGATAGAACCAACTACAAGAGAACCTTCTTTCTTTTCAAGAGCAGAGATAGAAGTAGTATAAGCATCATTATAAAGCTGAACTGAGTTAAAGTATACATCTCGGAATTCACGGTTGGTGATATTCAAAGAAGAAGTAGCGCTAACTTCTGGTGTCGCTTTACGTGTTTTTTCAACTACCCACTGGAAGGAAGGCATATTCCATGGTTCAACATATTCATCTAAGGTTACCCAGTAAGCAACACTGTCTCCAGAGATAGGAACTGCCAGATATTGACCTGCTTCATTTTTAATCAAATAAAGATCTTCAGGTACAGAAGTCAATCCATCTGAAGGAGCACAGTTAGGAATACCAAATGAAATGTGAGTTCCTTGTACATTACCTACAGTAATGATACGGCTCTGGCCAGTAATAATGCTCTGGATAGAAACATAAAGATAAGAGATAGGAGTCAGGTTATTATCAGTCCAACCTACACTATCATCAGTTTTCACATAAGCATTTTTTACCTGAACATACAAGCTATCATACGTATAATTATAAGTAAATATAAACTTATAGTTATCCTCCATAAGACCTTCTGAATCTACATCAGCCCATTTATAAGCAAGGAATTTAACACCTTCATCATTTACATAAGCAGTATCTACTCTTAAGTAGTTATCACTTGTAGCACCTTTCTTTGTGATGTATACACCTTCAGAAGCATCCCCTTCAGAAACAGCCTCTGCCAGGAAAGCCTGAGCATTGAAAGGATTTTCCAGGTTACCAGCATTCAAAATATCTGGATCAAATGACAACTTAACACCTAAATCATTAGCTTGAGAGTTCAAAATAGTGTTAATTTCATTCGCATCCAATACTTTTTCTGCGGCTTCCTGCAGACGGAATTTAGTAAACAAAGTATCGCTACCAGCAACAGCCTCATTAAATGTTGTTTTTCTTACATGTACAAAGGCAGTGTCTTCATCAACATAGAAACCGATTACCATATCGGTATCATAAGAAGAATACATAACACCTGCTTCAATATCATTTGCATACTGAGGAGACAATGACCATCCTGCAATTTCACCGCCTACAGCAACAGAGTCAGTTGACAGCGCACCCACTGCTAAATCGACATAAGTCGGATTGTAGTTAATATCCAAAGGTAATCCTGTACCTTTATTTACATAATCAAATTTTGGAGTCTGACTTTGATCTTGTTTTGTTACTTCCACACACCACAGAGTGTTTACAAAAGGTACTGCAGGATCTTCAGAAGTCAAATCTTCAATGATAAGTTTACCAGTTTCAGACAAAGCTAAAACACGTTCTTTCTCTCCGTCGATTGCTAATTGGAAAAAACCAGTATTTTTTCCTAACTCCAACGTTTGAACAGTTTGTGCTGAATCAGGAACATATACATCTTGTGAGTACAAGCCTGTTTCAACATGCACAGAATCTGCCATTTGTCTGGCGGCAGATGTCTGTGCTAACACAGAACCGCCACTTACCAAAGCAAGTAATGCGACTAAAAAAGTAGAAAACTTTTTGTTCATAATCTTTAATTTAATATTAATAATAGTATGTAATATTCAGTTTTTCAAAAACTTATACGCACAAATAACCCGGCGAAATAAAACGATCCTTTTATTTGTTCAGCAAAAATAAGAATATCTTTATGATTGGCAATCATTTTTATCTATTTTTTTTCTTTTGTATCTGCTTTTTTTATCAATAGGATGCTTTATTAAGGACCAACTTCCCGGTTTTCATTATCAAACTAACTTTTTAGCAAAAAGGTGACGAAATAAAAGGATCGTTTTTTACAGCCTTATATCTTTATTTCAGTTATTTACACCCCTTTAATTAACTTCAAAGAGGTATTTAAGCATTTTATATATTATATTGTACATGTACATTATTTATATTAAAATATCATAAGAGTTAAATTAGTTTACTTTTAGATAAGTATGTAAACCCTTTTATCCACTATCCTTTGCATTCAATCTGAAAGTTCCATTTTCTTTGGAAAGAAAAAGTTGGAAAGCGAACAGGAGATTTTTCGAATTATTCTCTCTACTACATGAAATTTATGTAAATCATCTCTCATCTCTAATATTTAGATACAAACGACTGATTGAAAATCATTTAAAGCATGAGAGATGCAAAAAAACGATCTCTAATCATCTCTCATCTCTAATAGGAGGTTTTGTGCTGATTTTTCCATCCTAAAAATTATCTCTTGTTGACTAAAGAGATGTTTAACGAAAAGACGAGAGATAAACCTTCTTTTTATGCTATCGTTTTGTATAAATGTCCTCACTCTTTCTTCGTCTCCCACAGGAAAGCCTGCTGTCTCCCACACGGGAGTCATATGTCTCTCACGTGAAAGTCATATGACTCCCGTGTGGGAGACGATATTTTCATTGGGAACAAAGAGAAAAACGATGCCTGGCCTTTTATCTTTTCCTGATTAGATACAGAAATAAAACTAAAACGAGACAGACCCCACTAAGGAGTATGTCTCGTTCATATAGCTCATTTTTTAGAAAAAGTTTCAGGTTCAAAGTTTAAATCTGACTCCTAATTTCAGGCCAACAGAAAAGGGTTTCAGGCTGTCACATTTATTTGAATTCATCCAACCCTGATATTCGATATTTTTACCTACTATATGATTGGCAGCGGGTAAGTACTGCGCAGGGGCCTGGAATAAGGAAGTTCTTTTTTCTGCATATCCATAAAACCATAATCCACATATCCCCCCCCAACAAAACATCTATATTTTTCCCTGCTTTTTTATACATCCTAACTCTACTGTCCCAGCCAATCCTACTTTCAGTTTATTCCTCCCATCCCAAAGAAGTGCATTTTCCGGTGTTTCGGTGGTACCGAAGCCATGCTGGTCCATAGGCGGTAAGCCGGGAGCCCCAAAGTCAATATTACTTTCAGCATAATACCCTGATATATTTAATTGATTATTCTCTCCTTCCATTGCGTATTTACTCCGGACAGGGATTTGCAACTTCAGGCCTGCTCCTCCATAAAATCCCCATTCCTGCCGTTCTCCTACGTAGATCTGATAAAGTGCCATCACTGGGATCTCCATTAAAAGCGTACGCTGAGACTCTTGCCAGATACCTGTACGCAGACGCAATTCATACTCACGGGAATTACCGGAGATCTCATCATCATCCACCTGGGCTCCTAAAGATTCGTACTTATCCATCCGGAAAGCTTCATTTTGTTTTCCCTGCGTACTGTAACGGGAGAGATTCAAACCTGTAGAAACTCCCCAATGAGAAGAGAAATAATAATCATATTTTATGCCAAACCCATATCCAGGTTTATGCTGGCGACTGCCGTGTTCAAGATCATAAGTAAAAGCAGCACTTCCTACCTGGCCGGTGACTCCCACATACGCACTTTTTTTCCTGCGCCGGGAGACTTGTTCTAAGCAGGAATGTAAATAAAAATAGAAGTATAAACCTGTATTGTATTGTTTTCATGGGATTCCTGATTTTATAAATGACTATTTAACAAGTATTTTGTGAGTAAATACTTTACCATTCTCAAGGGAAATAGTGACTAAATAAGCACCACTAACTGCCGGGGCATATAACGGAACGACAGGTTCCACGACTCGTGTATGTAATACGATGCGTCCACTCAAGTCATGGATCCGTATATAGGCTCCTGCCGCCTCTTCCGGTTCAGTACCTATATAAACAGTTACGAATTGTCCTTTATCCACCACGCTGGGGTAGACAGAGGTGGCAAGTGAACGAATATTTGTTTCGAAAAGCATAGGGCAACTCTCATCATACGTATGATCCTGCTTATAGGCTCTTACAAAATAAGAACCTTCCAGGCCATTCGCATCCGTGTAATAAACAGCGTTTCCATGAATAGAAACAGGTTGACCATTCTTATACCACTGATAAGAGGTGTATTGATTTTCCGGATCGAGCACAGCCATGGTATCTTCCCATTTCATGTAAATATGAAACTGCTTCATCAACACAGAAACCTTCTCACTTATTTCATTATTACAGGATCCTTTTACCTCTACATAATACGATCCCTGAGTATCGTCCGTAACCGGGGCTTCATACGTAGGTTGGTTTGCTCCGGGGATGGGTTGATCATGATAATACCATTGATAGGACAGTTCATCCCCCACAGCTTCTACGGAAAGCCTGAAACCATCTCCTTCGCATAGATTTACAACTCCTTCAGGCTGATGAATAATCCGTGTCATCTCTTTTACCTTTAATTCAAACGGATAGAATTGAACCAGATCATCATTCCCGTTTATACGGATATAGATCGTTCCCTCATAGGTTCCCTCTGGAATAGAATTCCTTACAGGCACTGTGACATACAACCCGGAAAGCAACGTATATTCGGATACGTCTTCCAGCCCTGCGAGCTGGGCCTGTGATGAAAACAGGATCCTATATTCGAGCTTATTCTCCACATCTAAACGTTCCAGAGGGATTCGGAATTCTCCCTCATTGTAACAAAAAGGCGCTATTTCTTTTGTATGAATAGCAGGTCCCGGCGAGCCTCCTCCTTCATTATCATCCTCTTCTTCAATAATGACCGTATAGGTAAAAGAGGTATCATCAAATGTGTACTCTTTAACAAGACGGTTTCCCGCATATAGATACAGTTCTTTCACCTTATATACGTACGTACCTACTTCTATGTGCGGGTTTCCCTGGTTAAAAAGAAAGTGGACATCCTTTTCCTGGTTGGACATTTCATAATAATAATCCATAGGGATGGCTTCATATTCAATTTTCCATTTATCATACGATAGATTAGGGATGACAGGTATGACCTGCAAATGGACAGGAGTTCTTTCTTTTACCACAGTAGAAGCATTATTTCTCACGTCATAGAAATGATCCGGATCACTTCCCGTGGTTGAGACAGACCATTGGAAATCCGGTTGGGGTTCTTCTTCCGGTTCCTTAGCCAATGCATAAGCGCCTGCATTATAAAATAGATGTTGGTCCACACGGCTTACCTGGTTCTGTGCTATTTTATTAATAACTGGAGCCCTTTCACTATCTTCTCTATGCAAACCATAATTTTGTTCATCCTTTATATCAAAAAAGAGATCTACCCATTCTTCATCCAAAGCTTTTCTCCATTGATCAGAGCCCTTTCTATCACGGAAAGCGACACCGTCCGGAAATATTTCTTCCGGGTCCTCAGGAAGCAAAAAGCGGTTAGTGTTCCGGCTGTGGCTGCCGCTCCTTCTGCAGAGATTTTCATGACTCTTCCCTCTAATACAGGTTGCCCTGTTTCTATATTCACTAAAACATACCGTTCATTCAGCCATCTCCATTCCGCACGAAAAACATCCTGCACATCAGAAACCTGGTTATGCAAAAGTTTTCGTTCTTCCTCCTCGTTATCTTCTACGTCTGGCTGATAAACCCCATACACTGAATATAACATCGTAAAATCCTCCGGAGTTATTGTATAAATATCCTGAAACTCGATATTGGATCCGGTAGGATTACTTCCTTTGTAATTGCCCAATATGATGCTGTTTGAAATATTAAAAGAAGCGTACTCATTTCCACATACTCCCGCCCCCTCACTCAACGGATTTTCAAGTCTGTTATTAGCAATAGTGGTATTAACGATCCGGCTCTGCTCTCCATGTCCCCCCAGTATAATCGCCCCTCCACCGCTTGGGTTCATATTTTCCTCGTCATCTCCTGTTACTTTGACATAATTGCCTTCCAAAGTAGACTCAGATAAAATAAATGTAGAAGCAATATAACAGGCCCCTCCTCCATTTAGCGACGGTACCCTTTGATCATCAAAACTATCAATAAAGACATAATTATCAGAAAAAGTAGACCGTTCTACCATAATCCGAAGATGTTGCGGCAAGACCGTAGATAAGATCGCCCCTCCACCGCTATTCTGGATATTGGGGCCTGACAATTTAACGTAATTAGAAATAAAGTCACATTCTTTAATAAGCGTTGAGAAATCATTTGATTTTATAAAGATTGCACCTCCGCCACTGATAAGGTGCTTTACCATCGCATGAATATAGTTTTCTTTAAATGTGGTATGGGTAATAAAAGCGAAAGCATCTAAGGAAAGAGCTCCTCCATTTACCTGGGGGTAATCTCCCTGCTGCTCAAAATCATCTACTACTACATCAATACCGTTCCCTTCGAACCGGCATTGATGTATTTTTACAGGCTTATCAAGAGAGTAAGCTTTTATCATTATGGCTCCCCCTTCATAAAAACCATGGAGACTATGGTCCGGGTCAGGATCCGGATCAATCCAGTGACATAGTTTATTATGCATAAACTCACAGGCCTCTATACGAATATCAGCCTCAGAAAATGGAATATATATTCCTCCTCCATAATAAACAGCTTTATTATGTATAAACTTCGTATTCACTATTTTAAAGGAGTGCTCACCATGGGAATTATAACCAATAGCTCCACCACTGAGTGCCCTATTATCTAAGAACTCTGTATCTTCTATAATTATATTATGCTCTTCTTCTAAAGGAAAGATAAATAAGGCACCGCCCACGACTTCATCATAGGAATAAAGATCTGAAGGGTAGGCCCTATTTCCTTCAAACACACTATTTGTAATAGCCAGAGAAGACCCTGTAAAATAGACTGCTCCTCCTTTTTCTGAATAGTTATTTTTACCTATAGAATTTGATATTTCAAGATCAATGTATCCATCTATATATACAGCCCCACCATAGTGAGCTTTCGATTTTGAAAAAGATACATTTTCTAAAACTAATTTATTTCCTTCCTCTATCTGATATGCCTGATAATGGATAGCTCCTCCGTCTTCATCCTCCACATCCCCTCCTATTAAATTCAGATTATGAAAACGGACTTCTATAGGAGAATCGTAGGAACGGGCAGGCGCTAATGGTGGTTCTATCTTAAACAACCGATAATCAGAAACAGGCTGATTACTACCCGTCCCAGATCCTGGCTCTTCCGGAAGTTCATTCTTTACTTTGATGGTTAATCCTTTTTCCGGACCTTGAATAAGGAGGGAAACATTAATTTTTATTTCCTCTTCTAATACAATTACATCCGGGAAATCTTCCTTGAAAGTAATAATGCCCGGCAGACGGTTACTATTATAGAATTCAATCGCCTCTCGTAATGTATTACCCGAATGGTCATCTTCGGAACTTTCTACCACAATATGGAATGCACCGTCAAATACATCCTGAGACTTCAAATCCTGGGCAAAAAAGCAAATGAGAAAAAGGGCATAAAATAAAAGGTGGCATTTTCGTCGCATCTCAATAAAGTTTAAAGTAAGAGTAATAGAGTTTGTTATATTGCCCGCAGGTATCTTAGATGCAAATTTTCAGGAAGACACTTTTAGGTAGACAAAAATAAAAGATATAAAAGGGAAAGTGAATCGAAAAAAACGTAGAGAAAAACGACATTAACCTACTAATCAGGCTAAAGACCGCTGTTTTAAAGAGTTCTTGCCAATCAGTTCTTTTATCAGGTATGCACGTAAAAATTTCTCGTCATTAAATAGAACAGAATGCTCTTTTCCCATATAATAAAGAAAAGTAAAATTTGACCTGCCTGTATTTAGCATATTCCGGTTTTTCATTCGAATGTTTTATCTTTGCAGGATGGGAAAGAATAAATTAGCAAAGTTTGATGACATGGAGGGTTATCCTCATGTTTTTCAATATCCATTCGCTACTCTTCAGGAAAAAGGATTTGATCTGAAAGGAAAGTGGAGAAAGGACTTTTTCAAAAACGAGCATCCTATTGTACTGGAATTAGGTTGTGGAAAGGGTGAGTATACAGTGGGATTAGGTAAATTATTTCCTGAAAAGAATTTCATCGGAGTAGATATCAAAGGAGCGCGGATGTGGAGTGGAGCGAAAGAGTCTTATGAAGCAAAGATGCAGCATGTGGCCTTTTTGCGTACAAGCATAGAGTTGATCACTTACTTCTTTGAATCCGGGGAAGTAGATGAAATATGGCTGACCTTTCCGGACCCACAGATGAAAAAAGTGAACAAACGGTTAACGTCTACCCGCTTTATGAGAATGTACCGGGAAATTCTCTCTAAAGAAGGGATTATCCATCTGAAAACAGACAGTAACTTCATGTATACTTATACGGTGGAAATGGCAAAAGTAAATCAATACCCCATCCTTTTTAATACGGATGATCTCTATCATTCCGGATCAACAGATGAGATCCTGAATATCAAAACCTATTACGAACAACAATGGTTAGATAGAGGGTTAACAATTAAATATATTAAGTTTATCTGTGAAGAACGGGATGTTCTAAAGGAACCGGATATTGAAATTGAATTAGATCCCTACAGAAGCTTCAACCGGAGTAAACGGAGTGCATTAGCTTCTTCCAAATAAAAACCAATTATCGTTATTTGATATGAGTATATATCCACAATTAATTATAGACGCTCTTTCCAAAGTGCGCTATCCTGGTACAGGAAAGGATCTGGTATCTGCCGGTATGGTAGAAGATGACATACGGATTGAAGGGAATAAAGTCAGCTTTTCACTATTGTTTGAAAAGGCAAACGACCCCTTTATCAAATCCGTAGTTAAAGCAGCGGAAACTGCTATTGTAACGTATGTGGGGAAAGAGGTGGAGATAAAAGGAAATATATCTGTCATTACTCCCCAACAGATCATAAAACCGGATCCGGACAAATTACTTCCGGAAGTAAAAAACATTATCGCGATCTCTTCCGGCAAAGGAGGAGTAGGAAAAAGTACGGTAGCTGCTAACTTAGCAGTAAGTCTGGCCCAAATGGGTTATAAAGTCGGATTGTTGGATGCGGACATCTTTGGCCCATCACAGCCCAAAATGTTCCATTTAGAGGAGGCCCGTCCCTATATGGAGAAAGTAGGTGAGCGGGAGCTAATCCAGCCTGCGGAAAATTATGGAGTGAAAGTTCTTTCCATTGGTTTCTTTGTTAACAAAGAAGATGCTGTTCTGTGGAGAGGGGCTATGGCCAGCAATGCGATGAAACAATTGATTGGAGATGCCAATTGGGGTGAGTTAGACTATTTTCTGATAGATTTACCTCCCGGTACGAGTGACATTCACCTGACTTTGGTACAAACACTTGCCATCACCGGAGCTGTTGTAGTCACAACACCTCAGGAAGTTGCTTTAGCGGATGCCCAAAAAGGGATTAGTATGTTTTTAGGAGAAAAAATAAATGTTCCGGTTTTAGGTTTAATTGAAAATATGGCATGGTTTACACCTGCAGAACTACCGGATCATAAATATTATATTTTTGGTAAAGAGGGAGGAAAGAAACTGGCAGAAAAACTTCAAATTCCTTTGTTAGGCCAGATCCCGATTGTTCAAAGTATCTGTGAAGGAGGAGATCAGGGAGAACCTGTAGCTCTTAAGCCTGGAACCATCACCGGACAAGCATTTCATGTACTGGCTACGAATCTGATCGAACAGGTGGAGATACGTAACCATCAACAGCCACCTACTAAACGAGTACAGACTTCCGGTAAATAAAAAAAATATACGTATTGAACTTTTCCTTATTTTAAGTTCTATATAATAAAAAAAGGACACGGATTATCTAATCCGTGTCCTTTTTTTATTATATAGGAAAACGATAGGCTTACGCCTGCGCTTTCTTATTTAGTTTTCTCTTCTGCAATTCATACGCAACCGGTGTAGCAATAAACAAAGTAGAGTATGTACCGATCACAATACCTAACAGGATCGCAAAGGTAAAACTACGAATAGTACTACCACCTAAAATAAAGATACATAATACTACTACCAACGTAGTTAATGAAGTATTAAATGTACGTGATAATGTTGAATTCAAGGCATCATTGATCACCTGGTAACGATCCCGTTTAGGATATAAACCAATGGTCTCACGAATACGGTCAAACACTACCACCGTATCATTAATAGCATACCCAATAATGGTTAGGATCGCAGCAATAAATGTTTGATCCACCTCCATAGAGAATGGCAGTATCTTCCATAACAATGTATAGAAAGAGATGATACACAAAGTTGTTACAACAACCGAAGCAAAGGCTCCAATCGAGAAAGACACATCCCGGAAACGTAACAAGATATAAGCAGCCATACAGATCATCGCAAAGATCACTGCCAGGATTGCACTATTCTTGATATCATCCGCCATACTTGGTCCTACCTTCTGTGAACTTTGAATCACCTGAGTTGAAAACTGGTCTAATGTGGTTCCGGCAGGAAGTAAAGACTTCACTCCTTCAAATAATTTTATTTCGATTTCCTCATCTACGGAAGGATCCGTATCAGCAATCTTATAGTTCGTAGAAACACGTACCTGGTTCGGAGTTCCAATAGTGATCACACTTACCGCACCATCTAATTGCTCATCTAATAAGTCCCGTACCTCTTCTGTATTGACATCCTGATTGAAACGAAGAATATAATTACGTCCTCCTGTAAAGTCGATACCATTATTCAATCCGACAGTTGCCATAGAAACAGCCCCTAAAGCAATAATAGCGATCGGGATCAAATAACCAATTTTACGCATTCCTAAGAAATTAACTTTTGGATTAGTCAAAAGATCTTTGGAAATAGAAGTGGTGAAAGTTACATTTTTCAGTTTATCTTTAGCGACTAAAGATTCATATACAATACGGGTCAGGAACACTGCCGTCAGGAAGGAAGCACACAGACCGATAATCAGCGTAGTTGCGAAACCACGAATAGGACCTGTACCAAAATAGAACAATACCACACCTGTAATAATAGAGGTAAGGTTAGAGTCAAAGATAGCAGAGAAGGCATTATTGTATCCATCTGCAATCGCTTTCCCAATTCCTTTTCCAGCCCGTAATTCTTCCTTGATACGTTCATAGATCAATACGTTCGCATCCACAGCCATACCTAAGGTTAAGACCATACCGGCAATACCAGGTAAAGTAAGCACTGCCTGGAAAGAAGCAAGGATACCTAATGTAAAGAAGATATTTACGATCAATGTACTATTTGCGATCATACCTGGCAGAATACCATAGAAAGCACACATGTAGCACATCAATAAAATTAACGCCAGAATAAAAGAGATCACCCCTGCCTTAATAGCTTCCTGTCCCAAAGAAGGCCCAACCACATCTTCCTGTACAATCTGTACAGAAGCAGCCATCTTACCAGACTTCAAGACATTCGCTAAGTCTTTCGCCTCTTCCGGAGTAAAGTTACCTGTAATCTGGGAACGTCCACCTGAAATTTCGTCATTTACACGAGGAGCTGAATAAACCATATCATCCAGAATAATAGCAATTGATTTACCAATATTCTCTCTGGTTAAACGTGCCCATGATTTAGCACCTTCCGCATTCATGTTCATACTTACAGCCTGAATAGTACGGCCACCCTGCTGCTGGAAGTCCGCTACCGCATCTGTTACCACATCTCCACCTAAAGCAGGTGTTCCATCCCGATTGGTAGCTTTAATCGCGTACAATTCATAATATTGTTCTCTTTCATCAATAGCTTTCACAGCCCATTTCAATTGAAGATTACGTGGCAAAATATCACGAACCTGTTTCATCGCCAGATATTCATCAATTTTAGCCATGTCTTTTGTGTGGGCAATACCCACTACCGGACCCGGAACGATCTGACCATTAAACTGATTGATTTGTAGAATAGCAAATAACGGATGTTGTTTCGCAAACTCTTCAAAGCTCTGATCTACATTCAAAGCATCTCCCTCCTGACCAATCTCTGCTAACAGTGCGTCTGCTTCGTTAACCGGAGTATTTTCTGACACTTCCTGAGAAGTTTCGGCTGTTTCTTCTGTTTGCTCAGAAACTGAGTTAGCAGTTGAAGTTGTATTCAGAATAGTAGCTAATACATTATCCGCAGAAACCAACTGCTGATAGATTTCATCTAAATTATAAGTTTCCCAGAATTCAAGATTGGCACTTCCCTGAAGAAGCTTACGTACACGTTCCGGCTCTTTTACACCTGGTAGTTCCACCAAAATACGTCCCGCAGTTTCCAGACGTTGAATATTGGGAGAAACCACACCAAAACGGTCAATACGGGTACGAAGCACATTGAAAGAGTTATCAATCGCACTTTTTAATTCATCCTTTAATACAGCTACAACCTGTGCATCTGTACTTTGAGGAGTAATTCTGTCTTTTAGTTCAAACGTGCTGAAAATAGCTGAAAGGCGAGCCCCTTCATCTAACTTCTTATATTCTTCTGCAAACAGATCTATAAAGTCTCTCTGACTTGAGGCCTGACGTGCATACGCTAAATTTAATGCTTTGTTGAAGTTTTCATCCTGATTATTATTAGAAAGTGAACGGATCACATCCGGAACATTCAGTTCAAGAACTACGTTCATACCACCTTTCAGGTCAAGACCCAAACCAATTTCCATTTCACGGGCCTGCTTAAGAGTATAACCCAGCCATACCTTCTGAGTAGATAATGAGTCCAGGTACAGACTCTCTTTCACGGGATCCCCACCTGCATACTCAGCGGCTTTATTGTTGTAATGCATTGTCACTAAAGAAAAGGACAAATAAAACAAGCAAACAAGCGTAAGTAGTACAGCGAAGACCTTTACAAATCCTTTGTTTTGCATTTGAATTTTATATTTATTATTATTACATTATTTATTATTTGTTTTTCACAGGGTGCAAATATAGGTTTTTTTTCTTTGTCAAAGAACACAACATCACATTTTATATGTCCCTGATGTCTATTGCAATGCCTTTTTAAACAAAAAACAAGAACTTAATTATCCCGAGGATTGAATATTTTCCGGCTAAAAGAAGAATAAAAGCAGTAAATATATATCTTTGCTCATGTTATTTTAAATAAGAAATTCCATGAAACACTACCTTTGGCTTCTGATTTTTTTCCCTTTTTATCTGGCAGGACAAGAGAACACCCGTTACCTGGAAGGGGCCGTTCCTGAAATAGATGGGAAAGTAGTGTTTTCCAAAGAATTTAAGATACCGTCTTTTTCCAAAGAAAAAATATATGCTCTCGCACTGGAATGGAGTCATGAAAATTTTAATGAATCTAAAAAAAGAGTGGTATATAATGAGGTGGAAGAAGGCACGATTGGGATTGTCGGAGAAGAATATCTGGTTTTTACGAATACTGCTCTCTCGTTGGATCGCGCACTGATGTCTTACACGATCAATATAGATTGTAAAGATGAAGTATGTCAGTTTACTGTTTCCCGCATACGATATGAATACGAAGTGAACTATCAGCGAAAACCCGAAAAATATACCGCCGAGCAATGGATTAGTGATAAACATGCACTGAGTAAAGGTAAATTAAACAGGGTAAACAGTAAATTCCGTATTAAAACGATTGATTTTGTCGATGAACTGGAACATAATTTTTCTGCTTATCTGGCCACTCAGGCACTCAGCATGACACAGGAGACATCTTCCGCCCAAAAGCAATCTGACACCCGGGAAGTAATAAAAGATATTCAGCCGGATACCTCCCCTGTAAATGAGATAATTGCCGGAGCTGAATCGGCCAATGATTTAACAGGATATAAAAAGATCGTTCCGGAAAAGATTCCCGGGAACATTATCAAACTTCTAACGGAAGACTGGATGTTGATTACTGCCGGGAATGGAGACAATTTTAATATGATGACAGCCAGTTGGGGAGGATTAGGGAACGTATTAGGCAAGCCTGTATCTTTCTGTTTCATTAATCCGGCCAGACATACCTACCAGCTTATTGAAAAAAGTGAGACTTATACTTTATCGTTTTATACGGAAGCCTACAGAGAGATCTTACAATATTGTGGGACCCATTCCGGACGGGAAGAAGATAAAGTAAAAGAATCGGGATTAACTCCTGTCTCAACGCCGGAAGGGAGCAAAGCTTTCCGGGAAGCATGGATGATTATTGAATGCAGAAAACTAATATCCCAGGATATCAGCACAGATTCCATTCATAATGCGACAGTTAAAGAGGAATGGACGGGGAAACCTTTTCATAAAATGTATATTGGTGAGATTATTAATGTTTGGATAAAATAAACAATTGAATTATGGCAAGATTTTTAATTATTCTATACTTTTTTATTCCCGTGATAGGAATGGCTCAGGGACACAAAGGTTCGGTAGAAGAATGTGCACCTATGAAGAACGGAAAGATCTGTTACACAGATGAGGTGGAAATAGACGCCACCAAAAACCAGATCTTTGATGCGATAAACAAATGGGCGACAAAAAATTATGGCAAAGATGTGTTTTTGTCTAATGTTTCCACTAACAAGAATAAAGGGACTATCCTGGTGAGTTCCAAAATAGAAATGTTACTGAATGATACAGACAAAACATTTATCAAATTCAAAATGTATATTACTTGTCTGGATAACAAATACCTGGTAGAAACAAAAGACATTACCTACCAATATGATCCGGAAGATAATAAAAAGTTTAAAACGTATAAAGCGGAAGATGTAATCGCAAACAACGGGAAAAGTAACACGATTTCCCTGATCGCTGATCCGGAACTCTTCTGTAATGCTACCTTCTTTTTTGTAGAAAATCTGTTTGCAGATGTATTCAGCGCAGCGAGTGAAGCGGAGAAATAAAAAAGACTATTCCATTTCCAGGTAACACCACACAGGATAATGATCTGAATATTTCACTTTATCTACCGTGCAGTTCATGGCTTTCATATTAGAAGAATATAAGATATGATCTATACGGAACCAGAAAAAGTTCTCATTATAGGTGATACCAAATCCTCTCCCGGATTCAGAAAAGGCATCCAGAAGAGGTCCTTGTATGGTATGATGAGCATATGAAATCGGAGTATCATTAAAATCTCCACATACTAAAATATATTCATTTCCGGTTTTTTCAATCTCCTCCGCTACTAACCGGGCCTGCTCCGCACGTTTGATAAAAGCCGGGCCTAATTTTTGCTGGATGGTTCCCTTCAGATTATCAAAAGTCTCACTACCTGCATTTTTGAGAAAGTCAGCATAGCGGTTTTTATCTTCCATGGTTAGCTTAAAAGATTCCAGATGATTATTTATTAAAGTGATCTTCTTTCCATTCACATTCACTTCATGAATAGAGGAACCATTACTCATACTATCATAAGGAATACGTTTGGATCCGGAAATAGGATATTTGGAATAAACAGCCAACCCCCAAACCTGGTGAGGTGAAGATTTCAGTTTTATAATGGACCGGTAAGGATACATGGACAATGCTTTGTTAAGTGTTTTAGCTGTCAGATACTTATCGGATGAATGAACAACATATTCCTGTAGACAGACAATATCTGCCCCCGATTCAGCAATATAACGCACAATTTCATTGGGAGCCTCTTCCGTATGATTTTTATAAGCAAAGCCCATCACATTATACGTTAAAACTTTAATTGTATTTTCTTCCGGAACGGGGTTTACTCTACCATGAAAAGGAAAATAATTCGTTAATGGGAACCAGCAAATAGCAAAGGAGATTAGGCTGATCAATAAAAAACGCCACTCTCCCATGAGCAGCCACCATAATAAAAAGCAGATATTTATAAGGAAGAGAATAGGAAATCCCATTCCTAAATAGGAAAAGAAGAGGCTTGTTTCCGGAGCGATCCTATCGGAAAAAGCAGCCATAACAAAAAGAGTCACAACCAAAACATTGATTATAACAAAAAAGGAATTAAAGATAGTTTTTAATGCTCTGGCTGTCATTTACAGACTCATTTCTTACTCGCGTCAAATAGCTTTTTCTTTTCTTCTGCAGAGAGACTATTATACCCGGAACGTTTCAGCTTATCCAAAATGATGTCCAATTGTTCACTTTCCGCGTGTTTACGGGCATTATATTCCTGATCCGTCTCAGAGCGTCTATAAGAAACATGCATTTTACGCTTTGGTTTGCCCAAATTTATAATTTTATCCAGAATTCTATTCATCGGAGCTGTTAAATCTTTACCGATTCGCATTCTTGAGGCAAACCAGATCCCAAACAGCGCTCCTCCTAAATGAGCGATATGGCCTCCGGCATTTTGAGAAGTGATCGCTAACAGATCGATCAGGAAAGTAAAAACAGCTAAATAGATCAGCTTGACCCGTCCGATAAACAATAAATTGATTTCCAGATCTTTTCTGTAAAACGATACGGCAAACACGATCGCCATGACAGAGGCAGAAGCACCAATTAACGAACTGTAAGGAGCCACCATCCGGAAATAGGGGAAAAGATTATAGGCAAGCATAAAAAAAACAGCACCTGTAATCCCTCCAAGAAGATAGACTCCTCCTAACTGGCGAGGAGTAAAAAAATTCAGGAACAACTTTCCGAACCAATACAACCATAACATATTGAAAAGTATATGTAATACTTCATAATGAGTAAACATATAGGAAATAACCGTCCAGGGTCTATACAGGAACAGTACAGGAGAAGAGGGTAACTCCAGATAGGAAAGCAGGAAAGAACTATTCACATTAAAAAGAAGCAACACAACTCCAGCCAGTTTGATCAGAATAAACAAGCCTACATTGAGATAGATCAGTTTCGTCAAAATACTACCTGAGCGAAACGAGCGTTTTAAATCAGTAAAAAAATCTTCCATTGTCTGCATCCTTCTTTTTCCAGTAACGGATCATAATATAGCCGAAAAGCATTCCTCCCAAATGGGCAAAATGGGCAACAGAGTCACCTCCAAAATCAGCTACTCCAAGGAATAATTCGGCCAGACCGTAAAATACAACAAAATATTTCGCTTTGATCGGAATGGGGAGAAACATAATATAAAGCGGGACATTCGGGAAAAGCATCCCAAAAGCAAGCAGTATACCAAACACAGCACCGGATGCTCCAATCGTTATGAATAAGTTCAGGAACTGACTCTTTGTCATTAACTGAACTCCATTGACATTGATCATATCCTGTCCGGAAAGAATTACATCCCTCAGATCCCAAAACCAAACTAACTCCTGGATAAGACCGGCTCCTATACCTGTGATCATATAAAATATCAGAAACCGCTTAGGTCCCCAGACACTCTCCAGGACACGTCCAAACATGTAGACCGCGAACATATTAAAAAACACGTGTGCCATGGAACGCGTATCATGCAGGAACATGTAGCTAACAAACTGTATAGGATTAAAGTTCTTAGCACCAGGAATATGCAATCCCAACAACTGCACTAAATCGACCCCGACTCTTGGTAAAACAATACTTGCAAACCAGAATAGCAAATTAATTATAATAAGGTTTTTTGTGACCATTGGGATAGAACTCAAAAACCCCTGGTTATTTTGATTTATCATATTATTGGCAAATTTAGGAAGACAAAGGTAATTATTATTTACTATTTTCTCCGGCTTTCCTACTAAAACATAGAATATCAGAAAAAAACAGTTTTTTTCTTTGCGGTATTTCAAAATAAAACTACATTTGAGGCCGAACTACAGACGGTCGTAAAATAAAGGCTATTATAAAATTACTCAATATATTAATTAATAATTAAACCATCATGAACAAAACAGAATTTATCAGTGCTGTAGCTGAAAAAGCTGGCCTAAGTAAAGTTGATGCTAAAAAAGCTGTTGAAGCATTTGTTGAAACAGTATCTACCGAATTAAAAGCTGGCGGTAAAGTAGCACTTCTTGGTTTCGGTTCTTTCTCTGTGTCTGAAAAAGCCGCCCGTAAAGGGATTAATCCTAAAACAAAACAACCAATTGACATACCAGCTCGTAAAGCAGTTAAGTTTAAAGCAGGTGCTGAATTATCAGATCTTATTAAATAAGAAACCGTTAAACTTAAAGAAAAAAGATGCAATACACGTTGCGTCTTTTTTTATGCCTGTAAATGAAAATAATCATGTACCTTTGCAGGCAAAATAATTCCGAATAAAGTCTTTCAAGAATATGGGTTTCCAACAAAAAATTACGGATGCAATTATTCAGGGCATCAAAGAATTATACGGTGCAGATATTACCGTAGATCAGATCCAATTACAAAAAACAAAAAAAGAATTTAAAGGTCATCTGACCCTGGTTGTATTTCCTTTCCTCCGTGTTTCCAAAAAATCACCGGAACAAACAGCACAGGAAATGGGTGAATACCTGATTGCACATGAGCCTTCGGTTTCTTCTTTTAACGTGATCAAAGGGTTTCTCAATCTGACCATTGCTCCGGATTGTTGGATCACACTGTTAAATGAGATCAATCATGAACCCTCTTTTGGATTGATCCCTGTAACAGAGGAGGCTCCTTTAGTTATGATCGAATATTCCTCTCCTAATACAAATAAACCGCTTCACTTAGGACATGTTCGTAAT
>JAJQEE010000123.1 GCA_021201865.1 Tannerellaceae bacterium | reverse complement strand
GGACAGCCCGCATATTGAAAATCGATATTGACAAGAATGAGGCGTTAGCTGAGCAATATGGTATTAAATCCGTACCTACCTTTTTGTTGTTTAAAGGTGGTGAAGTGGTCTGGCGAAAATCCGGTATGATCGATAAGAGTGTTTTGACAGAGGAGATCGGTAAGGTCACCGAATAGAGAGGGATACAGAAAAAGAAAAACAGCCTTGCAGCATGATCTGTCAAGGCTGTTTTTGTATAGTGACAAAAACCTGCTCGTATTCACAGGTTTTTGTTTTTCACTGATTAGTCTTCCTGCTCAACACCCCATTGTTGTTTTGCCAGACGTTTGTAGTTGTTATATCTCCATTTGGCATTTTCCTGTGCGGCTGCGAATAATTCGGCTGCCTCTGCAGGATACTGTTTCATCAATGAAGAATAACGTACTTCGCCTTTCAGGAAGTCCTGGAATTTAGACCAATCCGGTTCTTTGCTATCCAGGGTGAATGGATTCTTACCTTCTTCTTCCAACACTGGATTATAGCGCCACAGGTGCCAGTATCCACATGCTACTGCATCGGCCTGTTCCTGCTGGCTCTTACCCATACCCTGACGGATACCGTGGTTGATACATGGTGAGTAAGCAATGATCACAGATGGTCCGTCATAAGCCTCTGCTTCACGGATTGCTTTGAGTGTCTGAGCCTGATCTGCTCCCATTGCGATCTGCGCAACATATACATATCCATAGGTTGAAGCGATCAGACCTAAGTCTTTCTTACGGATCCGTTTACCGGAAGCTGCAAATTTAGCGATCGCACCTACCGGAGTTGCTTTAGAAGACTGTCCACCGGTGTTTGAATACACTTCTGTATCCAGTACCAGGATATTTACATTCTTGCCGGAAGCAATCACGTGGTCTAAACCACCAAAACCGATATCGTAAGAAGCTCCGTCACCACCGATGATCCACTGAGATTGTTTAATCAGGTATTTACCTAACGAGACGATCTCTTTACAAACCGGGCAATTGTCTGCATTTCCGCTTACTGCTGCGATGATCTGTGGAGCCAGTTCTTTTGTTTTTTCGGCATCTTCTTTGTTTGCGATCCAGTCTTCAAACAAGCCTTTGGCTTCTGCCGGGCAGTCTTTTTCGATTGCCTGATTCATCAGCTTCACCAGACGCTCACGCATTTTCTCGTTTGCCAGGGCCATACCCATACCAAACTCTGCAAAGTCTTCAAACAGGGAGTTTGCCCATGCAGGACCATTTCCGTTCTCGTCTTTTGTATAGGGAGTAGAAGGAACCGATCCTGAGTAGATAGAAGAACATCCGGTTGCATTTGCAATCATCTGACGGTCTCCGAACAATTGAGTTAACAATTTTACATACGGAGTTTCACCACAACCTGAACATGCTCCGGAGAATTCAAACAGCGGAGTAGCAAACTGTGAGTTTTTCACGTTTGCGTTTACATTTACCAAATGTTGTTTGCTCTTCACCTGATCCGCACAATAGTTCCAGTTAGGCACTTGCTGTAATTGTCCTTCGAGATCAACCATTTGCAAGGCTTTGCCCTGTTTGTTACCCGGACATATGTCTGCACAGTTTCCACAACCCAGACAGTCCAATACGGATACCTGAATACGGAACTTCATGCCGTCGAATTGTTTTCCCACGGCTTTCAATGTGTCATCAAAGGGTGCTCCGGCCTGTTCTGCTTCATCTAATACGAATGGGCGGATACATGCGTGAGGACATACATAGGCACATTTGTTACACTGGATACAGTTAGAAGAGATCCACTCCGGCACGAATGGTGCCACACCACGTTTCTCGTATTGAGCTGTTCCCTGTTCCCAGGTTCCGTCTTCGATACCTACGAAAGTAGAAACCGGCAACAAGTCACCATCCTGTGCATTGATCACTTTGACAACGTTTTCAATGAATGCTGGTGCTTTTGCTTCTGTTGCTTCCTCATCCGGCAGGTTTGCCCATTCCGGATTTACGGTCAGTTGTGCATATTCACCACCCCGGTCTACAGCCGCGTAGTTTTTGTTTACGATATCTTCCCCTTTCTTACCATAAGACTTCACGATGAATTTTTTCATTTCTTCGATCGCCTGGTCTACAGGAATTACCTGTGTGATACGGAAGAATGCCGACTGAAGAATGGTGTTGGTACGGTTACCTAAACCAATCTCTACAGCAATCTTGGTTGCGTTAATATAATAAACAGTAATATTTTTCTGTGCGAAATAACGTTTTACTTTATTGGGCAGGTGTTTTTCCAGTTCTTCTTCGTTCCAGATGGTGTTCAACAGGAAAGTTCCGTTTTCACGCAGACCGCGGGTTACGTCATACATTCTCAGGTAGGCCTGTACATGACATGCCACGAAGTTGGGTGTATTTACCAGATAAGTGGAACGGATCGGTGTATCCCCGAAACGAAGGTGGGAACAGGTGAAACCTCCGGACTTTTTAGAGTCATACGAGAAGTAGGCCTGACAATATTTGTCCGTGTTATCCCCAATGATCTTAATAGAGTTTTTGTTTGCTCCTACTGTACCGTCTGCTCCTAATCCATAGAATTTAGCTTCAAAAGTTCCTGCGTCTCCCAATGGAATTTCTTCTTTCGGAGGAAGTGAGGTGAAGGTGACATCATCTACGATACCTACGGTGAAACGATCTTTCGGCTGTGGCAATGCCAGGTTTTCAAATACTCCTACGATCTGTGCCGGCGTAGTGTCTTTAGAAGACAAACCATAACGGCCACCTACGATCAATGGGGCATTCTCTTTTCCGTAGAAAACTTCTTTTACATCCAGGAACAAGGGTTCTCCATTTGCTCCAGGCTCTTTGGTACGGTCCAGCACAGCGATACGGGTAGCTGTTTTCGGAACAGCAGCAAGGAAATGTTTCGCAGAGAAGGGACGGTACAGATGTACGGCTACCAAACCTACTTTTTCTCCTTGCGCATTCATATAGTCTACTGCTTCACGGATCGCTTCAGTGGCAGAACCCATCGCGATGATCACGCGGTCTGCATCGTCTGCTCCATAATAATCGAACAGACCATATTTACGTCCTGTGATAACAGATATTTCATTCATGTATTCTTCTACGATAGCAGGCACTGCATCATAGTATTTATTGGAAGATTCCCTGTGTTGGAAGAATACGTCCGGATTTTCAGCCATACCACGTGCCACCGGATTAGATGGGCTTAACGCACGGCTACGGAATTCTGCTAACGCATCCTGATCGATCAGATGTGCCAGGTCTTCATTTTCCAGGCTTTCAATTTTCTGGATTTCGTGTGAAGTACGGAATCCGTCAAAGAAGTTAAGGAATGGAACCCGTGATTTCAACGTAGCCAGGTGAGCTACTGCTGACAGATCCATTACTTCCTGAACCGAACCTTCCGCCAACATAGCAAAACCGGTCTGACGGCATGCCATCACATCCTGGTGGTCACCAAAGATAGAAAGAGCATGTGATGCAATGGTACGTGCAGAAACATGGAACACAGTGGGTAACAATTCACCCGCAATTTTATACATATTCGGGATCATCAAAAGAAGACCCTGGGAAGCTGTATACGTAGTGGTCAAAGCTCCGGCCTGCAGAGAACCGTGAAGTGCTCCTGCCGCTCCTGCTTCAGACTGCATTTCCTGCACTAATACTGTTTCGCCGAAAATGTTTTTGCGTCCGGCAGCCGCCCACTCATCTACATATTCAGCCATAGTAGATGAAGGTGTAATAGGATAAATAGCAGCCACTTCACTGAACATATATGAAATATGAGCAGCTGCCTGGTTTCCATCACAGGTTAAAAATTTCTTCTGTTTTGCCATCTTTTTAATAAAGTATTTAGTAACACATTAAATCGCTTTTTAAGTAGTTAAAGGAGTTAGTACCCGCTTTACCTGTTAGTAGTTAAGTAGCCTGCAGATTTTGTTTTTCATTCCACTGAACTCCCTGGCTTCTTTGACTCCTCAAATCCTGCTATATGGGTTTCCCCTGCATCCAGCTAATACAAAAATCCGAACAGCCAGAGTGGGATCAGGTTTTCATTTCCTATCTCCAGTTTTTCGACTGCATAATATAGATCCGGATTGTTCCGTACACGGGATGATTCTTCAATTTTAAAGTTGTATTCTTTGTCTATCATAAAGTGAGCATTTTTAGCTCCCACATTTAATTTATGTCCTTTATGCAGGTTATTATAAAAGAATGTCTCCCGGACAGCCTGTGCATTCACTGTTTCCGGCCGGATAGGATACATCAGGTTCGTATTATGCATATAGACTTTCGCCGGTTTCTTCGGGAAGGACTCGCCTTCTGTATAAAGCATATTCATCAATCTGGCATCAGTCAGATATTTGATGTAATTCATGACTGTAGCACGGCTTGTTTCGATGTCTTTACTTAATTGACTGACATTCGGAGCACAAGGTGCACTTATAGCCAACAAATATAATAATTTCCGAAGTTTAGGCAAGTAGCTTTGCTCAATTTGTTTAATATATAATACATCTACTTCCAACATCATATTCATAGTCTTCAGCAGATTTTCCGAAAAATTCCTCTTTTCTAAAAAAACGGATAATATCCATGATGCAGATAATCCTGGAAAAAGGCCATCGGTTTCACTTTGGAGCAGATAGATTCCGCGATGATCGTATGGTCTTTCAACACCTCTTCAAAGGAATAGGCCGGAAAAGAAGTTTATGCCATCAGATTGACATATTCCCGGAAAGAGAACCCTCTCAGGTTATAAGATACTACTTTTCCGGATAGATCCGGGTTTTCCTCTTTCAGACGCATAACGGATGAACCGGAAAAAACAATCCGGATATCAGGATAGTTGTCATAGCAATAACGCAACTCCCTGGACCAGTCCGGGTATTTAAAAACCTGGTCTATCAGGAGTACTTTTCCGCCTTTCGCTCTGAACTCAGCGACAAAATCTATGATCGTGCGTTCCGTAAAATAAAAGTGATTGAGGTTTATATAGAGGCATTCCCTGTTATCTTTGTCGAAAAATTCCCGTGCATATTCCAGCAGGAAAGTAGTCTTCCCTACTCCACGTGAACCTTTTATACCTATCAACCGGTCATTCCAGTCAATTTCATCCATCAGTTGTCTCCTGACAGGTGAATAGGTATGCTCAAGTAAATAGTTATGTGTTCTATAGAATGTATCCACAATAGAATTAAAATATTATGTGCAAATGTAATAAATTAATCCTGAATTGTAATACGGAGATAGCAATTTTTGCAGCTTTTTTGTTAGTCTGAAATAGCATTTTGATCGTGTTCCCCGCACAGGCGCAGGGCTGTTAAATTCTCTTGTAAGTGTTTTATATGTTGACATTTTACCCTGCAAGGGTACCAGCAATAGCCCAGGGCTGAGCGAAGCGAGCCCCTGGGTTGTCAAGTAGTAGGATTCAACCCTGTAGTGGGTTGCATATGTATTATTGTCTTATTGACAGAGAGTGAAACCCTTACAGGGTTATTATTTTCGTAACCTTACCCAGGGATTCGCTTCGCTCAGCCCTGGGCTATTGCTGGTACCCTTGCAGGGTAAAATGTCAACATATAAAACACTTACAAGAGAATTTAACAACCCTGCGCCTGCGCGGGGAATACGATTTTTTCCACCAAAAAAGGCCTGAGACTTTCACCTCAGGCCATTATATAATATGTTCATCTTTTTCTCAGAGTCACCTACATCCCAGATATCTTCACTATAATCAGCTGATCACTACTTCTGTCCATCCGTATGGATCCGGTTCGTCACCGGTCTGGATCCCCTGCAATTTTTTGTATAACTTTTCACATACCGGGCCAGGTTTACCATCCGCTGCATACACATAGGATTTGTTTTCATCCAGATCATCTATGCGGGAAATCGGTGTGATCACCGCTGCCGTTCCACATTCCGCGGTCTCTTCAAAAGTAGCCAGTTCTTCTACCGGAACGGCACGGCACTCTACTTCCAGTCCCAAATCCGCCGCTAACTGTTGAAGGCTTTTATTGGTGATGGATGGCAGGATAGAATTGGATGCCGGTGTGATATAGGTGTTATCACGGATCCCGAAGAAGTTAGCCGGACCGCATTCGTCCAGGTATTTCTTTTCTTTCGGATCCAGATATAATACAGCAGCATAGCCTGCTTCTTTTGCTTTATTGCCTGCCACTAAACTGGCCGCATAATTACCACCCACTTTCAGGGTACCTGTTCCCTGTGGTGCAGCCCGGTCATAGCCACGCATGATACAAACCGGGGCCGGTTTGAAGCCCTCCTTGAAATAGGGGCCTACCGGAGTGACAAAGATCATAAACAGATATTCTTCTGCCGGCTTGACACCGACCTGTGGACCTGAACCAATCAATAACGGACGAATATAGAGGGATGCTCCGCTACCATACGGCGGAACAAAGCGTTCATTCAATCTGATTACTTTACGTACGGCTTCCTCAAATTTTTCAACAGGTAGCTCCGCCATCATAATTCCATGGCTGGAAGCCTGCATACGTTTGGCATTTTCATCCATACGGAAGACACGGACTTTCCCGTCTTTTCCTCTGAAAGCTTTTAGTCCTTCAAAAGATTCCTGCCCGTAATGTAAACAGGTCGCAGCCATATGAAGATTGATTATTTCCGATGAACAAACTTCCAGCTCTCCCCATTTTCCATCACGATAATAGCATCTGACGTTATAATCCGTTTTCATATATCCGAATGACAGATCGGACCATTTAATTGTTTCCATAGATTCGTCGTTATTAGATTATACCTGCAAAAATAATCTATTTCAGAGTATAATTGTTACATTTGCACACATTTTTTGAAGAAGTAGTGAAAGGAGTAAGTAGTCAAAAGAGTTAAAATAGAAAACGGAAAAACATTTCTACCGGCGACTTAACTACTAACGGGCAAAGCGAGTGATAACTCCTTTGACTACATCATGAGCGTAGCGAATTAAAAACCGGCTTTTGCCAATGATAACTACTAAAAACAAGCGGTATGAGAGTTATAGATCATATAAACAACAGTAAAAGTACAGCATTTTCTTTTGAGATACTTCCTCCTTTGAAAGGGAACAGCATCCAGAAAGTGTATAATGTAATTGATAAATTAAAGGAGTTTGATCCTAAATATATCAATATTACTTCACATCACAGTGAATTTGTCTATAAAACGATGCCGGATGGGACGTATAAGAAGGTAAATATCCGTAAGCGCCCGGGATCGGTGGCTATTGCCTCTGCGATCCAGCACAAATATGGCATTACGGCTGTTCCTCACATCATATGTAAAGGTTTTACGAAAGAAGAGACAGAATATGCGCTGATAGACCTGAATTTTTTAGGAGTACATGACCTGTTATTACTTCGCGGGGATATTAAGACCCTCGAAACGAACCAGGGAAAAGAGGCTTTCCATGAGTATGCGAGTGATCTTCAGCAGCAGGTCAATGATTTCAATCGTGGAATTTCGGTAGATGGCTCTTCTTTTGAAGCACATGAAACTCCTTTTTCTTATGGTATGGCCTGTTATCCGGAGAAACATGAAGAGGCTCCGAATATGGATTCCGATATTTTCTATGCCAAAGAAAAAGTAAAAAACGGGGCTGACTACTTAGTTACACAGATGTTCTTTGATAATCAGAAATACTATGATTTTGTGGATCGTTGCCGGGCAGAAGGCATTACAGTTCCTATCATACCGGGTATTAAACCGATCGTATTCAAAAATCAATTAACAGTCCTGCCCCGTATTTTCCGTTCGGATATTCCTGAAGAGTTAGCTTCAGAAATACGTAAATGCCAGACAGATGAGGAGGCTAAACAGGTAGGTGTGGAATGGTGCACGGTACAATGTAAGGATCTGATCGCACATGGTGTTCCCAGCCTGCACTTTTACACGTTGATGGCTACCGAAAGCGTGCGGCAGGTAGCGAAAGAGATTTATTAATTATTCAGTAGTCAGAGGAGTTAAAGTAGCCAGGGAGTTAAGTGGAAAAATATGCTATTTACTACTTACCTACTAACGATGCGAAGCAAGTCATAACTCCTTCACTACTTTAACTACTACAACTATGATTTCTATTGACGGACTGACCGTTGAGTTTGGGGGGGGAGTGCCCTCTTCTCTGATGTATCTTTTGTGATCAATGAAAAGGACCGGATTGCACTGATGGGTAAGAATGGTGCCGGGAAGTCCACTCTTTTAAAAATATTAGCGGGTGTCCGCGAAGCTACCAAAGGGAAAGTATCCGCTCCTAAGGATACGGTAGTTGCCTATCTTCCCCAGCATTTAATGACCGAGGATGGCAGAACTGTTTTTGAGGAAACAGCACAGGCTTTTTCTCATCTTCACGCGATGGAAGCAGAGATTGAAGCGATCAATAAGGAGCTGGAAACACGGACAGATTATGATTCGGAAAGTTATTATGAACTGATCGAGCGGGTTTCTACGTTAAGTGAAAAGTTTTATTCGATCGAAGAGATTAACTATGATGCGGATATTGAAAAGACTTTATTAGGATTAGGATTTAAACGGGAGGACTTTACCCGTCCTACTCAGGAGTTCAGCGGTGGCTGGCGTATGCGGATTGAACTGGCTAAACTTCTGCTGAAGAAACCGGATGTCCTGTTACTGGATGAGCCGACTAATCACTTAGATATTGAATCGATCCAGTGGCTGGAGGATTTCCTGATCGATAACGGACAGGCTGTGGTAGTGATCAGTCACGACCGGGCTTTTGTGGACCGCATCACGACCCGTACCATAGAAGTAACTATGGGGCGGATCTATGACTATAAAGTAAATTACAGTACCTATCTGCAATTACGTAAGGAACGCCGTGAACAGCAACAAAAGGCGTATGATGAGCAGCAGAAGATGATCGCTGAGACGAAAGAATTTATTGAACGCTTCAAGGAGACTTATTCCAAAACTTTACAGGTACAAAGCCGTGTAAAAATGCTGGAAAAGCTGGATATTCTGGAGGTGGATGAAGAAGATACTTCTGCTTTGCGACTGAAATTCCCTCCTTCTCCCCGTTCCGGCACCTATCCGGTGATGATCGAAGGAGTTTCCAAAAGTTATGGGGATCACACGGTGTTCCGGAATGCGAATCTCACCATTGAACGGGGAGATAAAATTGCCTTTGTCGGAAGAAATGGGGAAGGTAAATCTACGCTGGTAAAATGTATCATGAAAGAAATTGACTATGATGGGACCCTGACGCTGGGTCATAATGTCCGGATCGGATATTTTGCACAGAACCAGGCCTCCTTACTGGATGAGAACCTGACGGTGTTCCAGACGATTGATGACGTAGCCAAAGGAGAGATACGGAATAAGATCAAAGATCTGTTAGGAGCTTTTATGTTTGGGGGAGAGAATTCCACCAAGAAAGTGAAAGTCCTTTCAGGAGGAGAACGAACCCGTCTGGCCATGATCAAATTACTGCTGGAGCCTGTGAACCTGTTGATCCTTGATGAGCCTACCAACCACCTTGATATGAAAACGAAGGATATTTTGAAAAACGCATTACAGGATTTTGACGGTACACTGATCGTTGTCTCCCACGACAGGGACTTCCTGGATGGGTTGGTAACAAAAGTGTATGAGTTTGGAAATCAAAAGATCACGGAACATCTGGAAGGCATCTATGAGTTTATGGAGCGCAAAAAGATGGAAAACCTCCGGGAACTTGAACGAAAGAATTAAATCCGGACCCCAAAACTCAGGATTACATCGGTAGTGGAAGTATTGAAGTTATCATGATACTTATAATACGTACTCCGGGAGAAATAGCGGTTGGTAAGGGAAATGTTCCATCTATTACCTGAGTAATAGGTGAGCTGGGTAGAAAACACGGTTAAACGGGCATTTCCTTTATCTCCCTGTACATTTAGTGTCTCATAATCTACGGTTGACAGATCCAGGTCCGGATCATATCCTTTCCAGGTAAATATATGATAGTTATCCGCATTGATCTGGAAATTCCATTTTTTCCGGTAGGTTAGTCCGGCAAATGTTTTCAGACTATATCCGCTCCCCAGATTATAATCCCTTTCATCTACCCGGAAATAGTCTGTCTGACTGGCTCCCAACGCCACTCCGTTCAGATAGAACTCTGCATAAATATCTACCATATCCGCATCTGAGATCCTGTTATACAGAACCCCTCCTCCTACGGCGGCTGCCTGGGAAATACGGTAAGGTACTACCAGATCCCCTTCTTTGGTCTTTAACTGGGAATCATAGTAGCCGAAATGCTGGAATACTCCGACTGTAAGGGCTCTGTCCTGCTTACTCCACAAAGTTTTCCCCCACAGGGCGCCAATTGCATTCACCTGGGAGATCAAAGGTTGTTTGGAAAAGAAGTCAAAGGCCGCCCGGAGCTGAAACCATTCATAAGGAGAATAGAAATCATCTCCGTAGGGTTCACCATAATCCAAGCGGAGAGAGACATGCATACTGGTTACGTTATCATCCGTATCTTCCCGTTCATAGAGATAACGGGGACCTACATTAATAATAAAATTAACTGGGGCATATTCAAAGGTACGTCCTTTATAGGAACGACGCTTCCAGGCGTCTCCGGTAATAATACGGTTAAAAGCCCGGATCGGTGAAATGACTCCGGCCAGGACTTCCCGCCCGATACGTTCCTTACCGGTTGCCCGGTCATCTATAAACAGGTCTGATAAACGATAAGTAATCTCTCCTAAAGTGACCCCTCCAAAAGTGGTTGCCATCAGATCATTGATGGAAGGGGGTTCCGTTTCCATAAAGAACTCCCACATAAAACTTCCTCCTACCGTAAAGGGAACAGATTGCCAGAAATTCATTCCGTTACTACGGGCGGCATTATAATATAAGGACCCATGGTAGGGATGGGCAACCAGATTCGTTGAAAATTTATCCGTATCCCAGACCGGGCCTATTTTGAAATTGCGCTTAATGGATTTGAAATTAATCTTTGCAAAATCTTGATTGGCTATATACCGGTTGAAAGAACCGACAAACAGGTTGGTACCAATGACCTCTGCCACAGCACGCCACGGCTTCTTAGGAGGCAGAAAAACGCTATCACTGACATAATTACGGGTATCCATCGGAGGAAAGTGCTGTCCGTAAGAATATTGAAAGGTAAGTATCAGGAGTAACCCCGTCAGTAAATATTTCATCCTGTTTTTAAGGTTTATTTTATTATAAAATATCAACGTCATTTTTATAGTATGTACATAGGACAGTAAATATATAAACTTATAACAGAATGGCATTCGTTTAGTTTAAATGAATGTTTGGCCCTGTTAATAAAAAATCTTTTCTCCGGTTTCTTTCCCGGAAATTGTTAATCTTAACGAAAGACTACACACCGATCCTATAGAGAATACAAAACTATTCCGTACTTTTGCAGAAAAAACAAAATGATAGATTTTATAACCCTATGTGACTATATAGGCACCTTTGCCTTTGCAATTAGTGGCATACGATTGGCTTCCGCCAAACAATTTGATTGGTTCGGAGCTTATGTGGTAGGGTTAATCACTGCCGTTGGAGGCGGAACAGTGAGAGATATGTTACTCAACGCTACCCCTTTCTGGATGGAACAACCCTCCTATTTTATCGTATCAGGCTTTGCTCTTTTGTTTGTTCTTATTTTCAGGAGATACGTCATCCATCTGAACAACACTTTCTTTATTTTCGATGCGATCGGTTTGGGATTATTCGTCATTGTAGGGATTGTAAAAACACTTAGTTTTGGTTTCCCCATGTGGGTAGCCATTGTGATGGGAACCATCACCGGCTCTTTTGGGGGAATGATACGGGATATTATTATTAATGAAGTTCCTTTGGTTTTCCGGAAAGATATTTATGCACTGGCTTGTGTGATGGGTGGAATTGCCTATATGATCTGTTTACAGACCGAATTGCCTTCTGCTTTGTCACAATTTATTGCCGCGGCAACCGTATTTGTGGTGCGGATCTTAGCCGTAAAATATCATATTAGTGTTCCGGTACTAAAAGGAGAAGAATAATTTACTATTTTTGCAAATCATGACTGTAAGTACATACACTCAACCTGATAAAGCGTCCATCCTGTTGATTTATACGGGAGGTACGATCGGTATGATTGAAAACCCGGAAACCGGTGTACTGGAATCTTTTAATTTTCAACACTTAAAGGATAACATGCCGGAATTAAAAAGCTGGGTTATTCAGTCTCGACCATTCAGTTTGATCCCCCGATGGATTCATCGGAAATGGGCCCTGAGTCCTGGAAAGACCTGGAGGATATTGTAGCTACGAACTACCATAGATATGATGGATTTGTGATCCTGCATGGTACGGATACCATGTCTTACACAGCCTCTGCCCTTAGTTTTATGCTGGAAAATCTGGGTAAACCGGTAATCCTGACCGGTTCTCAATTGCCGATCGGCATGCTGCGAACAGACGGAAAAGAAAATCTGATCACAGCAATCGAGATCGCTGCTGCCAAAGAGAACGGACAGCCCATTGTACCGGAAGTATGCATCTTTTTTGAAAACGCCCTATTGCGGGGTAACCGTACCCAAAAAGTAAATGCAGACCATTTCAATGCTTTCCGGTCTTATAACTATCCACCGTTAGCCCATGCGGGTATTCATATTAAATATGACACCGGACAGATCTATCATCCGGTTTCCGGGAAACCGCTGAAACCACATTACCTGTTAGACCGGAATATTGCTATTCTGAAATTATTTCCAGGGATTTCCCAGCAGGTAGTGGAAAGTATCCTGAATATTCCCGGATTAAAGGGAGTGGTGATGGAAACCTATGGTAGCGGGAATGCTCCAAGTTATGAATGGTTGCTACAAATGCTGAAAGATGCGGTGGACAGAGGGATTGTTATCGTGGACGTGACCCAATGTAGCGGAGGTAGTGTAGAGATGCACCGGTATGAAACAGGACATAAACTGCTGGAAATCGGTGTGATCAGTGGATATGACAGTACAACAGAAAGTGCCGTCACCAAATTAATGTTCCTGTTTGGTCACGAGATGTCTCCCCAGGAGGTGAAAGAGCATATGAACTGCTCGCTGATCGGTGAAGTAACGATCCCCGATACATTCCGTTCCTGAGGGGAGTCAAAAGTTCAAGGAGTTCCAAGGTTCAGGGAGCTAAAGAGTCAGTAGGACTCCTTAACTACTAACGAACAAAGTGAGGGATCACTCCTTTAACTACTGTATTAAAAAGAAACAAATAAATATGAAACTTTCATTTCTTAGCCTGGCCAGTGGAAGTAGTGGGAATTGCTATTATCTCGGTACCTCAGAATTCGGTATATTGATCGATGCGGGTATTGGCATACGCACTATTAAGAAGGTGTTGAAAGAGAGATCCATCGATTTCTCTAAGATCATGGCCGTGCTTATTACCCATGACCATGCAGACCACATCAAAACAGTGGGTTGCCTGGGAGAAAAACACTTTATACCAGTCTATACAACTGAAGCCGTCCATGCCGGTATTGACCGGAGCCGGTATGTTGAGGAGACGTTGAACGGTTTCCGCCGGGTGATCTGTAAAGAAGATCCTTTTGAGATCCGGGATTTCCGCATTACGGCTTTTGAAGTACCTCATGACAGTAGCGACAATGTGGGTTATTACATCGAGTATTATCAGCACAAATTCACATTTGCCACTGATGTCGGTCATATTACGGAAACAGTCAGCAAATATATGTGTATGGCGAACCACCTGATCATAGAAGCTAATTATGATGAGGAGATGTTGAAATACGGTACTTATCCCCAGTTTTTGAAAGAGCGGGTATCCAGCCCAACCGGTCATCTAAGTAACCGGGAGGCAGCCGATTTTGTAGCTTCTAATTATCACCTCGGATTGAAAAATATCTGGTTATGCCACCTGAGCCGTGATAATAACCATCCGGAGTTAGCCACTAAAACAGTCAATGAACGGTTATATCAGGAAGGTATACGGGTCGGGAAAGATGTAACCCTGACCGCCCTTAAACGTACAACCCCTTCTGACCTCTTCTATTTCGAATAAAAAGGGCTAAAAAACAGAGAAAATATTTGAGGGAACAAATTAAAAAATCTATATTTGCACCCGCAAACCAACAGACATTGCAATGACTCCGTAGCTCAGTTGGTAGAGCAAATGACTCTTAATCATTGGGTCGAGGGTTCGAGCCCCTCCGGGGTCACACTTCAAAGAAAAGCGTAACTGATTAATATACGGTTACGCTTTTTATTTTTCCAACTCCATTCATATAGCCTGTTTTATTGAGCTTACAGGCAATATCATTTGATTTTTTAATACCCTCTCTTATTTTATTTCTACTCAGGGATTATTTTAAATACTCATGAAAGAAAGTTTCTATCTTGTCAAATGGTATAATATCCATACGGTCGTAGAGGTCTACGTGGACGGCATCAGGAATAATCAGTAACTCCTTATTGTTACCTTTCAGTTTTTTGAACGCATCTTCACTGAAATAACGGGAATGTGCTTTCTCACCGTGAATAAGGAGCATTGCATTCCGAATTTCGTCGCTATATGAAAACTGAGGCATATTAATAAATGAAAGAGGCGATGTGATATTCCAGCCATTATTGGAGTTAAGTGAACGCTCATGGTAACCACGTTCCGTCTTGTAATAGCTATGATAGTCTTTTACAAACCAGGGAGCATCCTCCGGCAATTGATCCGGCACACCACCACCCAGCGAATAGGTTCCGTTTTTTGCATCAATTGTACGCTGTGCATTGAGTTGCCGGCGGAGTTCATAACGACCATCTGCATCCAGGGAATCAAAATAACCATTGGCATTCACACGGCTCATATCATACATCGTAGCTGTAACAGTTGCCTTGATCCGGGTGTCCATAGCAGCGGCATTGATAGCCAAACCACCCCAACCACAGATACCGATGATCCCGATACGTTCCGGATCCACATTCTCCAACAAAGAAAGAAAATCAATGGCAGCGGAAAAATCTTCCGTGTTGATGTCAGGCGAGGCTACATAACGAGGTTCTCCTCCGCTTTCCCCCGTATAGGATGGATCAAACGCAACCGTCAGAAAGCCACGCTCCGCCAGGGTCTGCGCATAAAGACCTGAGGACTGTTCCTTCACCGTACCAAAAGGTCCACAGACAGCGATAGCCGCTAATTTTCCGCCAACATTTTCAGGTACATATATATCCGCAACCAGTGTGATGCCGTAGCGATTCCGGAAGGTTACTTTGCTGTGCTCTATCTCATCACTTTTCGGGAAAACTTTATTCCATTCCTGTATTAAATCTGACTTTTCCATATTTTTTTCTTTTATTTCATTATTACCGGAGGTTGATCCTGCCGTCGCTATTCCAGCTACAAGCAATGTCATTATTATTATTTTCTTCATTTCTTATATTTTTGTTAAACTATCCGTTTTATCTTATTCAATGTTTTTAATGATCCTGGCAGGAATGCCCCCTACTATGGTATTCGCGGGAACGTCTTTTGAAACAACTGCACCTGCGGCAACGATCGCATTCTCCCCAATAGTGACACCTTGCAAAATGGTTGCTCCCGCACCAATCCAGGCATTTTTCCTGATATGGATAGATTTAGAGACAAGGGAATGTCTGTTTTCAGGTGAGACCGGATGTCCTTCAGACAACAGGCTGACGTTCGGACCTATCAATACATCGTCTTCGATAGTGATACCACCCAGATCCAGAAAAGTACAATTAAAGTTGATAAATACGTTTTTACCGATTTGGGTATGTTTGCCGTAATTGATGTACAAAGGGGTAAATACCGCGGTACTTTCATCAATTACACGATCTGTGATACGACTTAACAAACTTCTTATTTCCGCCGGGTTGGAAGAACTGTTCATCTGTACTAACAACTTTTTGGTTTCGTATGAAGCTTCTCTCATTTGATATCCCTGTGGATCGTTGGCAGGAATGATCTCTCCGTTTCTTAGCCGCTCAAAAATATCTTGCTGTTCCATGTTTGTATTTTTTGATACAAAGATCGAAATCACCCCCTTTCCGGAGTAACGATTTTCAAACAGATAATTAAGAAATTCAAATATTTCCCAAACGCAGGGATTTAGGATTAGTGCCTGTGATCTTTTTAATGAAGTTATTGAAATAAGTAGGATATTCGAAGCCCAGGGCATATCCGACTTCTGCTATATTCCAGTCTGTATGTTGCAATAAGGCTTTGGCCTCCGCTGCGATCCGCTCCGTAATATGTGTGGTTGTGGATTTGCCTGTTACCTCCTTTACGGCCCGGTTCAGGTAATTGACATGCACATTTAACTGCCGGGCATAGTCCTGTGCTGTTTTTTAGTTGTAAAGGCTGATCAGGGGTCTCCACCGGAAATTGTCTTTCCAGTAGTTCAAGAAATACGGAGGTGATCCTGGCCGCAGCATTTTTGTTTTGATTATAGTTTTCAGAAGGTTGTAACTTCAAGGATTCATGTATAATCAGATTTATATAGTTGCGTATCAGTTCATCCTTATAAGCATATTCACTTTTTTGTTCATCAATCATCTTTTGAAATAAGGTATTGAGAAACAGGCGTTGCTCTTCTGTGATCTTTAAAATGGGCGTTCCGCCTAATTTAAAAAAGGGAGATTGTTGCAGGCTTTCAGAACGGACTGTAGGTTTCAGAAATTCTTCAGAAAAAAGACAGGTGTAGCCCACATAGGTCGTAGACAATGTTTCCCACGAGTAAGGAATATGTGGATTTCCAAAGAAAAGGATCGTTCCTTCCGCATCAAAGCTCCTATCCGCATAATGGATCCGGCTACGCCCGGTAGTCAGGCATATTTTGTAGAAGTCTTTCCTGCTATATACACGCGTAGCATTGCTGTCATCCTCTAACTGGAACGCCTTAAATCCTTTTAGCTTTAACTCCTTGTTAAATTCGGAAACAATCCTTCCTGGTTTTTCTTTCATATAACAAAGTTAAGAATTTAAAACTTATTCTCCTTAAATATAGAATATAATAATCCTTTTACTTTTTCTATTCAAAACAAAAGCGTACCTTTTTAATTAAGTTACGCTTTTTTGTTTTATTCATTTTTCAGATGTCAGATTACATGAATATTTCCCTTAAAAGCTAACCGGCAAGTTCTATCCGGAGCATAATTGCTATTCACATAAGTAGATGCATTGATAAAAGCCAACCCACCCCTTCTATCTGATCCACTATACGATCGCATAGGCATATAACTACTGTTCCCCTGCGTATAATAATCACAATAGTATGTGCTGTTGCTTCCTCCCACTGCTGTTGGGATCATGTCAAAATAAGGGCCTTCTTCAAATTGCATACTTTTAATCCAGCCATCACTTCTCGCTGCTGAATAAACGCTTCTTTCCGGAAATGAGATCTTCCATTCCCAACCCTCATATACACCTGAACCAAACAGAAACTCCAATTTCCCTCCAAAGGCAGCTTCAATACCTAAAAAATTCACATAAGTTGACGTTGCATTGTCCGTATCCCTGTTTCCTAAATGATTCGTGGATCCGTTCTGTAACGAATAACTATTGATGCCCGTACCTAAAACTGACTGGCTGTCACGGGTTAAATATTTAGCATAAAACATCATAGCGATGGTACAATGGTGATTATAATCCATCACATCATATCCATCTATAAATGCAATAGAATTCACAAAGGAACCAGAGCTGGCATTTCCAGTAGAAACAACACCACTTCTACTATATTGAGTATTATATTCAGTTAAATAACTCTCATAAGCCCCCAGCAAACTGGCTTCCAGATGAATACCATCTTCAATCTCCGACAGTGATATATAATACCTGAACTTATTTGCATCTACTTTCTCATACTTATACCAGTACTCCGGGAAATAAACCATCACATCTCCATCCGCTCCGGTTAATATGGCAGGACTACCATCCTCATAGTAATTACTATTGTTATTATCCAGATACCTGATAAAAGCCTCTCCATTTTCAACTTTCATGAGGCATCTCCTGAACCTGGAAAGTAAAGTAGTAATTTCCCCATTATCATATTTTGTGATATTCTTCGGATCTGAAATCGTTTTATCAAATTCTATAAAACTCAGATCATTTATCTGAAACTGTTTTTTTCTTCTTCTCATACATTTAGTTATTAATTTCTCCAAAAATAAACTCACAGGAAAAGAAAATCAAGTTTCGTGAGTAAGGTTAAAAGTTTAGATTTAACCATTAAAGTATATATTACGAAATACTTCCGTTTTTATATGCCACTGTCAGAATACAGAAACATAAAATCATTTTTGTTAAAACGGCAACTCCCTAAAATTCTATTTTTGTTTGACAGAGCATATATGCGTCTTTTTCTAAACAGGATTATCTAATACCCTAATATAAAAAAGCTATGGTACAACGTTTTATACTGAATGAAGTTTCCTATTTCGGCCCGGGTGCCCGGGAAGTGTTACCAGAAGAGATCAACCGTCTGGGAGGGAAAAAAGCATTTGTGGTTACGGATACTGAACTGATCCGTTTTGGTGTGGCTGGAAAAGTGTTGGAAATACTGGAACAAAAAAAACATTCCCTATGTGGTGTTCAGTGATTTCAAAGCAAATCCGACAGTCCATAATGTTAAAAATGGGGTGGCCGCTTATGCCGCTTCCGGAGCTGACTTTATGATTGCCCTGGGCGGAGGCTCCTCGATCGACACGGCAAAAGCCATTGGTATTATCACCAACAATCCGGAATTCGGAGATGTAGTTTCCCTGGAAGGAACTGCTCCTACCCGCAGGAAATCCGTTCCGGTCATTGCGTTACCCACTACTGCCGGGACCGCCGCAGAAGTAACCATCAATTATGTGATCACAGACGAAGTAAATGAAAAAAAGATGGTCTGCATGGATCCGAATGATATCCCGGCTGTTGCGATCGTGGATGCCGAGTTAATGTATACCCTTCCCCCAAGCCTCACGGCTGCTACCGGGATGGATGCCCTCACCCATGCGATCGAAGGATTGATCACCAAAGGGGCCTGGGAAATGAGCGATATGTTTGAGATCAAAGCTATTGAAATGATCAACCGAAATCTGGAAACAGCCGTAAAGCACCCTTCAAATGTGGAAGCACGCAACGGGATGGCAGTAGCACAGTATATTGCCGGGATGGCCTTTTCCAACGTAGGATTAGGGGCCGTACACGGAATGGCACACCCATTAGGTGCGATCTTTGACATTCCTCACGGAGTAGCCAATGCCCTGCTTCTGCCGGTTGTCATGGAATATAATGCTCCGGCAGCGAAAGAGAAATATGTGGATATCGCCAAGGCAATGAATGTATATACTCCGGGGATGACCACAGAAGAGGCGGCGCATGCAGCCGTAGACGCCGTGAAAGAGCTTTCTGTGAAGGTAGGTATCCCCCAACGGTTAACAGAACTGGGTATTAAAGAAGAGGATCTGAATAAACTGGCAGATTCTGCGATTACCGATGTCTGCACCCCCGGAAACCCACGGGACATTACACGGGAAGAGATCTATAAACTCTATAAAAAGGTTTTATAAGGAAACAAACAATCTCCCTGAAAGAAAGTAAAAAGGTGTCCCTATAAGATTATTATTTAATCAATCTTATAGGGACACCTTGCATTTCCCAGCCTTCCGGAAGCTTTTAGGATCAGCCCTTACTAACTACCCAGGACTTAAACTCTGCAGCTTTGTTCTTGCTGACATAAATACGTTCCGGCGCTTCTATATCCAGTGTAATCAATAGCCGGCTATCAAACCAGATCGTAATATTGGTCACACTATCCCGGGCAATAATAAATTGTTTATTGGCCCTGATAAAATCAGCCGGATTTAACGAGGTAAAGATTTGTTCCAGGGTCTTGGAATAGGAATAGTTACTGCCATCTTTCATATAAACCCGAGTCACTTTTTCGGACGTATAGAAGCAGGCCACATCCTTCAGACTAACAGGCAGTAATTTATCTTTGTAAGGAATCAGGATCTTGTCCCGGTATCTGGCAGGCGCCAGTTGAGCAACCTGGGAGATATATTCCAACCGGTCCTGATGGGTCCATTTCTTAAACTTCTCTAACAAACGGCTCAGTTCCTCCACTTTGATCGGTTTCAGCAAATAGTCAATACTATTCACCTTAAAGGCTTCGATCGCATATTCATCATAAGCCGTTGCAAAAATGATCGGCGTTTCAACAATGATGTGATCAAAAACAGAAAAGGCAGATCCATCTGACAGATGAATATCCATAAAGATCAGATCCGGAGCCGGGTTTTTCTGTAACCAGTTTACTGTCTGGCTGATGCTTTCCGTATTCCCCAGGATCTCAATCGCCGGATCCAATCCGGTAAGTATCTCTATAAGATTCTCATAAGCAGCCGTTTCATCCTCTACGATCAAGACTTTCATAGAACATTTTTTTAGTAGTTAGTAGGTGGTAGCTAAAATACACGTATTCTCTTCACTACTCACAACCTTTCTCTTCATAATGGTAAATAAACGCGATATGTTTCTCCGTCATTTTCCACCCGTACCTCTTTACCCATCAATAAAGCAAAGCGGTTTTCCACATTTTTAAGCCCTGTTCCATTCGTTACAGGAGATACCAGCTTCGGGTATACAGGATTTGAAACCACCAATTCCATCTGCTCATTCAGGCAGATACTCACTTTCATAATATGTTCACTGTCGATCGTATTGTGTACCACAATATTATCGATCAACGGTAACAAAGATAAAACCGGGAGTTTTAGTTTCCGTTTTTCTTCATCCACCTGAACATCAAAGATCAGTTTGTTGGCAAAACGAACCTCCATCATATACCGGAACGCTTCCACAAAAGTCAACTCCTCCTCCAGAGGAACCAATCCTTTTTTATCACTCTGAAGAATATAGCGGAAAACGTCAGACAACTTCGTAACATATTCAATAGTTTTCTCTTCATCTTTTTTCCGGATCAATCCGGTTAATCCGTTCAATGAATTAAAGAAGAAGTGGGGATTGATCTGATTGGCCAGTGCATCACAACGGCTTTGCAGGCTCTCCACTTTCAACTGCTCAATTTCCAGCTCTTTTGACCGCTGGACTGCATACATCCGGGAAACATGCCCGACGAACGTGCACACAATGAAAGTTACAAAAAACTGGAAAAGCAGAATACTACCAAAACAATCCCGTTTGGAACCAGAGAGGAAAGAGATGGCCACATAGAACAGGTAAGCTCCCCCTGTCAGTAAGAAAGTCAACAATAAGCGCTTCTTAAAATCGGAAGTAGAAATCTTTTCCTGGTTATATTTGATCAGCCCCCAGATCAGCCCGACAAAAAAGATATACCGGAACGCAAAGAACAAAAGAAAAGAGGTATGCTCCGACGGGTCCAGGAAACTTAATTCCCAGGGCAGACAGGCGATGTTCGGATAGACAATAAAGACCGCCCCGATTACACTGACCAGCAATAATTGAAAAGAATTATATCTATCTAATAATGTCATGTTATATGCCATGTAATATCATTCTTGGTGGAAACGATCCAAACATGCTTTCTTAAAGTTCAGGGCACTCCACTATTTAATGTACAAATTAAATAAATAACCTGCTAAGTTCCATCTATTTCGGATAAAAACGAAAAAGAGCCTCTTTAAAACGAAAACAGAAAAGAATAAGATAGGATGTTGAGTGATTCCTCCGTGAATTCATACCACATGTATTCAAGAAAAAGATTTCTTATCCGCCAAATGTATTGCCGATAATATCCAGTAGTTCGGAAGTAATGGATTGTTGCCTTAATTTATTATAGGTCAGACGAAGTTCTTCCTGGAGTTCATCTGCATTTTCAGTGGCTAATTGCATAGCAATAAGACGGGCAGCATGTTCGCTGGTCTGGTTACTGATCAGGGCATGATAGAAGGTGGCATATACAGAAAGCCGGATCAATTCTCCAGCCATCTCTCCGGTCCCGGGTTCAATGAGATAGTGATCCGGGCAGGTTTCCCGGTCCAGCCGGAAAGGATAGGGAAGTAAAGGTTGTATCCGGATCTCATGGCGGGAAACTGTTTGGTAATAGTAGTAGACTAAGATGATCTGCTTTACCTTCTCAGACTGATAGAGCCGGATCAGATGATCTACTACCTGATGCACCTCCTGCCACGACCACTTCCCTGCCAGCGAATCCAGATCTCCAATCCCATAGGAGTCCACCGGATCGTCTAATTTCCGGAGTGCATCCCGGATCTTACTGCCAACCGGATACCAGATCAGGGATTCACAGGCATATTCCTGCACGATCACCGGAATCTGCTTTATCATATTCATATTAAATGAACCACACATCCCACTGTTGGATGAGAATATCACAACTGCCGTTTCCGGAAAAGAGGTTCCTGCCGGAACTACCGTTTCTGGGGATTGTCCGGGAAGGAGAAACTCTGATACCAGTCTATCGAGTTCCTGTTTATACCGCCGGATCTGTTCTAATTGATTCTGTGCCCGGTGCAAATAGGCAGAAGAGATCATCTGCCGGGCAGAAGTGATCTTCCGGGTATTTTCCACGGAAAGAATCCGTCCTTTTATCTCTTTCAGGGATGCCATACCTTCATTTTTTATAGGTTAAACTGATAGAAGCCGCAGTCTCTGTAAGGAGCTGCTCAATCTCAGCCCGAATGATTCCCTGTTGTAAAAAAGCTAATACACTTTCCTGATGATGAAGTCGCAGGTGTTGCAGGAACCTCTCTTCAAACTCCGCAACCTTATCCAGCGGCACATCTGCTAATAACCCATGGGTGCCACAATACAATACAGCAATCTGCTCCCCTACGGGCATTGGATGGTATTGCGACTGGATCAGTAGCCGGGTATTTTTTCGTCCTTTGTCTAATGTCCTGGCAGTGACCGGATCTGTTTCTCCTCCTAAACGGGTGAAAGATTCCAGTTCCCGGTACTGGGCCTGCTCAATTTTCAATGTTCCGGCCACCTGCTTCATGGCTTTCATCTGGGCATTCCCTCCTACCCTGGAAACCGAGATCCCGATATTCACCGCCGGACGGTTCCCCTGATTGAACAGGTCTGTTTCTAAGAAGATTTGTCCGTCTGTGATCGATATGACATTGGTCGGGATATAGGCAGAAACATCCCCTGCCTGTGTTTCGATGATCGGAAGAGCCGTCAGTGATCCGCCTCCTTTGACGCGTCCCTTCAGACTCTCCGGCAGATTATTCATCCGGGCAGCGATATCATCCCGGTCAATGATCCGGGCAGCCCGCTCCAATAAACGGGAATGAAGATAAAAGATATCTCCCGGATAGGCTTCCCTGCCGGAGGGGCGACGTAGGATCAGGGAAACTTCCCTGTAGGCGATGGCCTGTTTGGACAGGTCATCATAGATCACCAGCGCATGCCGTCCGGTGTCCCGGAAATATTCCCCGATAGCAGCTCCGGCAAAAGGGGCAAAATACTGCATAGCTGCCGGATCAGAAGAGCCCGACATCACCACCGTCGTGTAATCCATTGCTCCTTTTTTACGTAAGGTTTCGACTAAGGAGGCAACCGTAGAAGCCTTTTGGCCGATGGCCACATAGATGCAATAGACCGGTTCTCCCTTTTCATATCCTTCCCGCTGATTGAGGATCGTATCTATAGCAATGGAGGTTTTTCCGGTCTGGCGGTCTCCGATAATCAGTTCCCGCTGTCCCCGCCCGATAGGGATCATGGAATCTATGACTTTGATACCTGTCTGGAGGGGCTCCCGCACCGGCTGGCGGTAGATCACTCCCGGAGCTTTCCGTTCCAGGCTCATATGTACTGTTTCCCCGGTGATAGCTCCCGCTCCGTCCACCGGATCTCCTAAGGGGTTGATCACACGTCCGATCAGCGCTTCCGAAACAGGAATAGAGATAATCTCCCCGGTGCGTTTCACCGTATCCCCCTCTTCTATTTCATCCGTAGGACCTAACAGAACGGCTCCCACGTTGTCTTCTTCCAGATTCATAACAATTGCTTTCATTCCATTATCAAACTCCAGCAATTCTCCGGCCCCGGCATTTGTCAAACCAAGAATACGAACGACCCCGTCACTCACCTGAATCACTTTCCCGGTTTCTTCTAACTGAAGATCCGGTTTGAGATCCTCCAGCATACTTTCGAGGACGGTTGTTATTTCACTTATTTTTAACTGTTCTGTCATAATTACTTGTTAATTGCTTTTTGATCTGTTGCAGACTTTTCCGGATACTGCCATCATACCGGTAGGTATCCCATTCTAATTGGTACCCTCCGATCAGATCCGGATCCACAATTGTATGGACAATCGCTGTCCGGTGCAGGAAGTTTGCTATAGTTCCGGACAGTTGCTCCAGTGTATCCTGATCCAACGCAACAGCAGTAGTCAGATAAACATCCACTTTCTGTTTACTCTCCTTACAGATCTTTTCATAATGAAGGGCGATCCATAACAAAAAAGACTCTCTTTTATTCCGGAAGACCAAATCCAACACACGGTTAAATGTCTCATCATTCCCGGCGCCGGAAGCGACCTGCAATAATTCTTTTTTGACAGAGGGCGCCAGTACCGGACAGACGATTGCCTCTTCCAGCATCGGAGTCTTTCTCCAGATTACGGACAGCGTCGTAAAATAGTCCTCTAAGCTATCTGCCTGCCCCTTTTTACCTGCATAGGAAAAAATGGCCCTGACATAGCCGGATGCGATCATTCCCCTGTTCATTTCAATTCTTTTTCAGATGTATATCCTCTTCCATAAGCTGCCGGATCAGCTCTTTCTGCCGGCCGG
>JAJQEE010000190.1 GCA_021201865.1 Tannerellaceae bacterium | reverse complement strand
ATAAGATGGGGTGTACCTACAGCACACCCTCGGGTGGGGATCTCTCTACCTGGGATTTGCATCCCAGGCTATTATATGCCGTCCTTTCAGGACTTAAGAGATAAAGATCACCCTTGGCCAATCACTCTTCGAAAAATCTTCCGAACAGGACTGGTCAGGCACTTTCCTTTTCCTCATTTTTCGTTTGTTTAGCGAGGAATTCTTTTACCTCTTCTTCTGTTCTGATATATAACTGGTAGCCTGTACCAGGAATATTCTTAATTTCCAGTTCGGGAAAGATACGAATATTTTTCCGTGCCCTGCTGATCATCTGAGTCATATTATCCTGTGAGAAAACCATTCCCTCCCACAAAACCACACGCATTTCTTCATAATAGGCATACCGCTCCGGATCTTTTAATACCAAATCAAAGAATTGAACCTGTTGTTTAGTTAACGAAGCCTTTTATTTGGTCCGACCAGACATTTACGTTCCTTATCAAAAGAAATATCATCAGTAATCGGGATCAACCCCTCCCGTTTTTTCTTCTCCACCACCGGATTCTTGCGGAATAAAAGGAAAGCGAAGATTCCCATGCAGATTAGCCAGATCAGTCCTAAAACGGTGAATGAAACACTCATCTGTTTAAAAATAAACCAACGTGGTATTTTCATATACCCTTTGAACGTGATCTCTTTTCGTATTCCTGCAGTAAAGGGAGAAACTGTATCTGCCTTGATATAAAAAACACTATCTGTATTACTAAAGATCTCTCTGTTTCCTAAATTATCTACATATTTTGTAGCAGTAAGAAAGGGATAATTTAAATCATCCAACATAGATTTGAATATACTGTCTAAAGCAACAATATTAGGAAATAAAGATTCAAGATATAAGGCAGTTTCTAATCCTTTATTTATTCTTTCCGTATAAGTTTCTTTTAACTCCTCCTCTGTTTTTTTAATTTCCTCCCGGAAATCTTCAGTTTCTATTGTATAGGATGTAGGGATATCAGTTTCATCCTCGGATGAAAGGTAATAAACAAAATTATTATCTATAATTCTTTTTCTTTGCTCCAATTGTATAGCTTCCCGAAATACGTCAGAACTTTCTTTTTGCAGAAGCTGGAATATATTTGTATACGAATAATGAAAATATAAACTTAAAATGCAGGTTATAATAACCGACAGAAGAATTATTATATTCTTATTTGTTTTACGCATATAAATGGAGTCTATATAACAAACAAAAGTATTAATAAAATAAGTGTATACAAAATCAAAATATGGATTTCATTTATATATGAGTCTATTCCCTGACAAGTATTTTTTTATTATTTTTGTCAAATACTTAACTGGACACACATGAAAACACTTTTTAAATTACTTTTTATAGCTACTGTGGCTTCTTTAGCTATTTTTACTTATCATAAGATTGACACTCCAATTACTACTATTGAAAATGCAGAAGCTTTAGCTCAAGAGGCAAGAGATTTATTTTGCACAGGAACTGGTAATGTGGATTGTAACGGCAAATGGGTGAATTCCAAAATACATCTTAGATAATCTTATTACTTTCCAATGAAAAGTATTATCTATTTTATATTAATAGGTAGTTTATTTTCTTGTGCTCATACGCCACCTAATTTTTATAGTTATAGGAACTTCCCCGAGGAAAAACTCTACAAGGACAAATAATCCCATTAGATACTATATTTTTACGCTATCCTTATAGGATAAAAGTAAAAGATAGGATTGCTATCATTATGGATTACCATAATTATGACCATTTTTATCATGCAATCTCTTATCCGGATGGAAAACATATCGCCTCTTTTGGTGCTATTGGGGAGGAATGGGGAGAAATGTTAGGTTGTGAGAGTATGACCTTTGTTTCTATGGACTCTATCTGGGTATTAGATCCCAATAGAAGCCAGATTAGCCGGTGGAGTCTTTCCGGAGAAAAGAATCATTCTATTTTAGAAGAAAGGATTGATTTAGATTCTTCTATAGGATACCCTACAAATTTTCAATTGGCAGATTCCACATTCATTATTCCGGATTATCAAGGAGAAAACCGATTTATTTTAGTTTCAAAAGATGGAATTCCTATCCACTACGAAGGCTCCATTCCCACAAAGAAAAACAAAAAAGTCCGTTCAAAATTGGCTTTGACACAGGCCTGGCGTAGTTATATCAGTTACCATCCGGAAAAAGACATTTTAGCTATGGCAACTCAATTAGGCGAAGTGTTGGAAATTTACCATTTAAAAGACAGTACCCACCAAGTCATATATGGTCCTTATAAAGAACCTGAATTTAAAACCTATGAAAATGAATACATACCCAATGGAATTATGGGATTCCTGGACGTACAGGTAACAGACAAACATATCTATACCGTCTTTTCCGGACAGACATTTAAAGAAATGAATCAAGCCTTTTTACAAGGAACAGAAATGCCTCCTGCCGGAGGTAAGTTTATTTATGTCTTTGATCTGGAAGGAAATCCGGTCCGGAAATATATCCTGGATCATTATGTTTCCGGGATTGATGTCCATGAAGATAAACGGATTATCTTTGCTACGGATGTGAATAGTAATGAGCCTATTCTGCAATTTAAATTCTAATAAATAAGTTTTCCTATGAGACTAATCGTATGTTTAGCCCTTTTGATCTTACTGATCGCCGGATGTAAGGATAAAAGAAAACAGGAGTTGATCCAGGTGGTAAGTGAATGGCAGGGAAAGGAGATCCTGTTCCCGGAACAATTGACTTTTACCCAATATGTACGGGATACGGTGGAATACGAGATACCGGACAGTGAGCATAAGATCCTGATCTTCGTGGACTCTTTAGGATGTACCAGTTGTAAACTTCAATTAGATAAATGGAAAACATTTATTTCCGAAGTGGATGCCCTGACCGGCGGAGAAGTTCCCTTCTTATTCTTTTTCCAATCCAAGGATTATGATGACTTATATTATCTGTTCAAACGGGAACGATTCGACCATCCGGTATGCATTGATTCCCGGAATGAAATGGATGCCCTCAATAATTTCAGCTACAATCCGACTTTCCAGACTTTCCTGTTAGACCGGGAAAATAAGGTGCGACTATTAGGAAATCCGGTCTATAGCGTTCAGATGAAAGAATTATACCTGAAATATCTTTCGGGGGAACAGGAGACCACCACCGATAAACAAGCCATAAAAACCACAGTAAAAACAGGACCTGCTGAAATAGATTTGGGAGAATTTCCGGTACAGTCTACCCGGACA
>JAJQEE010000225.1 GCA_021201865.1 Tannerellaceae bacterium | reverse complement strand
ACATATGACTACACTTATTCAGAATATCTTCTTAATTTCTGACAAGTATATAAACAAACAGAGGATTTTCGACCGGAATATCTCCTTCACTTCTTTATTTTATTATCTTTGACAAGACGAAAATTCTAACATATAATATCATGAAACGTATATCAATTCTTTTAACAGGCCTCTGTTGTCTTATACTGGCCTCTTGTAGTACTTCGGGGAGTGGTCCCCTCTTTGACGGGAAAAGTACGGATAAATGGACTACCTCCGGGCAGGTTTTTGTAGAAAACCAGACACTTGTTTTAAAAGGCGGTCATTCTTCTGCTGTTCTGAAAAATGCAAATTACAGGAATTTTACTTTGAGCATGGATGTCCGTACTACTCCGGGAGGAAAGGGTGCTCTGTGGTTCCATACCACTCCCAGCCTGAGTAAGGGCTATCAGGTAGCAATCAATAATGATCGTGAAGACCAGGTGTGGTGGAAAATGAGCGGAAGCCTGATATCTGTTCGCAACCTGACCAAAAGTTTTGTGAAAGAGAACGAATGGTGTAAAATGGATATTCAGGTGGATGGAAATGCGATCGCTGTCTACATCAATGGTGCTCCGGTGGTGGAATATATTGAACCGGCATCCCCTTACCGGGTAGGTCCAAATGCTTCCGCTACATTATCCGAAGGAACTTTTGCAATCGTAAGCAACGGAAGCGGAGATATTCAGGTGAAAAATATAGAGGTCACAGTGTTACCAGAAAAAAGTTTTACAGAAATAGATGCTCAATTGATACAGGCGGTAAATGAACAGTCCGATGAGATCATCAAACTGCATCAGGAAGACTTCCCGGTACTGGATTATCATGTACACCTGAAAGGTGGTTTAACGAAAGAGGTGGCTGCGAAACAGTCGCGCCAGACAGGGATTAATTATGCAATTGCTCCGAACTGCGGAATTGGTTTCCCGATCACCAATGATGATGAGGTGATGGCATTCCTGAATGAAATGCGTTCGGAACCTTTTATTTTAGCGATGCAGGCAGAAGGACGTGAGTGGTTAACCACCTTCTCACAGGAGGTCCGGGATGAATTTGACTATGTATTTACGGATGCATTGACATTCAACGACCATAAAAACCGCCGGACCCGCCTATGGATACAGGAAGAGACCTGGATTGATGATGAACAGAAATATATGGACCTGATCGTGGACAAGATTTGTGACGTTTTGGAGGAACCAATGGCTATTTATGTGAATCCCTGTTTCCTGCCTTCTCCGATGGATGAACGGTATGATGAATTCTGGACGGAGGAACGCATGAATAAATTTGTGGATGCACTGGCAAAAAGCGGAAAAGCATTAGAGATCAATGAACTTTATAATATTCCCAACAAAGCGATCATTATGAAAGCAAAAGAGGCTGGTGTTAAATTCTCATTTGGTAGTAATAATGTCACTCCGGAAGTAAGTGATCTTAGCTACAGTATACGTATGAAGAAAGAGTGTGGCCTGACAGCAGAACATATGTACAAACCCAGTATCAAGATCTAAAAGAGATTAGTTTTATACTTAAAAAGCCGGGCTGAGTCAGTCCGGCTTTTTAATGTACGCTTCTCACGAAGAATATATTATTAAAAACTCAAATTTCGGGGTTAACACGGGATTGCCTTCTTACGGGCAACCTGTGATTTCATCAACTGGTATTTTGCATGGAGCAGTTTACGGCTCCGTATGATCTGATACCGGTAGATTAAAGCTGATGTGATGAAATAGAAGCCTGCCTGTATCCATAAAGTCTGATACTCATGCACCACTTCATTCAAAGTAGCACCGGCCGTATTAATCCTTACAAATCCTTGAATACCCGGAGTTGAGGGGAATAAATAACCCAATGCTCTCCAGAAAGGAGGGATCGCTTCTTTTGGCCAGGAAACTCCGGAAATGAACAGAAGCATCGCTGAAGTAAAGACAAAAACGATCATAGGGGATTCCCTGCTGGTCATAAAACCGGAAACGGTGATAGAGAAAAATATACAGGCAAAGAAATAGGGCAATATAAATAGCAGGACATCTAACGGCTCTCCCACCTGAGGCAAAGAGAATAATCTCGGAACAATAGCAAATACCCAGATCGAAATGATTGAATAGATCATAATATAAGCCAGAGACTTACCAAATACAATCCGTAATGTTCCATTGAAATGCCGGCTGATGGGAACTAAGGTATGAAAACGGTTCCTCTCCCGTGCCGTACCTCCCAGCATACCGATCCCCAACACTAAGGTCTGCTGAATAATAAGGATCAGAATAGCAGGTACCAGGAAACTGGCAAATCCATTCTGAGAGTTGAACAATCCGATGGATTGATAAGGAATTGGATTGACAGTGATCTCCTGCAATTGTTCTGTAGAAGCGGGATTCCGTCTTTTGGTAATCTCTTTTCCCAAGTCCAGCGAAACTTCTGTGGTGGCTAACAGGATGGATTTGTAAAAGAGCAGTGCACTCATATCCGTATAAAGAGAAACCGTAGCCTGTTGTCCCCGGTTCAGATCTTTACTGAACTCACTGGGAATATAAAGTATACCATATGCCTTTTTATCATCCAGCAATCGTTTCCCCTCCTCCATACTTCCACAGACAGCTACCACCCGTACGTCTGCCGTTCCATCTACTTTCCGGATAAACTCCCGGCTCAGAAAAGAGTCCGACTGATCCACAACCACCATTTTCGCATTGTAAACAATTTCATTATTATAGATGAACGCATACAAAACCGGATAAAACAGAGGTACGATCAGGATCAGGATGATCACACCCTTATCCTTAAAAATATTTTTCAATTCATCTTTCCAGATATAAAATATATCGAAAAAACCTTCTTTAATAATATAACGTAGTCGATATTCTCTTGCCATTGGATCTGTTTTTTTAAGGGACATACTTAAAATACAACAGTGCCTTTTTAAGATTCTGTCCGATCAATACAGGTAGGATCAGGAAAGCTGCCAGGCTTACATATTGGGTCCATGAATAATAGAGTTCCCTCCCATTCAAAGCCTGGTCAATATAGATCAGGAAATAATGCCGTAAAGGGAACAAATTGGCCACGCCCTGTAAAGTAGGATGCATAGCTAACAAGGGATAAGAAAATCCCACAATGGAAAAAGAGACCATCCCAAACAAACTGGCAAAACTCAATCCCATACGTAAGGTTGGTAGCACACCGATCATCAGGATCCCTACAGACTGGGCTGCTACCACCAGCAGAAAGATCGCCAGCAACATAGGAAACCATCCACTATTCAGGGGAAAAGCATAATAGCCGTATAATAGTGAAGCAAACATCCAACCCAATAATGTAAATATCAATGTTTGGGGAATGATCTTCCCTAACAGGCTCACGGTTATGGAATTTCCTCCTAAACGCAGCCACTCACGAGAGGTAGCATATTTAATCTCTGAACCAATCGTAAAGACCGTCACAAGAAAGATCATCAACTGCAAAAAGGCAGGAATGATCACATTGTTCAGATAAACGGAATAGTTCAGCCATGGATTTCCCACAGGATGTCCGTCTATGGTGATCGGTTGCAGTTGGGCCATTACCTGATCCTCCGTGTATCCCTTAGCCAATCCGGTTTGCAGTCCGACGGACGCACCGGCAAGTACTGATAAAGTTTTCATATCCCTGTACAACAAGGAGGCGGCGATCAGATAAGTACCATTTGTATAAAAGGAAAGAGTGGGCTGTCTTCCGGATACGGCATCTTTAGAGAAATTCTCCGGTATGAAATAAATCCCATAAATCTCTCCTTTTTGCATAGCGATCCGGGCCTCCTCAAATGAAGCCGTCCGTATATTTACCTTTACCGTCTGGAAAGCATCCAACTGACGGATCAGGTTGCGGGAGGTCGAAGAATTATCCAAATCCACTACAGCAATAGGCAGGTCATGAGGAAGTCCTCCTTTCATCAGGGACAAAAAGAATACCGCACTGATAACAGGTGCTATCAGCATGCTGAAGAAATAGATCGGGGTATGAGATAATCGATAAAACTCCCGCTTTGCAATCAGCCAGATTCGATATAGACCTTCCTGGATCGTCATAGGATTATTGTACACTTCTTTTCAATATCACAGACATTCCCGGACGCAGATCCGTCACCCGTTCTAAGGGACGTGCACGCACTTCAAATGTTTTGGAATCAAACTGTCCGGTTGTCTTGGTTGCTTTCCAGGCAGCATACGTTCCCATATCTTTCATATAATAGACTTTCAACCGGACATCCCGGTTGCCTAACGCCGGAATAAAAGCATCCAGCTCTGCTCCGACTTTGATATCTTCCAGCAGATCTTCCCGTACACTGAAAGTCACCCACATGTCATTCAGGTCTACTATACTCATAATAGGAGCACCGGTTCCTACTAATTCTCCCCATTCCGGATAACGTTCGGAGATCTCCCCGTCAATCGGAGAAATAAGGATTGATTCATCAATATAGGATTCCACTTCATCCACAGCAGCATCTGCCTGGCGTACTAAGGCATCCGCAGAAGCTTTATCTTCTGAACGGGCTCCGTCCATAGCCATATCATACTGCGATTTAGCCGCTCTTTCTGTTGCGATCATGGATTTCAGATTCGCTTCTGCTTCATCCCGTGCCTGTGCAGAGACCACACCCCGTACAAACAGATTTTGTACACGGTCAAAGGATTTCTGGGCAATTTCACGTCCTGCCTGGGCTTTCTGCCAAAGTTCATACGCTCCGGTGATCTCTTCCGAACGGGCTCCCCGGCGGGCTTTGAGGTCCTGGGCCTGCGCTGCGGAACGGGCAGCTTCTGCCTGACGTAGTTTAGCCTGTACATCCGGAATGTTCAGAAAGACAAGGGTATCTCCTTTTCTCACCCGGTCTCCCTCATTGAAACGATAAAGCTCTATACGTCCGGGTACTTTACTGGAAATACGCACTTCTGTTGCTTCCGCCTGTCCCATGATAATCTCCGGAGGCGGAGACAAAAAGAAAAATCCAGCCAGGGCAACTAATCCGATGACAAGCAATACTGCGATAAAGGCTAATGCCATATTACTGATCGAAAACTTTTTATTCTCGTTCATGTGTATTTTTGTTTAATGTTATTATTTTATATCTTCAGGCGTTAACCGGCCTAAGGCTTTTTCCAGATATACTTCTGTCAGTTTCACTTCAATCTGCGAATCAATCAGTTCTGACCGGGCGGATACCCATGCAGTCTGTGCTTCCATGAGGTTCAGAGCCGGGATTACCCCCTCTTCAAATCCGTAGGTCGCATATCGCAGGTTCTCTTCCGCACTTTCCATATTCTTATTGGAAGCCACCAGCTTTTTCTTTGCTTCATTGGCTTTATATACGGACTGATGAACTTCCAGTTCAATCGCTTCTTTAGCAGCCTCCAGTTCCAGACGTTTGATATGGGTTTCCGCTCTGGCTGCATTTCGTTTATAAGTCCCTTCCCACCAGCCGGAAATAGGAACACTGACAGAAACACCCACATGAAAACCTCCGGCAAACTCATGTTTAGGACCATTTTTTAAGTTCGGATTCATGACGGAGTAATTGGCTAAAACTCCTACGGTAGGTAGCATCTCACCTAAGGCGATCTGTTCCTTTTTCTTATAAATACGGGTAGCGATCTCCAAGCTCTTTAATTCCTGATGATTAGCAAAGGCCTCATCTACATGCGCCACTTCTGTCCGGGTACTTGTCGGAAAGAGCTCAATATTCTCATCCGCTAATTTAAAAGGCTCTTCCAGAGGAAGACCACAAATCTGAGCCAGTAACATGCGGCTTAAGGCCAGCGCATTCTCCGCTTTTGTTTGAGCAACTTCCGCTTCATTTAACTTTACCCGCACAGAGAGACCTTCTGCTTTTGTGGCAACCCCTTCTTCAATCATGGCTGTCACATTCCGGTCCATCTGCTGTAACAGTTCTACATAGGCGTCTGCCAGTTGTTTTTTATTGGTTACGGAAACTACCTGCCAGTAAGCCTGATCCGTCAGGTATAATACATTCTGAAGAGTAAGATCATTCATGGAACGTGCCAGTTGAGTGGCATAATCGGCAATGTGATTGTAGTTCACAATACGTCCACCGGAAAAGACCGGCTGGATCAGGGAAATACCACCGATCCATACATTATGGATATCCAGCGTAAAAAAATCTTTTACCCTGTCCGGAAGGATCTCTCCGACTAATCCCAGTTCGCTGAAGTCTACCAGTTTAAGATTTTTCTGGTTCCACAGATATAATCCGGTCCCGGAAACTTCCGGGAAATATTTGGTAAAAGCAGCATTCTTTTCATTTTGTGCTACCTTGATCCGGGTACCAGCGATCTGTAACTCTTTATTATTCCGGATAGCTAACTGGCGGCATTCTTCCAACGTCCGGGTTTGCTGAGAGTAGCTGGTTCCTGCCGATAGTAACAATGTTAATACAGCGACAATCCTTTTCATTCTTTATCTTATTTACAATAAGGGACTATTAACCTATTCATGTATGTTAGAGAAACGCGTTTACATTCTTATTCATATAAATAAAACTGTCTTTCTTATAAAACAATCTTTTTTTAAGGAATGTTTTATATATATTCACAAGTTAATATGTGAATCAATAAGCGTCTGGATTCGAGTACAAAATTAAAGAATCGGTTGCTATATAAAATTGAATTAATTCAATTTAAAAACACGTTTTTTGAGTTTACAGTACCACTCGTTACTGATACCCATATAACAGGCTATATATTTATCCGGGATCCGGTTCACCAACCAGGCGTAATGTTCATACAGATGGGACATAAATTCTTCTGCCGTACAGGACTGGCGAATAGTAAACAGCGTATAAAGTTTTGAGATAATCACCAGCATCGCGTTCTGATAATAGGCTGCGAAAGGAGGATAAGCGAGAGAAAGGGCCTCTATATTCTGACGGGAAATACAAATCAATTCTCCATCTTCAACAGCCTTAATCTCAAAATCAGAAGGGGATTTGATAAAGTAGCTAAGCACGGAAAGAAAAGGATATTGATCATCGGAAGAAAATCCGGTCACACATTCTTTCCCTTTTTCATTGATGTACTGATTAATAAATAATCCTTTATTAATAAAATAGGCGTTTTGGCATACCTCTCCGGCACGGAGCAGGTAATCTCCCTTTTTGACAACCACAAACTCACACCGGCTTTGCAGATCCTCCACAAATGTGCGGTTATGGGAAAGGAGCTCAGGTAAATCAGCTAATAATCTGGCAAAGTGTCCGTCATCAGCCTTCATTATCGTATTATTTATCTAATTCGAAGTTCTTCCGTCCAATCAGGTTTCCGTCAGCAAATATATCCACCCGGTAAGTTCCCGGGGATAAGAACTCTTCAATATTCCAGTACATGGTCACCGGCAGCTCTTCTCCGTCATATTCAACCATTCGCTTCATGGAAAAAGGAATTTCCCGGCCTTCGAAGGCAAAAACATCCCCCCGGCTTTTCAACAGGATATCATCATCCGGCTTCATGATACGGACATACACCGTTTTTTCTCCCACAGGAGCAGTAATATTCTTAGCCAACGTGAAATTAACAACAAACTGTTCCATCTGTTTAATCTTCTTCACCGCTTTTCCACGTCCATTCACTGGAGTCACAGAAATAGCAGTAGCATCCAGACGGCTTGCCATGGTTACACGCTCGGTTAATTTTTCTTTCTCTTTAGTCAATTGGGCAGCTGTACTGGCCGCTTGCTGATACTGCCTCACAGCCTGTTGCTTTTCCACCTTCAACTGTTCATTTTCCCGGTTCAGGGAATCTATCTGGATCACATAGCCCCGCATGATCTTACGCAGAGTTGCCAGCTCTTTATTCAGTTCATTGATCCGGCGTGAATTGGTTGCTTTCACCGTACGTAGTTCCTCCAGCAAACGCTGGACCTTCTCCTGTTCCGTAGTCAGCAAAGCCACCAGCGAGTCATTACTTACACTGAACTTATACCCTTCATATTGCAGTGACAGCTCATTGAACTCATCTTCCAATGCTTCCTTATCCAGCTCAAAGCCCTGTACGAGATCATCCATCTGTTTCTTTTGATGGAAGATATAATACCCCCCACCAGCAATTATAAGGACAAGCACAATCATTGCTACGATCAGCAATGATAGCTTATTGATCTCTTTATTTTCATTTTTTTCGGCATCCATACAAAACCAGATTATATGTACTTGCAAAGGTATAGGATAAATCGGCTTTCCTGCTATTTGTTCACTTATATTTACACTCTTTAAAAAGTTGTTAACATATATATATAAACTGAATCTATAAAATGAGTTATCACCCTTTCGCTGTCAGAATATTATTGCTAAATTTGCACCACTCAATTAAATAATTACATTGCATGCACGAGAAAATTATTATTCTTGATTTCGGTTCGCAGACAACTCAATTAATTGGCCGTAGGGTCAGAGAGTTAAATACCTATTGCGAGATCGTACCCTTTAACAAGTTTCCATTGGATGATCCTACGGTCAAAGGAGTAATCCTTTCCGGAAGCCCTTATTCCGTGAATGACGCCAATTCATTTAAAGCAGATCTGACAGCGATCCGGGGAAAATACCCGGTATTAGGAATTTGTTACGGTGCACAATTTCTGGCAAACACATCCGGAGGTAAAGTAGAATCCGCTGATTCCCGCGAGTACGGACGTGCTCATCTTACCTATATCAACAACGACGATAAGTTGTTACAGGGAATTGATTGCGGTTCACAGGTATGGATGTCTCATGGAGATACCATCACTGTCCTTCCGGAATCCTTCCGCATCATTGCCAGTACAGACGATGTAAGAGCAGCAGCCTACCAGATAGAAGGAGAAAACACCTGGGGAGTCCAGTTCCACCCGGAGGTATTCCATTCAACAGACGGTACACTGATTTTAGATAACTTCCTCCATATCTGTGGTTGTTCCAAAGACTGGACACCCGCATCCTTTATTGAATCTACCGTTGCCGAATTAAAAGAACAATTAGGAGATGACAAAGTGATCCTGGCTCTTTCAGGAGGGGTGGATTCTTCCGTTACAGCGGTCCTTTTAAACAGAGCAATCGGTAAAAACCTGACCTGTATTTTTGTAGATCATGGTCTGTTACGTAAAAATGAGTTCGAGAACGTGCTCAAAGACTACGAACACCTGGGATTGAATGTGATCGGTGTAGATGCCAAAAAGAAATTCTACAGTGAACTGGCAGGCATAACAGATCCGGAAACCAAACGTAAGATCATTGGTAAGGGATTTATTGATGTGTTCGATGAAGAGGCCCACAAGCTGAAAGATATTAAATGGTTAGGACAGGGAACGATTTATCCGGACGTGATCGAATCACTTTCTATTACAGGAACCGTGATCAAAAGTCATCACAATGTAGGGGGTCTGCCGGAAAAAATGAACCTGAAATTAGTGGAACCCTTACGTCTCTTATTTAAGGATGAGGTTCGCCGTGTAGGGAATGAATTAGGGATGATGCCTCACCTGATCAAACGTCATCCATTCCCGGGTCCGGGTCTGGGTATCCGCATTTTAGGTGATATTACTCCTGAGAAAGTGCGTGTATTACAGGAAGCAGATGATATCTATATGTCCTTGATGCGTGAATGGGGTCTTTATGACAAGATCTGGCAGGCAGGAGCGATCCTGTTACCAATCCGTTCAGTAGGTGTAATGGGAGATGAACGTACTTATGAAAATACCATCGCCCTGCGTGCGGTGACTTCAACAGACGCCATGACTGCCGACTGGGCACAATTACCCTATGATTTCTTAGCGAAGGTATCCAATGAGATCATCAATAAGGTCAAAGGAGTGAATCGGGTTGTATATGATATCAGCTCCAAGCCACCGGCAACCATTGAGTGGGAATAAAACAATCTTATAAGATCAAGCGGCTTTTATAATAAAGCCGCTTTTTTTATCCATTTAAATAAAATATTTCTACCTTGCCACCGTATAATTACCAGACCGTAATTAAACATTCAGAGAGAGAAGATGTCCAATAAACAGGAAGAACAATAAAACAAATGTTTACTCATATGAAAAAGAACTTCATTATTTTTCTTTTATCCCTTTTCATTTTCGCGGCTTGTGCCACGATAGGCGATATGATGCAGGCAGATAAAAATATTCGTAAAGTTGAATTGGGTATGAGCAAAAACAGATCGTATCCATTATGGGTAAGACTTACCAGGGAATGGGAGCGTATGCCCTACCGGAAGGAGACGCAGAGATCATCGGTTACTATAACGGTGAAAATGGTGTCTATAAATTACATCTCCTTGATGACAAACTCATCCGCTGGGAATTTGAGCCACCCCGCAGAACCCCTAATCACCACAACCATACTCATTAACAGGTTGTTTTTCATTTTTCCAAATCCTTTCTCTTCTCTCTTTTGTTATGTATATAAACAGATAAAAATCAGAACAAAAGAGAAGAACTATGAAAAGTATTGTTTTACTTCGCCATGGAGAAAGTACCTGGAATAAAGAAAACCGTTTCACAGGCTGGACAGATGTGGACCTGACAGAAAAAGGGGTGGAAGAGGCGATCAAAGCCGGAAATCTGTTAAAAGAAAAAGGATATGTATTTGATAAAGCCTATACCTCCTATCTGAAGCGAGCCGTAAAAACGTTGAATGTAGTGCTGGACCGGATGGATCTGGACTGGATACCGGTTGAGAAAAACTGGCGGTTAAATGAAAAACATTACGGAAATCTTCAGGGACTGAACAAAGCTGAGACAGCAGAGAAGTATGGAGATGAACAGGTTTTGATCTGGCGGAGAAGTTATGATATTGCTCCTCTCCCATTAGATGTAAATGATCCGCGGAACCCCCGGCTGGATATTCGCTATAAACAGGTACCGGATGAAGATCTTCCCCGCACGGAATCCTTAAAAGACACGGTGGACCGTATCCTGCCCTATTGGAAAGAAACAATCTTTCCCAATCTACAGACAGCCAACCAACTGCTGATAGCAGCTCACGGGAATAGTTTACGGGGAATTATCAAATACCTGAAAAATATTTCGAATGAAGATATTGTTCATCTGAACCTTCCGACAGCAGTTCCGTATGTTTTTGAATTCAATGAGCAGATGGAATTGATGAATGATTATTTTTTAGGAGATCCGGAAGAAATTAAAAAGTTAATGGATGCAGTTGCTAATCAAGGCAAAAAGCAGGAAGAATAAAAAGAAAGAGGAGATTTCCATGAAGTCTCCTCTTTCTTTTTATTCTTCCTCAAGTAATCCATTCAGTTTCTGTACCGCGTTACGTTGAGCAGAAAAGAACTTTATCCGTTCGACTTCACCACTAACCGATATATGAGTGGAGAGCCTTTTGTGTCCCAACAACCAGTTCTTTATTCTTTCGTTACGGGTTCCATCAACAGAAGAAACGGCATTGATAGTCAATACCCGGAACATACTGAATGTATAAATATCAGACTCGATATAACATTCATTCTGTTCAATGTGTGTCTCTGCCACATACATCTGGAGTTCTTTTCCTGTATCCTCAAACTTTCCTGAAATAGCCCGTTGTTCCAGATAATCTATACAGCTATTCAACTCTTTCCGGATCTGGACCAGACTCTCTTTACTGATCAGACCTAATCCATAAAAATAACAGATATCATTCACGAAATCCGTAAACAACCGTTTATCGAAAATATACTCCGTATAGGGAATATCTTTCATATGTTCCAGATTCTCCCGCATAAGTTCAATATAGCGTTCCGGAAGAATGATATTTTCATATTTCTTACCGGGAGTATAATTCTTATATTGATAAGTCCACTTAAAAACATGGAAACGGACCAGATGAGGATATTTGCTGATCAAAGGATGGGGAAGGGTGTTCCATGTTTCTATGCAACGGGTCGTTTGATCTCCTTTCAGTACTTTCAAAAGCCTCATATAACTCTCGCACATTTCATAGTCTTCACTGGAAGGAGTTTCGTAGTCAATCAGAACTAAGCTAAAGGGGCGGGCCTTTTCCAGATCAATACCAATTAGATTATCCAATGATATCCCCATTTCTTCGGCGATAATAGCTACTTCAGCGAAAGTAAACACAGCTTCCCCCCGTAACCTGCGATATACTCCTTCTCTTTCCATGTTTAGTATTTCTACTAACTTCTTAACCAATTGAGCCTTGACAGGATACCTCCCATTAAGGATTCCTAACAAATTTGCCTGTAGAGTAAACTTCTTCATTTTCGCTATATTAAAGGCTACACAGATGCCTGAGTGGATAGAATATTTGTCTTACAAAACAATCATATAAGACAAATATACAAAAAAGGCTTTGATATAAAAAAATTAAATATAATATTCTGCTGAATCAAGAATACCAGCCCGTAAGGCATATTTAGTTGCTTCATGTACGTTATTCACCTGCAACTTGCGAAATATATTTTTCCGGTGGGTAGTAATCGTATGGATACTGGAATAACGTTCCGCTGCTATTTCCTTGGTTGTTTTTCCTAAGGCGATCAATTTCAGGATCTCTGTCTCCGTATGGGTTAACACAGGACGTTCTTCTTTCTCCTCCCGGTGACCCGCCATTAAGCCCTTAATACGTAAACAGACAAAATGTTCATGGCGGATCGCATGATGGATTGCCTGGTTGATCTCCTGTAAAGAGGAATCCTTCATCACTATACTGAAATGTTCTCCGCTAAAAACAACCCGGCGAATGAAATCCTCACTAAGTTCTTCACTGAACAGAATCCAGTCTACCTGCTGGAAACGGGCCTGCAAAATGAAAAGATCATCCGTACTGATCAGATCAAACAGCGTATAGTCAAGCACCACTACCGCATCCGGATATTCCGTTAGCAACTGTAAAAGTTCTTTCCGGTTTCCGGCTTCACACACCGGATGCGTACCGGTCATCTTTTCACAAAGGTAAAGAATCCCGGCACGGGTAATATCCTGATTATCTGCTAAAATAATGGTTCTCACTTTTTACATTAATGCCTGTGCAATGTCATGAAACAGATCCTCCACAGACTCAAGTCCGACAGACAAACGGATAGTACATGGACTTACATCCATTTTCTCCCGTTGTTCTTCCGTAAAATTACCGTAAATAGTGCTCGCCGGATGGATAGCCAGTGATTTAGTATCAAACAGATTGGTTGCACGGCGGATCAATTGTAAACGGTTCATAAATGCAAAACAGGCCGCACGGGATGCCAGATCAAAAGTCAGCATAGCTCCGGGATAGGTTCCGAACTGCTTACAGCTGATCTCATAAAACGGATTGTTCTTTAAACCAGTATAGTTCACTGAAACAATTCCTTCCAGCGTTTGCAAACGCTCAGCCAACGCCAGACAGGAAGCCGACTGTTTCTCAAAACGTAACTGCATGGTTTCCAATCCCAGGGTCTGCATATAAGCAACCTGAGGAGTCATATAAGCCCCTATATTCCGGTGAACCTCCTTCTTCATCCGGGCGGTGAATGCATTCAAACCAGCCTGTGCTGCCCAGCTCTTCAGGACAGGGGACCTGCTCCAGTCAAATGTGCCATAATCCACGATCACACCACCCACACTCGTAGCGCCTCCGGAAATATATTTAGTAGTAGAGACAATCTCTATATCAATCCCAAATTCATTCGCTTTAAAAGCTGAAAAAGGGATAATCGTCGTATCTGCAATCAAAGGAACTCCCGCAGCCGTAGCAACTGAAGAGATCGCTTTCAGATCCACGACCTCCAGCTGCGGATTAGTAATAATCTCCAGGAAAACAGCACACGTGTTCTCATCAATCCGGCTTTTTACCTCGTCCATATTCGTCAGATCACAAAAACGAGACTCTACTCCAAAAGCAGCTAATGTACTTTTCATCAAAGAAAAGGTATTTCCAAACAGGTGAGGAGATGTTACTACATTGGATCCACTCCAGGCAATATTCATCAAGACGTTTGTAATAGCCGCCATACCGGAGTTCAGGGCAGTAACCCCACTCGCTCCGGTTATATTCTTAATACAATCTTCAAAATACTGAACTGTCGGATTTGTGATGCGGGAATACGCATGCTCAGCACTACGCCCACAAAAAGCATCTTCCATGGCTTCAGCCGAATCAAACTCATAAGCAGCAGTCTGATAAACCGGCATAGCCAATGCTCTGTAAGCGTCCTCTTTATCATAAGGAGTATGAAGCAACTGAGCTTCAAAACTAATATCTTTCATCTTCAACAAAGGATTTAAATCTTTTCGCAGGTACAAAAGTAGGTTTTTTGAATGGATAATGGAGAAGGATAAATCATTACTTTTCTTTTATTTCTAAAATTCCGTACTTATATATACGTGCACCATATCGTTCTGCCTGACAAAACAGATGCTTCTCTATTATTTTTTGCTCTGCATTTCTCTATGTCTATCGCATCTCATTGCCATTTGCCCAAACAAAAAATAAGCTTTACCTTTGCAGGCGAAAATAAAACAGAATGGAAGGGAAACCTTCCCGTGTGCTTGCTAAACCACGTAAAAAACAAGAAAGATGCAAAAAACAGTATCCATCCCCTTCATGCTGCTGGGGATTCTTTTCAACATCTGCCTAGTCGCTTCCAATCTGCTGGAAGCAAAAGTGATCCAGGTATTTGGTATAACCGCAACTGCCGGACTGATCGTATTCCCGATTTCCTACATTATCAATGATTGCATAGCGGAAGTCTGGGGTTTCAAAAAAGCCCGGCTCATCATCTGGAGTGGATTCATCTCAAACTTTTTAGTCATTGGCTTTTCCCAGATAGCCGTCCAGCTACCAGCGGCCCCCTTCTGGGAGAACGAAGAGGGATTCAATTTTGTTTTTGGGATGGCTCCCCGCATTGCATGCGCCAGTCTGATCGCCTTTCTGGCCGGTTCATTCCTCAACGCTTATGTCATGAGTAAGATGAAAATAGCCTCCCAGGGAAAAAACTTCTCTCTGCGTGCGATCGTCTCTACCCTGATCGGAGAAAGTGCCGACTCACTGATCTTCTTCCCGGTCGCTTTTTGGGGATTAATACCACCCACCGAACTTCTCATCATGATCGGAACCCAGGCCGTACTTAAATCACTCTATGAAGTGATCATCCTTCCGGTAACGATCCAGGTGGTAAACTATATCAAGAAAATAGAAGGCATAGATGTGTATGATACAAATACCTCTTACAACATTCTTAAAATAAAAGATATCTGACCGGATTATATCTAACTTTTTATACATCCGGGACAATTATAAGAAGACAGGTAAGATTTATATGCCATCCATTTGTCAATATAGAGGAGATCATTACTTTTGTCTTTAATTAATCAAAATAAGAAACCCTATCATGTTTCTTTTTACTGTAAGTATGAAATAATCATACAGAGTGAATGAAATATGCTAAAGACTTGTTACTTACTGCTAACCCAAAGATCTTTAATCAATCCCTAAGGGATAAACAGAGCCCAGACATCGTTTCCGGGCTCTGTTACTTTACAAACTAATAAACGACATCGCCTTATGAAAAAAATAATATATCTGCTCTTCTTTTTAACCGGGTTATTATCCATCACAAGCTGTGGAGAAGGCATACAGGATCCGGATGATCCGACCAATAAACTCGGATGGATTGAATACAACGGGAAGAGACATGAGATCCGCTCCTTTGTGAATATCTACTACTCGGAAAAATACAACCCATATGTGGAAATGATGGAAATCGAACTCATCACCACAGAAGGGAATTTCCTTTATATTCTCCTGACAGGTGGTGGAAATATAGACCTGTGCAATTACTCTTTTAATTATATGACAGAAAATCCCACCCCTTCCGGAAGCTTTGCGATCTGGTTGGTAGATAGAGAAAACAACAGTATCATCGAACACACAGAAGGGAAACGTGGCTGGTTAAGGACAGAAGGATGGGAAAGAGAATTATCTATCTCTGCGGATTTTCCGGTGCCGGATTTACAGGGAGAGCATCCGTATCTTTACGGAGGATATGCCAACATGAGAATTTATCTGGATTATTAGTATCCCCCATACAAACTAACAAATCGTAGTGAAAGCCCCTTGGATAGTGATCCCTTACTTAAACAGAAATGACCAGTCCTCACGGGGTTCAGGCGTGTAACTGCGGATCCCTAACGCTTCTGCCGTACGGCAGTTGACTAAGGCATCATCAATAAAAAAAGTTTCTTCAGGAAGGATATTCGCATCCCGGAGTACATATTCAAATATATCAGCATCCGGTTTCAGCATATTCAATTCATAGGAAAGATAGATCTTATTAAAAAAGTCTTTGGCCAGATGTCCCTTATAGACAAAAGAATTTTGCTCCGCCCACTGCCAGTGGATCTCATTGGTATTACTCAGCAAAAGTACATTGTATTGCTGTTGTAGTTCCAACAACAGATCCAGCTTTGCCGGAGGAATATCATCCAGCATCAGTATCCAGGCCCGGTCAATCTCTTCATCCGAAAAAGACATGCGGGACAAATGACGGATACCATCATGGAACTCCTGCCGGGTGATCCGTCCCAACTCCAGTTGCATAAACAGATCTTTATGCTGGTGATTGTTGGTAATAAACTCACGGATATCACTCACCCCCAACTGCTCAAATGCTTCAATACAGCGATTACGAGTCAGATTGATGATCACACCACCAAAATCCAGAATGAGGTTCTTTATTCCTTCCATTTGATTAATTTCCTATGACTTCGTCTTCTGCTCCGGTGGCGTTGCCTTTGCTTGTATTTCCGGATTTTTTGCCAGGCCAACCACACAAACAGGAAACCAAAAACTAAAAAGATCAATAAAACAATCCCTGTGTTCAGATTGTCTCCTTTGACACGGCTCCACATTTCCAGCACCAGATCCGTCTGGTCTCCAAAATCACGGATCATCGCACATCGCCGGACCACTTCATAGTCAGGATACTGAACCGGATCAATAGGAATACGTTCCGCACCTTCACCAAAAAAAATAGCTCAGATCATAATAATCCGTTAACGTACTGTCAATTTTCGCCTCCAGGATCTCCGGAGTAGCCACAGCACTTACATATCCGATCTCATCCATATTGCGCAAGGCAATATCCGGACGACAAAGATAGTTAATAAAATAACTGGCCGCCTTCACATTCCGTGCATATTTTGGGATCACCCAGCCATCATACCATATATTACTACCCTCTACCGGGACTTCATAATCCAATTCCACATTCACAGCCTCAGCCTCTTCAATCGCCCAGACCGCATCCCCACTCCAGGTAAAATTGATCCACGCCTTATTTTTAGTCATCATCTCCTTCCCGAAATCAGCTTCCCAACCTGCAATATTTGGTTTCATATCTTTCAGGTATTGCTCTGCCAACGCGATCGCTTCCGGAGAATAATTATTCATCAGCTTCTCCACCGTAACCGTTCCGGCCTCCAGTTCTTCGGCATGCGCATAAATAATAGCTGTTCCATACGCATCCCGGTAGCTATCTTTCATCAGGATCTTACCCCGGTACTTCGGGTCCCACAAACAAGACCAGCTTTCTACCTCTTCCTCTGTGACAAACGCCTTATTATAGAGCAAGCCCGCAGTTCCCCACATATAAGCCACACTATAGTCATTCGCCCGGTGTCCCGGCTGGCTAATCTTATCCAGTTGTTCCCGGATGTAGGGAGCAATATTTCCCGTATAGTCCGGCGTATTCCCAAAATTCCGCTCAATAGGCAACAGCAGATCTTTTTTCAACATCCGTTCAATGATATACTCAGAAGGACAAACCACATCAAAATCCTCATGTCCCCGTTCAATTTTGGTCAACATGATCTCATTAATATCAAATACCTGGTAAATGATCCGGATATCCTCTCCCGTCTGCTCTTTGTACCAGTAGGTAAAATCATCTAATACCTCTTCGTCTATATAATCCGCCCAGTTATAGATCTTCAGAATCTTCATCCGCTGCTCATCCGTCCGGCCACAGGAAGAGAACAGACTTCCCACGATCAGACAAACGGTCACCATATACATCCATTTCTTCATTCTTTACTCCTGTTAATCCTTGCGGAACGTTTATTAATAATGATGAGTAGCACCAGGACAGCCACAAAAATAATTGTAGATAAAGGACGCAACTCCGGTGTCAGTCCCCCTTTACGGGCATCTGCATAAATATAGGTGGAAAGAGTTTCAAGCCCCTCGTTACCGATCGTAAAAATAGTGACAGCAAAATCATCGATCGAAAGGGTAAAAGCCAGAATGAAGCCACTGATCATTCCCGGACGGATCTCCGGCAGAATGATCTTCCGTAAGGCCTGGAAAGGAGTAGCCCCCAGGTCCAAGGCCGCTTCATAAATATTCTGGTTCATCTGCCGCAGGCGGGGCATGACACTCAGCACCACATAAGGCGTACAAAAAGTGATATGAGCCAGCACCACAGTCGTAAACCCCTGCGAAATACCAAAACTGACAAACAACAGGAAAAGAGAGACCCCGGTAATAATATCCGGATTCAGGATCGGAATACTATTCACAAAGCCAATCGCCTGCCGGGCCCGGACCCGCAGGTTATAGATCCCGATCGCAGCAACACTTCCCAGCAGTGTAGATACAGTTGCAGCGATCACAGCGATTGCCAGTGTATTCCAAATCGCATTGATCAGGGACCGATGGACCCCACCGGCAAAAAGAGAGGTATATAATTTAGTAGAGAACCCAGTCCAGTTTCCCAGTACTTTCGCCTCCGTAAAGGAAAAGATCATAATGATCAGGATCGGAGCATACAACAATAGCAGCAACAACCACAAATAAGCCTTTCCCAGATATTTCATCATCAGATCAGCCCTCCCTCATTCGAAGCCTTGTCCCCATCCCCGTTAAAAAGACCGGTGATGCCAATCAGCAACAACATGATCAGTGACAGCGCAGCTCCATAGTTCCACATACCATTATTAATATTTTCCTGAATAGTCGTACCAAACAACTTAATATTATTCATCGTCAGTAACTCTGCAATCGCAAACGTAGAGATCGTCGGCATAAACACGATCATAATCCCACTTACCACTCCGGGCATCGACAAAGGGAATACGGTTTTTGTAAATACCTGGACCGGATTTGCACCCAGATCCTGCGCCGCTTCGATCAGGTTCTGATCCATCTTTTGCAACGTATTATAAATCGGATAGATCATAAAAGGAAGGAAATTATAGACCATTCCGAAGACAAGGGCTCCTTCTCCCAACGGAAGATTCAGGAAATCGAACAAAGCCACAGTTGCCAGTGTACGGATCAGAATATTGATCCACATCGGTAGGATAAACAAAACCACCATCGTATTGGAGCTTTTAAAACCCGCCCGGCTCAGAATATAAGCAGCCGGATAGCCCAGTAACAGGCAAACCAGGGTAGTAATAATTGCAATCCCCACCGAATAAATAAAGGTATTCAACGCTTCCGGATGTTGCATAAACTTACGGAAGTTCTCCCCTGTGACAGATCCGTCCACATCCGTAAAGGCATACCAGGCAATCAACACCAAAGGCATGACCACGAAAACAGAAAGAAACAACGCATACGGGATTGTCCAGTTCCTTCGTTTTGACAGAAAAGCAGTTATCTTTTCCATATATCCACCTCCCTTATTTATTTACCGGGTAAATCCGGATACTTTCCGGGCTGATCGTAATTCCCACCCGGTCACTATCATCCCACACATCCTGTGTATCCACAAAGATATCCTCATCCCAATCCGTAAAAACCGTCAGATGGTAATGATTACCTTTATACAGGATAAACTTCACATCTCCTGTAATCATCCCGTCTTCTGCATTATCCTGTAGGATCACATGATGGAAATCAATCTCCACAGTCACTTCCGACCCCACCGGAATATCCTTTCTTTCCGAACACTCAAACGTATGTCCCAGAAACTCTACATGGGTCTCATCCACCATCTTACCTACAAAGGTATTGAAAAGCCTTTCTTTCTCCATTACGTGCAGATCCGACGGCTTCACAAGCAGTCCGACTTCCTGTCCGACCGCAAACTGATGGTAGTCCTGTACCAGGAATTCATATCCATTCGGTGTATCCACCATCATTTCATAATGTACCCCTTTAAAAATACAGGAAGTTACCTTTCCGGTCAGCATGGCAGCATCCGACACATCAAAAATATAAATATCCTCCGGGCGGATTACCACATCCACCGGCATATTCTCACCAAAACCTTTATCCACACACTCAAACTCATGTCCGGCAAACCGGACCAGCCGGTCCTTCACCATGAGTCCGTTCAGGATATTACTCTCGCCGATAAAATCAGCCACAAAAGCATTTACCGGTTCATTATAAATATCTACCGGAGTTCCCACCTGCTGGATCTTCCCTTCACTCATCACCACAATCCGGTCACTCAGCGTCAGGGCCTCTTCCTGATCATGTGTCACATACAGGAACGAGATTCCCAGCGAACGGTGCATCTCTTTCAACTCCATCTGCATATCCTTCCGCATTTTCAGGTCCAGGGCAGCTAAGGGTTCATCCAGCAGCAACACATCCGGTTCATTCACAATCGCACGGGCAATCCCCACACGCTGCTGTTGCCCCCCCGGACAGCGAATCCACATCCCGGAACTCATAATCCGTCATGCCCACGATCTTCAATGCCTGCTTCACTTTCTTCTCAATCAGTGAAGAAGCCATCTTCTTTAATTTCAGGCCAAAAGCGATGTTATCAAACACATTCAAATGGGGAAACAAAGCATATTTCTGAAAGACCGTATTCACCGGACGTTTATGAGGAGGTGTCTGGGTCACATTTTTACCTCCGATCATAATCACCCCTTCCGTTGCCGTCTGAAAGCCGGCGATCAGCCTTAATAAGGTCGTTTTACCACAACCGGAAGGCCCCAGGATCGTAACAAACTCTCCCTTCCGGACCTCTAAGCTTACGTCATTTAAAACAGCTTTCTCTCCATAATATTTGGAAACATGGCTGACACTGATAATGGATTCCGATCCTTGCATATATTCTTCACCTCCAATAATGTAATTAACAATCCAGGGAATGGCTTGTTCAAAGCCCGGCAAAGGTATATAAATTAGGGAAAATTGTAAATAATCCCCCTCCCTAAATCATTCGGATAACTCAAAATTTAACGAACCCCCTTTTCTTCCTCCTGTTACCGGTAACCCTATTTTTACTCTATTGTAATATTCCCTTAACATAAAATGTATTGCTTTGCAGCAAATTAAGAAAAAAGGATAAAAACACTCAAAACGATGAAAATCAAACTCTTTACGGCCTTACTATTTCTACTAAGTCTATCTTCATACGCTACGTCAAAATCCCCGGTCCGCATCCATTCACACAATGATTACAGACAGTTAGTCCCCTTCTACCAGGCCTATTCCCAACAGGTTCACTCCATCGAGGCCGATCTCTACCTTTCACCGGCCGACCCGGAACAATTAGTAGTCGCACATGACCGGGAAGAGTTGGAAACAGCTCCCACTTTTGAGAAACTCTATGTGCAACCTCTCGTGGAACTGTTCCGGAGAAATAACGGGAAAGCGTGGGCCCACTCCAATGAAATCCCGGATCTCCTGATCGATATCAAAAGCGACCGGGAACAGGTGATGCAATTGTTAGTCAAACAATTGGACCTCTATCCGGAAGTCTTTAATCCGGCCATCAATCCTTTTGCCGTGCGCATTATCATAAGCGGAGATATCCCTTCTCCCGGAACATTCCACACCTATCCGGAATATATCAGCTTCGACGGGCTCATTCACATCCACTACACGCCGGAACAACTGAAACGGATCGCTCTTTTCAGTGAACCTTTCCGGAAACATTCCGTATGGAACGGCAAAGGCTCTATCATCGCAGCCGAAAAAAAGAAACTGGAAGAAATTATTCAGAAAGCCCATTCGCAAGGGAAGCCCATCCGTTTCTGGGGAAGCCCGGATTCCATGACCGCATGGAACACCTTCTATTTTATGGGAATAGATTATATCAACACTGATAAACCGGAAGCCTGCACGGCCTTCTTCCGGAACTTTGAACAAAAGAACTTTGCCCTGAATGAAACGGATAGCCAGGAGGCAACCATCATACGGACCGACCGGCTGGATCAAACAACCGCCCGGTTCACCGGCTTTCATGCCGAAAGCCGGCATCTGGAAAAAACGATAGAGCTCTACCAGCCTACTTTTCTTTCAGACGGCGCAGCCAGACCGGCAAAAAATGTGATCCTATTGATCGGAGACGGGATGGGACTATCACAGGTATGTGTGGCAGATGCCGTCAACCAGGGATTAAGTATGCTTCAACTAAAACAGATAGGCCTGCAACGAACCCAGGCCAAAGACGCCTACACCACAGACTCTGCCGGAGCCGGAAGCAGCCTTGCCACCGGACAATCCAATAATAACCGTCATATTTCTATGAGCGAAACCGGTGAAATCTACGAAACTCTTACCGAACGGCTTGCCAAACAAAACAGGAGTTGCGGCGTAGTTACTTTCGGTAACATAGCAGGTGCTACTCCCGCGGCGTTCTATGGTCATACCACAGAAAGAGACCACGCCGGAGAGATTCTTCCCTGGTTGGCAAACGGTTCACTTGCTGTCCTTTGCGGAAGCGGAAAAGAGTTATTAGATAACCTGGTCCGGAACAAACCATTGGAAAAGGAACTGGTCCAAACCTACGATCTCATAGAAACAACCGATTCCCTCCTGTTAACCGGTAAAAAAGTGATTTGCATAGACGAACGGATGGGACAGGCAACCACTCCGGAAAACCTGCACCTGCTGGCAGAAGTAACCCGGCAAACGATCCGCAAACTGGAGAAAGAGGAAAAAGAGGGATTCTTTCTGATGGTAGAAGGAGCCAAAATTGATTATGCCGGACATGCCAATTCCCTGCCTAATTCCATCATGGAAACCTTAGGATTTGACCTGGCCGTTGCAGAAGCATTGAGATTTGCCGATCAGAACGGGGAAACATTAGTGATCGTCACCGCTGACCATGAAACCGGAGGATTGACCTTAGTGGATGGCCATCCGGACCGGAACCACATCACCGCCGTATATATGACAGACGATCACACCCCCATCATGGTTCCTGTCTTCGCCTACGGCCCCCAGTCACAACGATTCACAGGTATTTACCCGAACACACACATATTCCATAAAATAATAGAATCAACTGAACACTAAATTAATTTTTAATCATGAAACTTGTTAATTTATTTGTTTTCTTAGTATGTACGGCCTACGTATATGCCCAGGAGATCACCATCTCCGGAAATGTACAGGATGCCCGTACCCGGGAACCCATTATCGGAGCATCCGTTTTTAATCCGGGAACCAACCAGGGTACAATCACCGACTATGATGGAAACTACACCCTGAAAGTGGCTCCCGACAGTGAGATCCGGATCAGCTACGTAGGCTATCAGACGACGAGTATATCTGTAGGAACCCGCACGGTGATCCATGTGCTGCTGGAAGAATCCTCCACCGCTCTGAATGAAGTAGTCGTGTTAGGGTACGGACAGGAGTCACGGAAAGCCAACCTGTCCGTAGCTGCAACCAACAAAGAGATCAACGAAAGTGTAAAAAGCCGTGCGACAGATATAGTAGGAGCTTTGCAGGGACAGATTGCCGGCGTGACGATCTCCAGTAACGGAGGAGACCCGTTGAAAAAACCGTCCGTCACCATTCGGGGCAGAGGATCACGGGGAAAAGCAACCGCAGAGAACAGAGGCACACGAAACGAGGAAGAACCACTCTACGTAGTAGACGGAATATCCGGAGCCCCTTTCAATATGGAAGATGTAGAGTCCATCACCGTACTGAAAGACGCGGCCTCCGCAGCAATCTATGGAACCAATGTCGGTTCCGGAGGAGTCATCCTGATCACCACTAAAAAAGCGAAAGCCGGGAAAGCTGCCGTAACAGCCCGTGCAAACTTCGGCATACAGTCTGCGGCGCGCAAGCCTGAGATGCTGAATGCAGAGGAATATGTCAAAGTACGTACCGATGCGGCCCATGTGAGCGGTGTTTCCATTCCTTCCGGGATCAATCCGGAGCTCTATTCCTACGGCCAGACCACCCGGACCAACTGGATCGATGAAATCTTCCGGACAGGATTTATCCAGCGGTATGCTGTGACAGTGACAGGCGGCAGCGAAGAGCTGAAAGCCTATGCCTCTGCAGAATACAGCAAGTCGGAAGGCACCCTGCAAAACACCTTCGCAGAGAACTTCGGAGGGAAACTGAATATGGACCTGAAAATAAACAGATGGCTCACGCTATCCGAACGGATAAACTATAAATATTACAACGGCCAGGGAGACCTGAACACCAGCAGCCACACAGGGGTCATTGCCTCCGCCATGTTTATGCCCCCTTCCGCAACAGTCTATGAAACAGACCAAAACGGGAACTACGTATTAGATTCCAACGGGAACAGGCAGTTCGGGGGAACCGTTCCCTTATGGGCCAAAGACCTGGGGGTAGCCGGAACATTCGGTGAAGTAGCGAACCCCGTAGCCTATCTGAAGCGACTCAACCAGTACCGTCCGGAACAGACACTGTTCTCCACCACCTCATTAGCCTTTGATATCCGGGAAGGATTAAAACTGCGCTCAGACTTTTCAGCTTCGACAGAAAACAAACGGTATGAAGAATTCACCTCCCGGGTGACAGAGATCGGAAAGACCAATGATGAAAACTCCCGTAAGCTCCGGTATTCCAGAAAGAATACGTGGCTATGGGAAACCGTGGCGACTTTTGACCGGACCTTCGACAAACACTTAGTCAGTGCCATGGCCGGTTACTCGATGAGTTATGAAGGCTTCAATGAACTGGAAGTCGCGGCCTATGATTTTTCTGACGAAAGCACCTATTCCCAACATGTAG
>JAJQEE010000133.1 GCA_021201865.1 Tannerellaceae bacterium | reverse complement strand
CCAAAAGGGTGTACCCTTTTGGTGGAAAGGTAGGCAGCTTTTTTAGTGGTAAGAACTCCTATAAAACTGAAATAATCTTTATAATTTCTGTACAATGTGTGGAATTTGGGTGATTATGATATACATTTGTGATATTCAAATGTGTTAAAAAGAGAAGTTGATGAAACGAATGAGTATATTGTTTTTTCTGTTTGCTTGTATGATCCCCCGTTTGTTTGCCCAGGACATGGCAACGGTCTTTGTTTCTATACCGGACTCTTTTATTCCCCAGTTGGAAAGTGAGTGGCGGAAAGACCTGGTGGATCTCTATACTTCCGGTAAAGAGGCGAAGTTGCAGAATATGATGGGAGGGGAATCTGAATTGAAGAAGCTGACTCCGGATTTTATTTCTCTCCGCTCCACGGAACGCACTACAATTGAGATGAAATTACTACCTCTGATCAATAATACCCATATTATCTGTATGATCACGACTGTGGAGGGACCTGTGGCGGATAGCCGTGTTGTGTTTTATACTACGGAGTGGGAACGGTTGGAAACTTCGGGCCTGCTGTCTCCTGTGACGGGGGAATGGTTTGTTCGGGAGGGGGTGGATCTTACTCAGGAAGATGTTTATTATGCACTGGCTCATCTGGATATGGATCTGATCCGCTATGAACTGCATCCGGAGGACCAGACACTTTCGGCTTATTATATGACTCCTTTGTATTTGAGTAAAGAGGATCGTGAAAAGGTGCTGCCTTATCTCAAAGAAGAACCGAAAGTATATACCTGGGAAAAGATACAATTCAAATAATGAATTTATTTTTGTAGAGGTCATATGAAAAAGCTGCTTGGAATTCTTCTTCCCTTTGTTTTTATTCAGTCCATACTTGCTCAACCGGAACAACCTGTCTGGTTGAGTGTGGTGTACATTGGAAATAGTATCACGCAAGGGGTGATGATTGATAATCCCCGGAAAAACGCTCCTCCGGTGAAAGCGTCTATTTATCTTCGGAAACAGCCGGGGATCGGAGAGGTGAGGTACTCCAACCAGGGGGTGAGTGGGAATACGACCGTTGATTTCCTCCCGGAAACCGACACCTGGTTTCCTAAAGTGAAGGCCGCTGCGGATGAACTTTATAAAGATAGCTGGACGACCCTGGTTTTTTCTATGATGCTGGGGACGAATGATAGTGCGGTCACCGGTCCGAATGGTTCTCCTGTCTCGCCGGAACAATATTATGTAAACATGAAACGGATCATAGATGAGTTACTGGCGTTGTATCCACGTGCGCTGGTTGTGATCCATCAACCGTTATGGTATAGCCCTACTACTTATAACAGTTCGATCTATCTGGAAGAGGGATTGGAAAGATTGCAATCCTATACTCCCCGGTTAGATCAATTGATACTGGATTATCAGGCCAGCCATCCTTTACAGGTTTTCTGGGGTGACCGGAAAGGGTATGAATATTTCCGTGAAAACCATGAGACCCTCTTTTTCCCGGAGGATGGAAATGCAGGTATTTTCTATCTGCATCCGAATCCGGAAGGTGCTGCCCGGTTAGGGGAATTGTGGGGGGAAGCAATTTACAGGATAGTAAAACAGGAGTGATATGCCGGGTTTGCAGACATGTGAAAGGGCATCTTCACAGACGCCCTAACCCCTCTTTATAGTACTCTTTGGTAAAACAACTATTTGTCTCATTAAACTAACTAATAATTAACTAACACAACAACCTTGACATACATTACCATGATATAATTGTGCAAAGCAAAGCCAGATTCACATCTTACCAGACTTCTTAAACTTACAAATTTATGTGTCTATGTCTATCAGTTTCCCTCGCTTATTGAATGTGAGCTCTAATCCGTTTTTAGTTTGACACTGGTTTCATAGCCCTCTCTTTCAATGGCGGTTATTTCCTGCCCCGGATAGTTCACCTGGACATATTCCCTTATTTTTTCCGGGATCACACCCATAGGAATACTTTTCCGGTGGCCGTTTATTTCTGTCCATTTTCCACTTTTATCAAATTCTATTTCTGTTCCGTTCGTTAACAGCACTTCATAGCTTTTGTTGCGGAATCTGTTTGTTTCAATTTTTATATGAGATACCTTGGTATGACTGAAATAGGTAGAGAGAAACTCTCTGCTTTCTACCGGTAACTCTTTTATATCTTTACTCAATCTGTCATTATCTGCTAATAGGATCACAGAACAGGTTAACAGAGATAATAATATCAGAACAAACTTTTTCATATCTCTTTTCGTTTGATTGATGACACAAAGTAACGGTAGAATTTGGGAAAGATTTGGGAAAGTGAATTATGGAAATGTTAAAAAGAATTGATGCCCGTTCCGGAAAGTATATTTTATTTGAATATGGTAGAGCTGGGCAATGGATTTAACGATCGCTAATCCCAGCCCTGTAGAGTCATGATGCTTCGTGTTTTTATGAAACCTTTCAAATAATTGGTCTGTATCTAAAGGAGTTTCATCACCGGAGAAATTTTCAATCAACACCGTATGCTGGTCTATTAAAATATGAATTTTTCCATTTCGCGGCGTATATAGATAAGCGTTTTTGATAAGGTTACTAAGGAGTGTGAAGGCTAACGCTTCATTCATTTGATAAGTGAGTACCTGTTTTTCTTCTAATTGAAGTTGCGGTCCGTCTTTCTGGAAGATATCTTCAAAATCATATAAGATCGTTTTAACAATATCGTTGATCCGGATCATTTTTGTGTCCGGAAACTGATCATTGTCGATTCTGGATAGCAGCAAAAGGGATTTGTTCAGTTTGACGATCCGTTGGATTGTTTTATTGAGATCAGCTATTTCGAGCAGTTGTTCTTCTGTGCAGTCCGGATTTTCGCTTAATAGTTCCAGTTTATTAATACAGACGGCTAATGGGGTTTGTAATTCATGGGCTGCGTTTTCAACAAACTGTTTTTGTTGAAAGTATAACTGGCTGCTCCGTTTGGCAGCCTTTGCAATCGAACTATTTAATATTTCAAACTCTTCGATGACGGTTTCATTCTCCAACGGAGGGACCGGTTTACCCGGATGATACTTTTTCAGCCACTCCATAATATTGAAAAGGGGCAAAAAACTTTTTTTAAACGCCTGGTGGGTAACCAGTAAGATGCAGCATACAAGGGAAGTATAGAGGATCAGTATACTCCACCAGACGGTCCGGATCAGGTCATCCTTTTCAACCGTGGACATCTCTATGGTGAGTTCATAGTATATACCATTCGTCGCCAGAAAAGAGGTGCGCAGTACCCGCACAGGTTGATATTCATCTTCAATTTCTATATAGGTCACGGAATCGTATATCTCATCTTTGGAAACATCCGCCTCTTCGGCCGGGATCTCCCGTATGAAATGACGGTTCATCACATCTGCATGATCCTTTATCTGGTTGGGGTCAGAAAGCATTTCTTTAATGATCAGGTTTTTGTAATTCCTGAGGCTGGTGTTGGTCTCATCGTTAATCTCATAGATGATCACCCGCTGGAAACTGTACGCCCATATGGTTAAAAGAATAAGCAAGGGTACATATAGGTTGCGATAGATATACTGGACGAGTTTCATAGGCTTTTATTCTGCAACCATTTTATATCCATACCCGTACACTGCTTTTATCTCAGGCAGAGCACCGGCCGTTTTTAATTTCTTCCGTAGATTTTTGACCTGGCTGTAGATGAAGTCGAAACTGTCTGCCTGATCCATATAGTCTCCCCATACTGCTTCAGCCAAGGTATCTTTACTGATCAGCCGGTCCGGGTTGGTTACGAAATAGTAGAGGAGATCGAACTCTTTCCGGTTCAGAATCAACTCATTGTCATTGATAAACACACTGTGTTTATCCGGATAAATGCAGATATTTTCCAGAACAAGCTGGAGTTCTCCTGACTGCTGTTTCCGGCGGATAGCACTTTTAACCCGTGCGTTTAGCTCTGCCAGGTGGAAAGGTTTAGTGAGATAATCATCCGCACCCAGGTTCAGTCCTTTTATTTTATCTTCCAGAGAATCTTTGGCGGAAACAATGATCACGCTATCTTTTTTATGTAATGTTTTTAGCTCTTCAAGGATGGAAAGTCCGCTTCCTCCCGGTAACATAATATCTAAAATGATGCAGTCGTAATCATAATCACTGATCTTAAAAAGTGCTTCCTGATAGGTAGATGCACTTTCTACAAGGTAACGTTCTTTTTCAAGTGAACGGATCATCGTTTGGCGTAGAGACAATTCGTCTTCTATAATAAGTATTTTCATATCAGTAATCCTTTGGTGCAACATCTGACTGATACGCTTCTTTCAACAGGGGAAAATCTGAAATTTAGTTTGGCTACTCTCTTCTTAAAGCGTTTATTCACAAATATAAACAATAAAATTGAGAAAAAAGAAAAATAAACCTGTTATGTTTTCTTTTCTTTGTCGTCTTAATAGCAGAAATGGAACTCGAGACGTTTAAACATACGGTATTACCTTTAAGAGGAAAGCTACTGAATATTGCGTTGATGCTGACTGAAAACAGGGCGGATGCAGAGGATGTGGTGCAGGAGTCTTTTCTCAAATTGTGGAATATCCGTAAAAAATTGGATCAGTACCGGAGTGTGGAAGCGTTGGCTGTCATGGTAACCAAAAACACGGCGTTGGACAACCTCAAGGCCCGTAAGCCGAAAGCCTCTGAACTGGAGATGACATTTCTGGAAACCGGAACAGGCGGTCCGGCGGAGCGACTGGAACAAAAAGATGCGGTGGACTGTATCCGGCAATTAATTGACCGCTTGCCCTCTTTACAGCAGATCACGATCCGGATGAAAGATATTGAGGGATATGAGTTATCAGAAATTGCGGAGATAACAGGAACACAGGTGGAAACAGTACGGGTCAATCTTTCCAGGGCACGGAAACGGGTACGGGAACAATTTTTAGAAATTAATAAAGAGCGGTATGAATATAGATAATTTATTAAGGAAATATTTTGATGGTGAAACTTCTTCGGAAGAGGAGCGTCAGTTGAGAAGCTATTTCTCATCCGCAGAGGTTCCGGATCATTTAACTGTCTATAAACCTCTGTTTGCGTATTTCGATGAAGAAATACAAAAGAAAGAAAAAGAGGAGGAGAGAGTCCTGGGCAAGGTCATTTCTCTGAACAGACGCCGGATCCTCTATCTGGTCTCCGGTGTGGCGGCCGCTCTTCTTTTGTTAGTCGGGATTCGCCCGCTTTTTACAGTGTCTGATCCTTGTCTGTGTGAAGGAAATTATGTCGTGATCAACGGACGGTGTTATACGGATCCGGATAAAATAAAAGAGTTGGCATGGGAGGCTTTGCAGGAAGTGGCTGCCTCTGCAGATGAATATTTTCCGGAAAAGGATGCTGATGAATTTGAACGAAACTTTATTGAAAATCAATTTAAGGAGCTGAGTAGCTTATTCAGCGATGACGATTAAATAGTTACTATCATGAAAGATATGAAGTATATAGTATGGTTTTGGCTGGTCTTTTGCTGGGTGTGTCCCGGAGGAATATATGCCATGGAAGCGCAGAAGGATCTCCGGATACAAGCTGTCTTCAATGAGTATGGTAAAAAGAAGAATGTGACCATGGTGGAGCTTTCTAACGAAATGTTGGAAACCTATGGAATGACTCACTATAAAAGTATTACGATCAAAAATGATCCGGCCGCTTTACGGTTTGTCCGGGAATGCTTAGAGGCGGATCAACGGGGTGCCCGTAAAATAAAAGAGGTAACGGATGATGGGGGGATCATTTCTGCTTACTACCAGCTACCGGGTGGGGGCGAGGACCTGAATCGCTTTATTCTTTTTAAGGTGAATACAAAAGGAGTGATCACGCTGGTCTATATTGAAGGGGAATTGGATAGTGATGACCTGATCACCGTACTGTTTACAAGAAAAGATTTTTAATTAAAAACGATATGAAGATGAAAAGACTAATGATCTTAATCGCTTTGATAATTCCTGTTGGATTATCGGCTGTTGCAATTGGACCCGTGGAGCAGGATACGACTATCCTCGTAAATAATAAACGTATTAAAATCTCTGAGGATGGGGAACGAACGAAAGTGAAAGTGTATGAACTGGTGGAAGATGGTGAATATGTAGAGAGTGAACAGGTTTTTGAAGGACACTATATCGATGGGAAGAGCTATGAGAGACGGAAGCATATGCGTAATATAAGTATTCCTGTTCCTTCCTGGGACCGGGACTTTTCCGGGCATTGGGCTGGCTTTGGGATGGGTTTCGCCAATTTTGCGGATGGTAGTTTTCATTTCAACGATATTGACGGTGTTTCCCTGCGGAGTGGAAAATCTATGGAATATAACGTGAATTTTCTGGAAAAGAGTTTCCGTATTCCCCGTACGAACTGGGCATTAGTTACCGGTATGGGTATGCGCTGGAACCGGTATCGCATAGATACCAACAGCTATTTTCTGGAAGTGGATGGAGTCACTATTCTGCAACCGGCTCCGGCAGGTATCCATTTAAGCGCCAGTAAACTGAACACGACCAGTCTGACTATCCCTTTATTGATGGAATGGCAGACACGGAAAAGACATCAGGGTGGTTTCTTTGTTTCCGGTGGTGTTGTAGGTGTGATCAAGACGATGTCCTCTTCTAAAATCACTTACCGGGATGAAAACGGAAAAAACATAAAGAGAAAGTGGATGGGGGAATGAATCTTCGTCCTATCACAATGGATTTTCTTGTACAGGCAGGCTATGGCTGTATCGGCTTCTATGCTAAATATTCTCCGATAGAGATGTTCGGAAATAACAAAGGCCCGAAAATCCAGCCGGTTTCTATCGGTCTGCATTTGCATATCTGATAGTTCCGGAATTTACCGGGAGAACAGTCTTTTGAAATAGATATAGAATTTCAAAAGACTGTTTTTGTTTATAGATAATAGATGAATATTTTATAGAATCAACAATCAATAAAGATATAATTCCCTCATCTTCTCTATATCTACATTCAGTACATTTGTCAGGTAATTCTCCACATTTCCGTGCTCTTTCCTGATCTGGTCTATGGCTGTTTTTAAATATTCCGGACGTACTTCAAAGAGTGGTTTCAGATCCGGATACTTTTCCATATAACTACCATATTTTGCTGCCAGATAATTATTGGAAGCTAAATAATCCTGTAAAGCGGTTTGTTCGTCTACTCCTAAAGAAGACAAAAACAGATAGGCGCCGTAGCCGGTCCGGTCTTTCCCTGCCGTGCAGTGGAAGACCAAAGGAATATTTTCTTCCTCCTGTAGCAGTGCAAAGAATTTTCTGTATTGTTCAATCGCACTACTATCTGTTACCAGTTGTTTATTGACAGACTTCATCAAACTATCAGACTCCTGTGTGGTTAACCGGGCAATATCTTCAAAGGGAAGAGATGTAATGTTCCCGGGGGTAATGGCATAGATATAGCTATTTGAGACAGACGGTATCTTTTGGTCCGGAGATTGTTTTATTTCTGTTTCTGACCGGAAATCGACTACTGTTTTAATCGGTATTTTACTCAGATAGTCCAGATCCTTTTCTGTCAGATGCATCATATCGTCTGAACGAAATACTTTACCCCATTGGGTATATCTTCCATCCCGGGTACGTATCCCCCCCAGATCCCTGAAGTTATAGGAACCTTGCAGCGGAAGTCTTCTTTCCGCTAAAATCGCTTTTCCGGAGGGCGTGACTAATTCAAAATAGTTTCGTACAGTCGTATCAATATCCGGTTGGTAGCGGCCGCTACTGGTTCCCTGTGCCACAGGCTTGTCCAGATTAATTTTCTCTACGGACGGACCCGCATAAAGCTCCCATTTTCCCTCTGTTTTTAGATCCAGGACAATCTGGTTATTATTCTGATCCCGTAGAATCGTTGCATTCCGGGAAATATCTTCCCCGGCATAGCCCACCGTGACGGATGGTTGTTGATTACATGATGTGTGCATAACGAATAAAATTCCTGTGAATAGTATACTTTTCTTCATAGTTCTGTTTGGATAAAAGAATAAGATATGCCTGAAGCGTAAATATATAACAATTCTTTTATCCGAATAGATCACGTTTCCGGTTCTTTTCTTTTATCTGTTGATCCGGATAATACCCAAATCTTTATCTTCATTCGTCAGGTTTCTTTTTCCTGGATCATATTTGTGTCCGAATTTTAATCATATGTACACGCTGGATTCAATCACCATCTATCATTAACTATGTATACACACCATATTTGAATTAATTCCGGTTGGTTGCTCCAGTCCGGAATATAATCCATTTCACTTTATTTGTCATTGGATGCCGGTTTCAGAGACCAAATTTCTCGTATCTTTTTAACTTCTCCCGCCATTCTTTGGCATACATCTCATGCCTCATGATAGCAAGCTCTGCGTACCCTATGGCCTCTTCTAAATCACGTCTCCCGAAACTTCCCCATTTCCAAAGCCGGCTTAAATGTAATGAGGCTTTTCCATATCCCATTTCTGATGCTTTTTCCAAATAAGGCTTAGCTTTTAAATATTCTTGGTTTATAACGAGGGTAAGTCCTTCAGAGTAAATCTCCTGAGCCTCCCAGTACTTTTCCCAACTTCCTCCGAAATTAAGCTTAACTAAGTATTCAGTATGATCCATAACATTATTTTTTAACGATCATCGTCTGTTTCACCTGAGCCACCGCAACTACTGCAGTCATTCTTTATTTGTCCTCTGCCGTAACAGGAATTGCATGAATGCCGTACATATTCACCGTTTTCATAATATGTAATATGGCCGGTTCCGCTACATGAACCACAACTCTCTTCGGTATAACCATACCCGGAACAATTATAACATCTTCCCATAATGTGATTTTTTAAGATTAGTGCGTTAAATATAATAAAATTTTTAATGCGATCAACATTATGATATATAAAAAACTTTTTCTCAATTTTCGTATATTATATTGTATGTATCCGTAATGAATTTGAATTTAGTCGGATTTTTTCTGTGTAGGCATTTTTGCGGGGAAGGAATAATGTCCGCCAAAAAAGACGATTTAATTATTCTCCCGTATCTCTCCCGGTAGTATTCTACCGACAAAGGCTAAACGATTACTATATAATCATTTAGTCTTTATTGTGTCGGGATGAGACGACTCGAACGTCCGACCTCCACGTCCCGAACGTGGCGCGCTACCAACTGTGCTACATCCCGCTTTTCAGTACGGCTGCAAATGTACAAATAAATTTGAAGTGAAAAATAATTTTAGGGATTTTTTTCTTCTAAAATAGGATTCTGTTCCTCCGGATAGATGGAGGGTGGAGGAGGATTTGTATATTTGTAAGAATAGAATCATTGAAATTTAAAATCTTTGGAAATGAAAACAACGCCTGCTTTTCTTCGTTCTTATTATCTGGCTGCTTCTGTGTTCTTCGGTAGCTGCTTTTCTGCCTGTGAACACTCTGTGACGCCCCCGGAACCTTACGGGGCTATTCCTTCTGCGTACCAGATGGAGTGGCAGAAAATGGAATATTATATGTTTGCCCATTTTGGTCCGAATACGTTTACAAATGTAGAGTGGGGGAATGGTGAGGAGGATCCGAAGGTATTTAATCCGACTAATCTGGATTGCCGTCAGTGGGCCGCTACAGCCAAAGCCGCCGGGATGAAAGGAATTATCATTACGGCGAAGCATCATGATGGTTTTTGTTTGTGGCCCAGTGAATACAGTACCCATACGGTACGGGAAAGCTTATGGAAGGATGGAAAAGGAGATTTGTTGAAAGAACTTTCGGAAGCATGTAAAGAATATGGTTTACAGTTTGGGGTCTATCTTTCTCCCTGGGATCAGAATCATCCGGCTTATGGGACTCCTGAATATAACCAGGTGTTTGCCAATACGCTGGATGAAGTGTTGTCGGGCTACGGACATATTTTTGAACAATGGTTTGATGGTGCAAACGGGGAAGGCCATGATGGAAAGAAACAGGTGTATGACTGGGATCTGTTCCATGAAACGGTTTATCGGAACCAACCGCATGCGATCATATTTAGTGATGTGGGTCCTGGGTGCCGTTGGATGGGAAATGAACAGGGGATTGCAGGAGCAACAAATTGGTCCACTCTGAATATTACAGGATTTGAACCTGGGTTAGGTGCTCCTCCTACGGATACCCTGAATCAGGGAAATAGAGGAGGAGAGGCCTGGGTGCCCGCTGAGACAGATGTATCGATTCGTCCGGGTTGGTTTTATAGTCCGGATACGGATGATAAAGTGAAAACTGTGGAGCAGTTGGTTGAACTATTCTATACTTCAATCGGACGTAATTCAAATCTGTTGCTGAATGTACCTCCCAACCGGGAAGGGCGTATTCATCCGGTTGATTCAACCCGGTTGATGGAGTTTAAGCAAGTGATAGAGGAAAGTTTTGCGGAAAATTTGATGAAAGGTGCTACGATTCAGGCTTCCGCTGTCCGGGGAAATGGGTCCCGGTATGAACCTGCTAATTTATTGGATGGAGTTTATGATTCTTACTGGGCAACGAATGATGGTGAGTTAACGGCCTGGCTGGAAATAGCATTAGAACAGCAAAAAACGTTTAATCGTCTCCTGTTGCAGGAATATATCCCTTTAGGACAACGGGTGGCCGGAGTCACAGTGGACTATTGGAATGACTCTTTGAATGATTGGGCGTTTTTGACAGAAGCAACTACGATCGGATATAAGCGGATACTCCGTTTCCCCACGGTGACGACACAAAAGATCAGGATCCATATCACAGAATCTCTGGCTTGTCCGGTGCTGAATAATCTGGAACTTTATAAGGCACCGGAGTTTTTATCTGCTCCTGCTGTTATGCGTAATAAAGAAGGGAGGGTCCTTATTACCTGTTCTTCACCGGATCCGGTTATTTATTATACTTTAGACGGAACTACTCCTACCACCTCTTCACTCAGATACCAGCAACCCTTCTCTCTGGAACAGGCAGGGACTGTAAAAGCGATCGCTACGATTCAGAACGGAGAACAGATCAGTGAGGTGGTTACGGAAGATTTTGATATTTCGCCTGCTAAATGGGCGGTTATTTCTCCGGAGATAGAAAATATGGATCTGATCATAGATGGAAATGTTCAGTCGGTCGCGACTATTCCGTTGGAGAGTGATCCGGTTATTATAGACCTGGGTGAGACAATCGGGATAAAAGGTTTCTGTTATGTACCGGTCAATCATACATCAGCAAATAATATCAGTCGTTATCATTTGTCGGTAAGTGAAAATGGTACAGACTGGAAGTCTGTGAAAAGTTCCGCTTTATTCAATAATATAAAGAATAATCCGGTCCGGCAGGATATTCGTTTGGATCAACCCGTCACTTCCCGTTTTATTAAACTGGAGCCTTTGCAGGGAGTCCATGATGGAGATGCGTATATAATCGCTGAAATAGGAGTGATCACGAAATAAACAGGAAGATATGAATAGTGAAGCGGCTCTTTTTAAAGAAGAATCTGTGTAAATTCGTTTGATCTGTGTCATCTGTGTGTTAAAGAGTAGAAATAAAAAACGGCCTCAAAAGGATTTCTCCTGATGAGGCCGTTTTTATATAATGACTGTCAGATCAGATTCCTAAAGAGGCTTTGATCTGATTGATCTTTTCTTCCGCGGCTTTTTCTGCTGCCGGCAGATCTTCTACACTGTTTATTTTAGCATGCACTTCACAGTAGAATTTGATTTTAGGTTCTGTTCCGGAAGGACGGATAGAAACTTTGGTATTGTCTTCCGTATAGAATTGAAGTACATTGGATGTCGTTGGCATATCTAATGTTAACGTTTCGTTATCTGCATAGCTCAATCCTTTCAGAGAAGCATAGTCATAGAAGAAAGTTACTTTGGAACCCGCGATCTCCTTTAATGGATTTTCACGGAAGTTCTTCATCATGGCTTCGATCTCTTCCGCTCCACTCTTACCTTTTTTCACGACAGAAATACCCACCTCTTTAGAGAAGCCGTATTCTACATAGATACGTTGCAGTAATTGATAAAGAGTTAATCCCTGATCTTTCGCCCAGGCGGCAATCTCAGCTAAGATCGCACAGGCAGACACAGCATCTTTGTCACGGACAAAATCTTCACAAAGGAAACCATAGCTTTCTTCACCACCACCGATGTAGGCTTTCTTTCCTTCATTTTTTCTCATGACATCGGCGATCCATTTGAAACCGGTGTATACATCATACATTTCCACACCGTTCTTTTCAGCGATTGTGCGGATCAGCTCAGTCGTTACGATGGTTTTTACAATATACTCTTTCCCCTGGATCTTTCCTAACTCTTTCCAGCGGGTAATCAGGTAGTAAACAAATAGCATGCAGGTCTGGTTACCGTTGATCAGTACCCATTCTCCTTCATTATTTTTGATCGCTGCACCTACACGGTCTGCATCCGGGTCAGACGCCATCACCAGTTCAGCATCTGTTTCTTTTGCTTTTTCTACGGCCATTGCCAATGCTGCCGGTTCTTCCGGATTCGGAGAAACTACAGTCGGGAAATCCCCGCTAACCACATCCTGTTCAGGAACATGGATAATGTTGGTGAAGCCATAGGCTTTCAAAGTAGCCGGAACGATCTCTACCCCTGTACCATGAATAGGAGTATAGACGATCTTCATATCCCGGTGGCGTTGGATTGCCTCAGGAGATAAAGAAATCGTAGTCAGGTCCTGGATATATTGTTCATCGATTTCTTTACCGATGATCTCGATCAATTCTTTGTTTCCTGTGAATTTGATCTCACTTGCGTTACGGATCTTATTCACTTCCGCAATGGTGTTTCTGTCATGTGGAGCGATCATCTGGGCACCATCATCCCAATATGCTTTATATCCGTTATATTCTTTCGGATTGTGTGACGCAGTCAGGATAATACCGCTCTGGCATCCCATTTTACGGATGGTATAAGACATTTCCGGAGTCGGGCGCAGATCTTCAAACAGGTAGACTTTAATGCCATTCGCAGAAAAAATATCTGCGGAGATTTCTGCAAACTTCCGGCTGTTATTTCTGCAATCATGACCGATCACTACTTTGATCTGGTCTAAATGACCGAATTCCTTATTCAGGTAATTGGATAAACCTTGTGTAGCGGCACCTACCGTATAAATATTCATCCGGTTGGAACCCACACCCATGATACCACGTAGACCCCCGGTACCAAATTCAAGGTCTTTATAAAAGGCTTCGATCAAATCTGTCGGATCTTCATTATCCAACAGCGCTTGTACTTGATTGCGTGTGTCTTCGTCATAACTTTTGGTAAGCCAGCCCTGCGCTTTATTTCTTACCATTTCTAATAATTCATTATTTTCCATATTACCTATATTAGTTCATTTTAAGCAATTGATCTCTGAAATTTATCTACGGAAAGCAAATGTATGGAATTAATTATTTTATACAAATCTTTGCGTTGTTTTTTTTACCACCGGAAGGGATGAATAAACCGGGTTTCATTTCCACAGGCATCTGTCACCGTAAGACTCAGTTCATGACTACCTTTTTCCAGACGTTCCGGATCGAAGGTGTAGGAAATAAGTCCCTTTTTACCATCAAATTCAAATAAGACATAGTGTCCGTCTATCTCTCCCCGGTAGGACTTTACTCCACTCAGATTATCAGAAATACGGAATGTAAAGGTGCAGCTGCTAATCCATTTCTCCTGGTTAACCGGGGTGATGACCGGAGGTTTGGTGTCCTGCCGGATGGTATAGGTGCCTAACTCCCGTATGTCAGCATCGATCCAGCCATAACGGTATTCCCCGCCGATCCAGGAAGGTTTCCCATGCTGTAGCCGGACAATTCCATATTGTTGTTTGTTTTCCAGCGTATCTGTTTGCAGTTTGATGGATATTTTGCCGGAAGTATGAAATGCGACCGGACGATTATGCAGGATATGAGTGGCTGCTAACGCCGTACTATCTTCTTTCACCTGATAGCGGAAAAAGAAATCATTATATAAATTCCCTTTAGGGATCATCAGGCGGATCCCTTTTGCTCCAAACCGGTTATCACTTCGCCAGTGAAAGAAATGATCATTTTCCAGTTCCGGCTGGCGGATGGATTGTTCTTTTCCCTGAATGGTCAGGGAGATTTCGGCCGAATTTCCATGCGCGTCTTTTAACAGATAGGTGAGATGATAGGGACGTTCTTCTTCGATCCGGAGGATTCCCCGGTTTATACTTTCTATAAACGGAAGACGGTTTCCCGGATCTACAAAACTTTTCATATAAAAAGAGCGGCGGTCCCTCCATTCTTCATAGTCTGTGAAACTATTCAGGTAGCGTGTATCTTTTAAAGCATAGCGGTCGATATGACTGTAAAAAATTGTTTCTCCGTCTGCCTGAAGAGTAATTTCTTTCACTCCATAAATATTAGTTGTGTTATCCATATAGTCATAGGCTTTAATCCCTAATCCTATTCCCCCCCAGGCTTCCACTTTACCACTCAGCATTAGTTTTCCGTTTTTATCTTTCACCGGTTTTAATTCTACTTTCCGGAGCTGGTTATTGACGATCCCTTTTCCTTCTATGGGATAGATCATGACCCCTTGAATAGCCGGAGGACGGGTATCTTTGATCTGTTCTTTATAGTATAGGAGGGGATCCAGCACCTCTTCTGTCTGCGTGTCTCTGACCTCAAAATGAAGATGCGGACCCGCGGAACTTCCGGAATTCCCGGCAAGAGCGATCACCTCTCCCTTTTTGACAGGGAATAACTCCGGCCCGGGATACAGATTAACGGTGAACGTCTCCTTTTCATATTGTTGCTCCTTTACATATTGTGCTACAGAAGCCGCGAATTTTTGCAGGTGACCATACACGGTAGTCGTACCATCCGGATGATCGATATAGAGTACATTCCCATATCCCCAGGGACTGACTCCGATCCGGGAAATATATCCTTCCTCTACCGCATGTACCGGTTTTCCTTCCACTCCCTGCGTTTTAAAGTCAATGCCGGCGTGAAAATGGTTACTCCTCAATTCCCCGAAATTACCACTTAACAGGATCGGAAAATCAAAAGGATTCCTTAGGCTTTGAGCCACTCCGGGAAATGAATGGATCCAAACGAAAAGAGAGAGAATAAAAACGATCTTGAGTCGCATGCGTACAGGTTTATATATTATGGTTGGGAAGACAAATATAATAAAAAGTCTGTAATGAGAGGTAGATGATCACTGTATCCTCCTTCATACCTGAAACCATGAAAAGTGCGTTTCGGACGGATCCCTTTCCATGTTCGGTCAGCTATAAACAGAAAGTCCGGCGTAAAGATCCGGCAACTGCCGGGTTTTACCTGTAAAGAAGAAGAGGGTTCAAACCATCTGCCATTCAGGATGATCTGATCTAACTGGGCCCAGCTACCCTGGTATTTATGAGTTCCGGTGATATGCATCTTATTTTTCTGTGGGATCAGATTATATAACCCATCAGGAGAGAAATGGTTGCGGGAAGATGGATCAGGACCGGACAGCGGACAGGCGTTTAAAACTTCCCGGATACTTTTATCTGTGGGCTCGTCATTAAAGTCTCCCATAATAATAAGCAACGGGTTTTTACGGATCAGGCATAAAGAATCAGCGATCCTTTTTAATGTAAAAGCGACATCCAGCCTGCCTTTTTCGCTCTCCTTTTCTCCTCCATACCGGGAAGGGAAATGGTTTATCAACAGATCCAGCGTATCCCCGGAGAGGATCTCACCCCAGGCATGCAGGATGTCCCGGGTTGATTTCTGACGTTTGGAGGTAAACCGGACCTGGTAACCCGTATGGTTTATATAGCGGAATTTATCCCGTTGATAGAGAAGGGCCACATTCATTCCTCTGTTATCCTGACTGGCCGTGACGCAGTAGCGGTAATCCATGTGGCGGAGGGAAGTGCGGGAAAGGAGATGATGTAAGACCGTATCATTTTCCACCTCGCATAATCCGATCAGGGCGGGTGTTTCCCATTCCCCGGCAGCGTGAATGACTTTGGCTATCTGATTCAGTTTATGATAATACCGTTTAGGGGTCCATCTCCGGTTTCCGGCAGGCAGGAATTCATTGTCATCTTTCAGCGGATCATCCACCGTATCAAACAAATTCTCCACGTTGTAGAACATCACCCGGTAGTTCACCTGTCCTTTCGCAGGCATACAGGAAAAAAGGGTAATGAATAAGATAAAAGATAAGGTTTGGTTGGTCATTTTTTGTTTTAATCTGTTTCCATAGGAATATATACATAGGCTCCCACATCCGGCGCTTTCCCGTCTGCCAGACGGTTTTCCCCATACCGGTCCAGGGGATATTTTTCTGCAGGGACAGGGTCCCCGTTTCCGATCCCATAGTAGGTCCCGGAATCTTCATCCGGAGTCAGGCGGAAATCAAAATAGTAATCATTCGTACGGTTTCCCAAACTGACATAGGAGGGAGAACCTTTTTGAATGTTTGTCAACTCAGCACCCTGTTTCCCGGATTTAAGCGTGCAATGATCGAAGCGGTAAATACCTGCGACCGGATCTTTCATATCGATCTCCAGTTCTTCGGAAAAACTACCATCAACAATACAATTTTCAAAGGTACTTTCGACAAGAGGAAACGCTTTTTCTTCTCCTGTTTTATAAAAATTAGAGAGGTATAACGTATACATCCCATTGGCACGTGTTTTCCTTGCCATATAATTAGCTAACGTACAGTGGATGAAACTATATTTTCCACCATGCAGCGCCACGACATCTTCCACCGCGTTAGATAATTCGGTACCAGCGACTGCTATATGACAGTTAATTGCCTGCAATACGGATTTATCTGAATTGGTAAGCTGGGAGTTCGTGATGGTTAGTTTGCGTGTTTCCGGAGTGGATTCTTCACACACGATCCCGTTTACCGTATTGCGGATGATGACATGGTCCAATTCATTTTCAAAACTTTCCGGAGAGAAATAAATCCCCTCCCATTGCCCGGGTATACGGTCATATAAATGGTCTTTTTCCAGATAATCTAACCGGTCACCCCGGAAAAGAACCGGTGATCCCACAGTCCCTTTTGCCAATAGTTTTCCGTCAATGATCCATTTCGCCTTATTGTGCATATAAAAAATAGCTCCTTCCTCTATTTCAACCGTTACTCCGGTAGCGACCTCTATACTATCATAGACCAGATAAGGTTTTTCTGCTGTCAGCAGGGTGTCTTTGTCAAATGTGTAGCCGTCCCGGATCAAATGAACATCCTGTCCATAGGCTGCCAACTGAATAGACTGGGTATTCCCATTGGTTAAGAACCGGATCTGATCCTCGATGAGCAGCGGCTGATCCTCTCCGGTAGGATCTATGGTAACCTCCACTAACACAAACAGACTATCATTTCCCAGGATCAGAATATCAGAAAAGGATTGACCTTTCCGCCCGTCCACATTGATACGAAAACCCGAATGGTCGCTGTTTGCTACACTGATAGAAGAAATATTTAACGGTTTGTTGTTCCGGTTGTAGATCATAAACTCCTTGGTGGCTGAACCAATGGTGGTAAATACGGTGTCAAAAGCGATCGTATCTACGGAAAAGTTTAATTTATAGGCCGGGTTGGTAGCAATATCATCCTCCCAGTCATTACAGGAAGAGAAGATCCCGGTACATAAGGTAAAAACGGATAAAAGGAGGACTGAAAGTTTATTCATCTGATCGTATGCTATTTAAAAATAAAAGAGGAGAAGTCCCACCGGAGACTCATCCTCTTTTACTAACGGATACAATCCTTATTTATTTTGCGGGAATGCTCTTTAATAATTCAATCAGATGTTTCCACCACAGGTCAACCGTATCTATCTGAATCCGTTCGTTCGGAGAGTGCACCTCTCGCAGCGTAGGACCAAAAGAGATCATATCTAATCTTGGATATTTTTCCAGGAATAAACCACACTCCAGTCCGGCATGGATAGCCATGATTTTCGCTTCTTTATTGAATAATTTCCTGTAACTTTCCTGGGCGACTTTTAAAATAGGAGAATCCGGATTGGGAGCCCATCCCGGATAGCCTTCACCCTGCGTCACATGGGCTTCTGCTAACAGGAAGGTACTTGCTACCTGGTCTGCAATTGCTTCTTTGCAGGATTCAACCGAACTACGCTGGCTGGTTCCGACAAGGATCTTATCATGGTCAATCATTTTTACGGAAGCAAGGTTGGTGGATGTTTCTACCAGCCCTTCTATGTCATGGCTCATACCGATTACGCCATGCGGACAAGCCATCAGCGCATAGATCAGCCGCTCGGCTGTTCTGTCATCTATTTTGTGTGCAGGCTTGTCGGCTGATTCCATCGTAAGCTTTACGTTCGGATCTACCCGCTTCAATTCATTTTCGATATCCGCGGCAAAGAGGTTCAGCATCACCCGTACATTTTCTTTATCTTCCGGATGGACGCCAATGATCGCATGTGCTTCACGGGGGATCGCGTTATGCAGGTTACCACCGTTGAACGCACACAGGGAAAAGTCATATTTCTTTTTCAGGGAATAAAGAAAGCGAACCAGGATTTTATTTGCGTTCCCTAATCCTTTATGGATCTCTCCTCCGGAATGTCCTCCGTTCAGCCCTTTTACATCCAGCCGGAAATAGAGCATGTTAGGAGAAGCTTCCACCGGTTCATAGCGGAATTCAGCCTGGGTGCCTTTTCCTCCGGCACAACCCATAAAGATCTCTCCTTCATCTTCACTATCCAGGTTCAGGAGAATATCTCCGGTCATAAAGCCCTCTTTCAGAGCCATCGCTCCGGTCAGTCCGGTTTCTTCGTCCACGGTGAACAGGCATTCGATAGGACCATGTTCCAGATCATCGGATGCCAGTACGGCTAACTGGGCTGCCATACCAATCCCGTTGTCCGCTCCTAAGGTGGTGCCATTTGCACGAAGCCATTCTCCGTCAACCACGGTTTCAATAGGATCGTTGTCAAAGTCAAAATCTTTATCGCTGTTTTTCTCACACACCATGTCCATATGAGACTGAAGAATAACCACCGGTAGATTTTCATAGCCTGGCGTCGCTGGTTTAAACATCAGAATATTACCTGCTTCATCTTCTTTCAGAGCGATGTTATGCTCGTTGGCAAAAGATTTCAGATACTGGATTATTTTTCCTTCTTTTTTTGAAGGACGTGGAACCTGTGTGATTTCATGGAAGAATTTCCAGACGATTCCCGGTTTTAAATCTGTAATTTTCATAATGTTATAATGTATTATATGTGTAACCTGTAAAGTTAATAATTAAGCAAAAACATAATTAAGGTCTGAAAAAATGTAGAATAATACATCAAAAAGATACTATGTATTCACTTAAACTCTTATATTTGCGTCCACAAATATATAAGAAAATGCTTACAACATTATTTATAACGGTTATTATTCTTGGTATTTGCGTAGTCTTACTCTCAGTAAAGATCTTACTGCAGAAGAACGGTGCGTTTCCCAATCTGCATATCGGGGGCAATAAAGCACTCCGGGATAAGGGACTTGCCTGTGCCAGAACACAGGACCGGGAACGTTTGAAGCATAAAAATTTAGCGGAACGGTTGAAAGAAGTAAAAATATAATATAGAGATTTAAATTAGACTTTATGAAGAACATTAACTACGTGATTAACGGTGTCCTTGCCGTGGCGATTGTAATTTTGTTTGTCCTGCAATTCTCAGGGAAGAAAGAGACGAACGTTACGAAAGCTGCATTTACCTCAGATGAAAATTTGTCAGGTATCCTTCCGATTGCCTATGTGGATATGGATTCTCTCCTGATGAACTACAATTACTATAAAGACCTCAGTGAAGTGATCCTGAAAAAAGAGGAAAACTCAAGAGCCAATATCAACCAGAAAGCAAATGCATTGAGAACAGAGGTACAGGATTTCCAGCGTAAACTTGAAAATAACGCCTTCCTTACCCGTGAACGTGCGGCTCAGGAAGAACAACGTTTGATGAACAAACAGCAGGAACTACAGGAACTGGACAACCATCTGGCTCAGGAGTTAATGTTAGAGCAACAACAATTGATGTCTCAGCTCCGGGATTCATTGGTTGCACAATTAAATATTTTCAATCAAACCAAAGGATATCAGGTAATTCTCAGTAACACAGGAATGGATAACATCCTGATTGCCGGAGATGCTTATAATATTACCGGTGAGTTGATCGAATACCTGAATAAAAGCTATTCAGCGAAATAAGCAAACAAGTGTTTTTAATCATATGAAGAGAGCTATTCCTTTTTGGAGTAGCTCTCTTTTTTATTTCCTGTTGATCGTTATTATCCACTTAAAACCTCTGCCTTACTTTTGGATAGGTCTGTTAAGTTGGTCAGAACTGATCTCTGTTCCCCGAGCAGGCGGGGATCGCATGAGAACCGGCTGTTTCAAGTGTTTTATTTTACGATGTCCGTTACTTTCTTTGCGATCCCCGCTTACGAGCCGGTGTAAAAATCAGAAAAAATAAAATCAGAAGATCCCATTTGTAAGTAATGGGTATTTTCACCGGAAGTTCAAGGCCATTGACTATAAATGATCCGTGATGGAAACCCAAAATTATTGGAAATCCAAAACTAATGAGGATGAATGATCCCCAAGGGGGATCCAGCAGTAGCCCAGGGATGAGCCAAAGGCGATTCCCTGGGTAGAAACCGCCCCAAAACAACCCCGCAGTGGGTTGCATACGGAAAAGCAGAGAGTTTTCAAGGTTATGAAAGGATGATTCTTCCCCAGGGATGAACGAAGTGATTCCCTGGGCTATTGATACATCCCCTTTGGGGATAGAAACCTGGGCTATTGCTGGATCCCCTTTAGGGATCTAAACTTATAATCCATCATTTTTTTCATTTGTATATAGTCGGTTTTACTCAGCTTCGCAGGCAGGAAATACGGAGCTCGGATGCTGTTCTTGCGTTAGTAGGAGGAAAGATTTGGGCCCACGGCCGTGGGCTTGTTGGTTCACGTGCGTGATCCTATCGGTTCTCACGTGTGATCCCATGGGCCCACGGCCGTGGGCCAAAGAAAAGAAAGGGAGGTCTGCCTGTTTTCATCCTATTCCTTTGTTTTTGGTTGGGGGAGAGAAGAGTTTTTATGTGAGTTGCCGGCAGGAGAAGAAGAATGTTAAATTCCGGTGGAAACTGTTTCAATTGTTGATTAACTTTTATATTTGTCACTTTAAGATTGTGAAGCTGATGAGAAACAAGCAAATAACTTTTTTTCTATTACTGATTGTCCTGATTGCAAACACTTCCTGTGGGTCTAAAAAACGGATTCCCACCGCGGGGATGGAATCCCCGGCGGTTCTTTCCCAAAAGTTCGGTGTGAGAGTGACCCCTCAGGATAATATCCATCTGTATACGGAAGCCTCCAAATGGCTGGGCACTCCGCACCGGATGGGAGGAAGTACTAAAAAAGGGGTGGATTGTTCCGGGTTTGTAGCGATCCTGTATCGTGAAGTCTATGGGAAACAGTTGGCCCGCTCCTCTGCCGATATGCTGAAACATAACTGCAAAAAAGTGAGCCGGAATGGTCTCCGGGAGGGGGATCTGGTGTTTTTTGCTACCAGTGGAAGGAATAAAAAAGTACCTACCCATGTGGGTATTTATCTGAAAAACGGCAAGTTCGTACATACCAGTACGTCAAGGGGAGTTATGGTCAGCACATTGAGTGAACCTTACTATCTAAGAACCTGGATTACAGGAGGCCGGGTCAAATAAACCTTTTTTTATTCCTGCTGGGAAAAAATAAGAAAATCTTAACAACTATCTCTTTACTAAATGTGTTGAAACACAAAAGTATTCAACCATTTAAAAAGTAAAGGATATGACAAAAATAATGAGAACCCTGCGGGATGTATCAGCAGAAATAAGGAGTGAAAGCCAGTCTACCCAACCTGTGGGATTGACAAATGATTACACCTATGGAAACCTGAACAGTGAACGGGAAGAACTGGAAGATAAAGCGTCTCACGAAGAACTGATCGAAGATGAATTGATGGATACGGATGATGTGCTGGTGGATGATGGCATTTCCGGATATGGAAGCCAGCCGGAACCCACGAAAGAGGTACAGAATACATGTGTACCGGGCAGTGACTATCTGGGAGGTAGTTCTCTGCAAAATGACCGGGACCTTACTAAAAATGGTATAGCGGATACAACGATGGATAATGACCAAACGATGGATACTGACCAGATGATTCAACGGGATATGGATCAGGATGAAATTGTGGTAGAACGCGATATTATTATTACCGAAGATGAAGTGATCGATATAACCATGGTAAGCGTGCCGGATGAGGAAGTATCCACTACGGCTGACCGGAGCTCTGATTCTCAACCTGCCGGCCAGGCACCTCATGATAAAATCCAGCCTTCCTCCACTAATAAACGGTGCGGATGTGGTACGAATGATAAATACAAAGAATTGGATGATGCTACATTAGATAAGATGAAAGAACGCTATCCGGTGGAACAGGTGCTTCCGGACGAGGATGAAGTACTAAGCGTAAAAGAAGTTCAACCTTCCGTGGATGAAATGAATGTGGATAAAAACACACGGGAACGGGGTTAAGAAACCAACATACAAAAACAGGCAAAGGTCTTGTGAAAGGTGGATCCTCAGGTAATAAAAGAGGAAAACCAGCTCACAAGACCTTTTCTTTTTATATAGAAAACACTCCACAATTGTCAATTCTCAATTGTCAGTTCTCAATTAATATATACCTTTGTATCTTCAATTAAAAAAACATAGACGAAGATATGTTGACGCTTAAAGTTATTACAGAGCATACGGAAGAGGTGATCCGGAAACTTGCCAGAAAGCATTTTGATGCAAAAGAGTATATAGAACAGGTAATCGAGCTGGATAAGACCAGACGGACTACCCAACAGGAACTGGATGCTAACCTGGCGGCGCTGAACCAGCTATCCAAAACCATTGGCCAGCTGATGAAAGAGGGAAAGAAGGAAGAAGCGGAGGCTGCCCGTGCCCAGGTGGCGGAGATGAAGGAAAACAGTAAAAAGCTGGATGAAACAAAAGCTTCGGCAGAACAACAAATACATGATATTCTGGTGCAGATCCCTAACCTGCCTCATGATTCTGTACCGGAGGGTAAATTAGCAGAAGATAATATCTGTGAGAAAGAGGGAGGCAGTATTCCTGAATTGGGAGAAAGTGCATTACCCCACTGGGAGCTGGCGAAAAAATATGATCTGATCGACTTTGAATTAGGGGTTAAGATCACCGGAGCGGGTTTTCCTGTTTATAAAGGGTTCGGAAGCCGTCTGCAACGTGCGTTGATCAATTTCTTCCTGGATAATGCCCGTGAAGCCGGGTACTTAGAAATCCAACCTCCGTATGTGGTAAATGCTACCTCCGGATATGGAACGGGAAACCTTCCTGATAAAGAAGGCCAGATGTATCACGCGACAGCAGATGATCTCTATCTGATCCCTACGGCAGAGATACCTGTTACGAATATTTACCGGGATGTGATCCTGAATGAATCGGATCTGCCGGTGATGAACACCGCTTATTCCGCCTGTTTCCGCCGGGAAGCCGGATCTTACGGGAAAGATGTCCGGGGCCTGAACCGTCTGCACCAGTTTGATAAAGTGGAGATTGTACGGATTGATAAACCGGAACATTCCTACCAGTCCCTACAGGAAATGGTTGATTATGTGCAGACATTACTGGAAAAACTGGAACTTCCCTGGCGTATCCTGCGTCTGTGTGGTGGAGATATGAGTTTTACTTCAGCCCTGACATTTGACTTTGAAGTCTATTCTGCTGCTCAGAAACGTTGGTTGGAGGTTAGTTCTGTTTCCAATTTTGAAAGCTATCAGGCAAACCGTCTGAAATGCCGTTACAGAGATGAAAATAAAAAAACACAGCTTTGTCACACACTAAATGGTAGTGCGCTGGCTTTACCTCGTATTGTAGCTGCCTTACTCGAAAATCATCAAACTCCGGAAGGCATCCGCATCCCTGCGGCTTTAATACCGTATACAGGATTCGATATGATCAAATAAGTTCCTGCTGTTAGAAGGCAAATAAAGCAGAGAAGGCAGACTTACGCAGAGAATAGGATTTAAAAATATATTCTCTGCGTAAGTCTGCCTTCTCTGCATTCTATAAATATATGCTATTAAAAAAGTACGCCTGTTAACCGAAGCTAACAGACGTACACCACCGGATCAAAACGCCTGGTAAACAATAAAGAACCGGCTTTATTTTTTCAGGAAAGTATTTCTTTAATATTCAAACTTCTCAGGTCATTGCCGGATATATTCTGGAATACCCGTAATTCAAATTCCGGGATGATGGCCAGAATATGATCAAATACATCTGCCTGGATCGATTCATAAACAGGCCACTCTGTCCTGTTAGTAAAGAAATAGAGTTCAATAGGGATCCCTTTTTCTGTCGGTTGCAAATGGCGAACCATACAGAAGAATCCTTCATGATGTACTAAGGTCGATTGCTGGAGATAACGTTCCAGGTAAGCACGGAAAATTCCGATGTTTGTCTGCCTGCGGCCGTTTACCCATATGGAATCATCTATCTGATTTTCTTCGTTGTATTCCTGTAATTCTTTCTCTTTCCGGTCAATATAGTCTGTTAATAAAGAGATTTTCCGGAATTTGTTTAACATCTCCGGCGTACAGAATTTGACACTGTTCATATCAATAAATACAGAACGCTTCACCCGGCGGCCTCCTGAATCGAACATTCCCCGCCAGTTCTGGAACGAATCGGTAACCAATGCATACGGAGGTATGGTCGTGATTGTCCGGTCAAAGTTCCTGACTTTGACGGCATGCAGGGTGACATCTATCACTGTACCATCTGCCCCGTACTTATCCATGGTGATCCAGTCACCCGGACGTAGCATATCATTGGCCGATAACTGAATCCCGGCAACAAAGCCCAGAATCGTATCCTTGAATACTAACATCAGGATGGCAGCGGAAGCACCTAAGCCGGCGAACAGGGTTGCCGGTGATTTATTGATCAGGATGCCTATGATAATAATGATCCCTACAAAGAGGATCGCCACCTGGAGGATCTGGACAAATCCTTTTAAAGATTTATTCCGCTTCTTGTCTTTCAGACTGTATATTTCGTGAATCGTGTTTAAGGAGGCGTTGATAAATCGCAGGGAAACGGCAATGATATAGATCATACATAACCGCAACAGCAGATCCAGTATCTCCATATATTCATTCTGAGGAAAAGCTAACGGGAGCAGTGCATAGATCAGGATTGCCGGAATGATGTTCATTAGTTTATTAATGATCTTCCGGTCCACGATCAGGTCATCCCATTCGTTTTTCGTTTTTCTTGCCAGACGTTTGAATGCTCCTAAAAAGATATTCCGGCAGATAAAATCCGCCATAAAAGCCAGGGCAATAATGATAAGTAACACCACCAGGTTATCCCAGTGGCTGCTTGTATCGTTGATGATACCAAATTCTATCAGATATTTACTTACCAGATTTTGTATCATGTCTATCTTCATATAAAAGAATGAGTTTCAATTACAGGAAAATTTACGAAAAAATGGT
>JAJQEE010000065.1 GCA_021201865.1 Tannerellaceae bacterium | reverse complement strand
AATGTAAAGGGTAAATTATATATGAATCCGATGAAAAGGTAAAAAGAGTATTATATGTTAAATTAGTAGTGTTTTTTGAGGATAATATTTTACTAAATTAACCTTGTTGAAGAATTATTTTGCATTTAATAACTTTTTTCCGATGAAAAAAACGGAATAAATGAACAACCTGTAACTGCTACTTTATATAGAGAAATCCTTGTTTTAATGTGATTTTATTATTGAAAAGAGCTGAGTTGCTTTCATTTTTTATGGTTTATATCAGACAAAAGAAATAAGTTAAAAAGCAATGCTTTCATACATAGCGGGTTTAAGGTGATTTTTACAATTGTCGGTTATTTGTAAACAGGTCGATTTTTATAAAAAACGGAAACATATAATGGGAATGTTTATAAATGGACAATAATTGTGTATTACTGTTTTTTATAAGTGTCATACTTTTGCAGCGTTGAAAGTTTGTAAGTTTTTTACTGTCTTATCTGAGTTTATAAATCTAATCATTTCTATCTGTCTTATCTATTGGAGGGGAGCTGATAAAAAAGCTTCTAACGGCCATGGGTGTGTCAAAGACAGAAGAAATGAAACGAAGGAATGAAATGTACATACACTTAGTGAATAAGTGGACATCTTGAGAAAAAGAAACAAATACTTTTTTGAATGAATAGGATTATAAGGTTTACCCTGCAATAGGGAAAATAAACGAATCATTTTACAAAATCAGGTTATCAACTAAACTTGTTTAAATTATTGAGATTATGAAGATTACGAAGTTCTTAACTTTCGCAATAGCCCTTACTATGTTCTTTATTTCCTGCGATAAAGAGGAAATGGAGGGAGTGGAACCCGCTGAAACTAAAATAGAAACAGAGATTGGGTATGCTTCGCTTTACCTGGAAGATACAGCCGCTATTTTAACCAAAGCCATACAACCCGGCGAGGAGGTGGAAGCACCGGATAGACGTAAAATCAATACGCTATCTTTCTTTATTTTTGATTCGAATGGAAAGCGGGATCCGGTGGGTGGTTATCAGACTTTTAAATATTCGGGAAGCCAATATACGTTTCCGGTTGCTGCCGGGGAGGGAAAAACGATCTTGGGAGCTGCGAATGTGGAATATTTAGGTGAGTTGGCCGATGCGAGCTTAGAAGAAGTACGGGAGATTCTGTATGGTAGGGTGGCAGAAAGAACGGTGGATGTTTCTGTTAATGGAACAGCCATGGCTGGTGAAGTTTCCGGTGTCCATGTAAGGAAAGGAAATGTGGAAGTGATACGGATTTGTGTTTCAGATATATTGCAGGCTAATAAATAATCATTTTCTCAATTTGGATAATAAGTATAGAGTTTTTATCTATTTCTGGTTTACCGGATAATCAGATAAAAACTCTACCATTTATTTTTCAGATAGCAAGTCTTTCCTGTTAAAAGGCTACTTCAATATTTACCGGTTCCCATTCTTTGACTTCTATTTCAAATTCAATTGCGCCATCAATTTCCAGCGGTATTTCCGGTTCCGGTTCATTAATTTCCTCTTCTGTTGCTCCTAAGGCGGAAATAGATAGGACTTTTAATTCATAATAATGGTTTCTTATAGTGGCATACCGTAGGCTGGGCGTTTTTTCTGTCATGTCTGCAACCGGAATTTTATACAGCATTACTCCACCTCTGTATTCCCGTACATAAACCGGTTTATTATATACCGGATGAACTATGTTTTCCGGGTCATCCTTATAAATAAGCCACTGTCCATTTTCAAATACGGCTACAAAAAAGGTATGACCTGGAGTAATGGCTGTGGTTACCAACTGATCCGGATGATTGACATCATAGGTTTCACTGATGTCTGGGGTATATGTGTAACGTACTAAGAAGGTGGTGCTGTTTCTTGTGGTTGGTACCTGATTCGTATTTTCCACCGTATAGGTATAAATGCCGGAGTTTCTGGAAGGATATTCATATTCTATATCTATATCAGCAGGTACATATCCGTAGAAGTGCGGACTGATTACCTGACTCCCTAACTGTCTGAAGCCTCCTTCCCATTGTCCGACTACATATACTTTCTGGGCTTTGTTGAGCATGGTAAATGCCGGCCTGTTTCCTGAAGGATAAGTAGCTCTGCCTTTCAGGTCTCCTTTGATTTCGACTTCGTTATAGCTATGTTGGACTTTACTGGCGATACGACCAATCGGTAGGTAAATTGTTTCCGGAGAAGAATTACTGCTCATACCAATCATAGTAGATGTTCCCACTAAAGTTCCCATTACGAGTCCCCGGCTTCCGTTCCACAACGAGTCCGGATGAAAATTGAAGGTGCTTTTTTCAAAATCCAACCGGTTCATACCGCTTGCAGGTGTTGGGATCTGTCCGGGAAGAGCGTTAGCAAAGGCATAAAAATAGCATTGTCCTGTTATATATTCAAAGGGGTCTGTCTGATAAGTATAGGTGTCTATCTGGGTAAGAGGTAATTGTAAATGCTTATCAAAGATCCCTCCGGAAGTAAATATATATAAATCTAAAGGGTAGTTCATTCCCAGTCGCTCATATGTGTGAGGATAGTCATCTATAGTAGATGCATAAGTAGAAAAAGCAGCATCCTGAATGCGAATCTGTATCCAGGTTTTTTCTTCGTCATTTTCCTGTGGAGTTTCTAAATCCGTGAATGGAGGCTCATTACTACAAGCCCATAAAAAACAGGATAGGATCCCCATCCAATATAACTTTATACTTTTCCTTTTCATAATCGGTTTTGGCCTTTATTATTAATTTAACTCTGCAATAGTAGCTTTTCTTTTTGAGTAATGAATTCTTAAAATACACCTTTCTTTACTGAATTATGGGCTTTGGTAAAATTCATCATCGTTTTCTCTTTAAATACTCATACAACTTGTACGGGAGTGTAGATCCATAGAAATGGATTTTCATATTCATATAATTGTAATAGTCAAAATTAACAATTTGTTTATTGATTCATTTTGTTAATCGATTGATTTATAGGTTTTTTATTTATTTGGAGAATGTCGTGGTAATCATACTTTATGGATGACAAGAGATCTCTGAATTGGCTAAATTTACACAAATCGGAAAGATGAAAAGGGATTGTTTATAAATGGACAATAATTGTGTAAAAAGGACTCTTTCTGTTGCCGTATCTTTGCAGTGTGGAAAAGAGGGAGGTGTTCTTCTTCTTTTAAAGATAGGAAAAATAAAGCAAACAAACGCGTGATGTTGCTCTGTCTATTGGACTCTCATGGACAGGGATGAATAAACCCCATCCATCTTGGATGAAAGAGAATTGGAAGTAAAAACGTATAGAATTAAAAACAAGATTAGGAATTACTTTGATGTAGCAGAAAATAAACTTACGATATTCAAGAAAAAGGACTAACAAACAATCATTTAAATTATTGAGATTATGAAGA
>JAJQEE010000047.1 GCA_021201865.1 Tannerellaceae bacterium | reverse complement strand
TTTCATTGACTTATAAGAGTTTAATGAAAACAAACATAATCATATTTATTTATAAAACAAGAGATGGGTAAGAGGAAGGAGCTGAAATAAGTAAAATAAAAAGTCTTTTTAATTTTTTTTCACAAAGCAACAGCAGTTTTATCTATAGAGATTACGATGGAATCGCTCTTTTGTGTAGCATTTTTACCTTCAATAACCATAGGATTAAAAGTTGTAGATGTACGTTCTTCTTTCACTTCTTTTTTATTTGTAAGGAGAGATATTGCTAAAATTACTAAGAAAAAAGATAGAATAAGAGGTTTCATATAAAAATAAAAATTTAGTTTGTATTGAAGTATAGGATGCACTTAAAATGGAGAACGCTGCATGTTATTACAAATTAGTTACAATTTTAACATTTGAATCTCCCCTGTTTCAACCTTTCAGAAAAAAGCGATGAAAAACAAGCCAGTTTCTCATCGCTTTTCCTTATGTATAATTAGCTATTTAAGCTCCGAAATCGTCAAACAACAACATTTCCGGCGGAACTCCTAAGCTATCCAGCATACCTTTGACAGCATTTGCCATCGGACCAGGACCACACATGTAGTATTCAATGTCTTCCGGTGCATCATGATACTGCAGATATTCATCATGAATAACCTGGTGAATAAATCCGACATAACCAGTCCAGTTATCTTCCGGTTGTGGATCAGACAATGCAATGTGGAAAGAGAAATTCGGGAATTCTTTTTCAATCGCACGGAAATCTTCCTCATAGAAAATCTCATTCTTCGAACGGGCTCCATACCAGTAGCTGATCTTACGATCTGTCACTTTCAGAGTGTTGAACAGGTGAAGAATATGAGCACGCAGAGGAGCCATACCCGCACCACCACCAATATAAAGCATCTCACGCGGAGTATCCAGAATATGGAAATCCCCGTAAGGACCTGACATAGTCACTTTATCACCTGGTTTAAGAGTAAAGATATAAGAAGAGGCAATACCTGGTTTCACGCCTGCTTTCCAGGTTCCGGTAGCACGGTCAAACGGAGGAGTAGCCACACGTACGTTCAACGTAATAATATTACCTTCCGCAGGATAGTTGGCCATGGAATAAGCACGGATAGTCTCCTCATCATTCTTACAACTTAATGACCACAGGTCAAAACGATCCCATTCCGCACGGAAACGGTCTTCCACATCCATATCCGTATATTTAATATCGAATTTAGGAATCCGGATCTGTGCATAGCTACCCGGCTGGAAGTTCATCACTTCACCCGGAGGTAACTGCACGGTAAATTCTTTGATATAAGTAGACACGTTCCGGTTAGAAATTACCGTACACTCCCACTCACTTACACCAAACACCTCTTCCGGAACGACAATGGAGATATCTTCTTTCACTTTAGCCTGGCATCCTAAACGCCAGTTATCCTGAATCTGTCTACGGGAAAAGAATCCCACTTCAGTAGGAAGGATATTACCTCCTCCCTCAGGGATCTGGCAACGGCACTGACCGCAGCTCCCACTACCCCCACAGGCAGAAGAAAGAAAAATCCCCTGACTTTGAAGGGCCCCTAAAACAGTACCACCTATCGGCACTTCATATTCATTTGTTGCGTTGACAGTCATTTTCACATTACCGGAAGGGATCAACTTTGCTTTGGCAAACAATAATGCGACAACCAGAATCAACGTAATTACTAAGAATACAACTGCAGCGGCTGCAATTGTTAATCCTCCTGCAAACAATATAGTCATTTTTATATTAGTTTATTCTGTTAATAATTAAATGTTAAGGCCAGAGAAACACATGAATCCGATACCCATTAAACCGGTAATAATAAAGGTAATACCAAGTCCTTTCAAAGGTTTGGGTATATCTGAATAAGCCAGTTTTTCACGGATAGCAGCTATACCGATAATAGCCAGTAACCAGCCGATACCGGAACCAAAACCATATACGGTAGCTTCTCCAATGTTTGCAAAAGCTTTCTGTTGCATAAACAGCGAACCTCCCAGAATTGCACAGTTCACAGCAATCAAAGGAAGGAAAATACCTAAAGAGGCATACAATGCAGGCGCAAATTTTTCCACAACCATCTCTACCAACTGCACAAAAGAGGCAATCACAGCAATAAAAATGATCAAAGAAAGGAAACTCAGGTCAACACCTGCATATTCCTGCCCTAACCAACTGGCCATAGCACCTTCTTTCAGTACATAATTCTCAAGCAGGTAGTTAATAGGCAATGTACAAACCAATACGAATGTCACAGCTAATCCCAATCCAAACGCTGTTTTTACATTTTTAGAAACAGCCAGGTAGGAACACATACCCAGATAATAGGCGAAAATCATATTTTCGACAAATATCGAGCGTATAAATATGCTTAATAATTCTTCCATTATTCTATACTTTAATCAATTAGCATTAATTTTCCTGCAGGTCTTTGTTACGTGCACGGTGAATCCAGATAATCACCGCCACCGTGATCAAAGCCATCGGAGGCAGGATCATCAAACCATTATTTACATACCCGAATTCATAGATTGCTGAAGGAATCACCTGAATACCTAATAAGGTTCCGGATCCTAACAGTTCACGGAAAAATCCGACAATAATTAATATAATAGCATACCCGGCCCCGTTTCCTATCCCATCCAGGAAAGATTCCCACGGACGGTTGCCTAAAGCAAATGCTTCCAGGCGGCCCATCAGAATACAGTTGGTAATGATCAATCCGACAAACACGGAAAGCTGTTTATTTACATCATAGGCAAATGCCTTCAATACTTCACTTACAATCGTTACCAGCGCTGCCACGACAACCAACTGAACAATAATACGAATACGATTGGGTATTGTATTTCTTATGAGGGAAATAATCACGTTTGCAAATGCCAGTACAGCAGTAACGGAAATACCCATTACGATAGACGGCTCCAGCTTAGAAGTGACAGCCAACGCAGAACAGATCCCTAACATCTGAATGATGACCGGGTTATTTCTGCTTAACGGGCTAACTAATACCTCTTTATTTTTATTCGATAATAAACCCATTTCTTACTGATTTTTTGAAGTTAAAAACTGAACATAACCGTTTAAACTATCATATAGCATTTTATCAACGCCCTGACTCGTAATAGTTCCTCCGGAAATACCATCCACATAGTCCTGTCCTGCAACAGATTTACCCGGCTTAACAATAGCAATGGATTTAAATTCTCCATTGGTAAAGATTTTTTTTCCGACAAACTGGTCACTGAAATCTGCTCTTGTAATTTCAGCTCCTAACCCTGGGGTTTCACCTTCATGGCTGAAATCCGCTCCGAATACGGTGTTCCTGTCATCATCCACAGCAATATATCCGCACTGGGGCCCGCACAAACCGGCGCGGAGGACCGGCTTAATATCTTTGTTCTGCGGAGTTAGCCTGG
>JAJQEE010000113.1 GCA_021201865.1 Tannerellaceae bacterium | reverse complement strand
TCCTTTTATGTCTCGTTGTCTATGAGATGTTTATAATATACATATATAACATAGTTTTAAAACAACAAAGTTTTAATTTGATACAAAAACTCTTTCTGGGCTAAATAATTATAACAAAAAGACACTTTCTATATAAAAAAAAGATGTCTACTCCGGAATTATGGATAAATCAGCTACCCTTTACTATCAAAATGTAACTTAAATCTGAAGAATATTTGCTAAGTTTACACTCATTAAAATTAAAACAAATTACTTATATAAATCAGAGTTTATCATGAATAATGCCATTTTTAAATTTGCTAAACCAGCCAATGAACCTGTAAAAGCCTATGCTCCGGGTTCCAGTGAAAAAAAAGCGCTCAAACAAGCATTGGCACAGATTGCTTCCGAAGAACTGGATATACCATTGATTATCGGTGGAAAAGAGGTCCGGACAGGAAATACAGGAAAAGTAGTAATGCCACATGATCACAAGCATGTGTTAGCCACTTATCACAAAGCGGGTGAAAAAGAGGTACAGATGGCAATTGACGCAGCAATGGCAGCTCATAAAGCATGGTCGGAATTACCCTGGGTGGAACGTGCATCTATTATGATGCGGATCGCAGAACTCATCTCAACTAAATATCGTTATTTATTGAATGCTTCGGTTATGCTTGGACAAAGCAAGAATCCGATGCAGGCGGAAATAGATACTCCGTGTGAATTAATTGACTTCCTGCGCTTCAGTGCCTACTATGCAGGTGAGATCTATTCCGGACAGCCTTATTCGGAAACCGGCATCCTAAACCGTATGGAGTACCGTGCCTTAGAGGGATTTGTATTCACATTGACTCCCTTCAACTTTACAGCTATCGCAGGAAACCTAAACCTTTCCGCAGCTATCATGGGGAATGTTTGTGTATGGAAACCTTCGACTACAGCGATCCATTCCAACTATCTGTTGATGAAAATATTTAAAGAAGCAGGCCTACCGGATGGTGTGGTTAACTTTATTCCGGGACAAGGCAGTGTGATCGGTAAAGTCGTGACACAAAGTCCGGATCTGGCAGGATTCCATTTTACAGGCTCAACAGCTACCTTTAATACACTTTGGAACCAGATTGGTGCGAATCTGACAAATTACAAATCCTATCCGAAGATTGTGGGAGAAACAGGAGGTAAGAACTTCATTGTCGCTCATCCTTCCGCCAATGCAACGGAAGTAGCGACTGCCATTGTCAGAGGTGCATTTGAATATCAGGGACAAAAATGTTCTGCCGGTTCCCGTGCTTACATTCCTGCTTCTTTGTGGAAGGAAATAAAAGAGACCGTAGGAGAAATGCTAAAAGAGATCAAAATGGGAGATGTCCGTGACTTCACCAACTTCGTCAATGCAGTGATTGATGAAACCTCTTTTGATAGCATCATGGGATATATCAACCATGCTAAACAGGATCCGGATACAGAGATCTTATTTGGTGGTAACGGGGATAAATCGGTAGGTTACTTTATTGAACCCACAGTTATCCAGACTCAGAACCCCATGTCTAAAACCATGGTAGAAGAGATCTTTGGTCCGGTGATCACCATTTATGTATACGACGATAATAAATACGAAGAAACATTGGAACTGTGCGACCGCACTTCTATCTATGGGCTGACCGGTTCTATCTTTGCTCATGACCGTTATGCGATTGAGGTAGCTATGAATAAACTAAGATATGCTTCCGGCAACTTCTATATCAATGACAAGCCAACCGGAGCAGTAGTCGGACAACAACCTTTCGGTGGTTCAAGAGCTTCCGGCACCAATGATAAAGCAGGTGGACCTTTGAATCTGATGCGTTGGACGAATCCCCGATCTATCAAAGAGGCACTCGTTCCGCCGACCGATTATAAATACCCCTTCCTGGGAGAAGAGTAATTATTAGTAGCAAGGAGTTAAAGAAGTTAAGTAGTCAAGTTATACAACGTGTTCTTTTCTACTTAACTTCCAAAGGGAAAGCAAATCGAAACCCGGCCTTACCCCATGATCACTCCTTTGACTATTAACTACTAAAAAACAAATGACCATGTTAGATTTTAATAATACTGAGATCGCCTTCTCTTCCAAAACACAAGGCGAATTGAGAAACGCTTATTGGCTATTCAGCACTATTAAACACCCTTTCCTTGTTAAGACAGCTAAAGTAGCGACTAACATTGCTTTAAAAATACATTTCCCATTAGCCTGGGCTGTTAAACCAACGCTATATAAACAGTTTGTGGGAGGTGAGACCTTAGAAGATTGTTCCAAAGCGATTGATCATCTCAAACAGTTTAATGTGATGTCAACGCTTGATTACTCAGCAGAAGGAGAAAAAAACCCTGCGGGAATACAAGCGACTTTTGAAGAAACGTTACGTTCCATAGACTTTGCCAAAAAGAATAAGAATATTGCCTACGCCGTATTCAAACCCTCCACTATTACAACGGATGAATTATTAGCAAAAGCGTCTGAAAAAAGGGAAGAATTAACGATTGATGAGATCAGGGGGTTCCGGGAATTCCGGGAACGCTTTATGGCTCTCTGTCAACGCGCCTATGATAACGACATACGAATCTTAGTGGATGCGGAAGATTATTGCTTTCAGGATGCCATTGATGAACTGACGGATGAAGCAATGCGTATATTTAATAAAAAAAGAGCGATCGTTTTTGCTACCCTACAGATGTATCGTCACGACCGGATGCCCTATCTTCGCCGCATTTATGAGGATTGCATAGAAAAGGACTATTATCCGGGAATTAAATTCGTACGGGGAGCCTATATGGAGGAAGAACGGGCACGAGCCGCTGCTATGGGCTATCCGGATCCTATTTGTAAAAACAAACAGGCAACGGATACTAATTATGATGAAGGGGTGGAATATGTAATTGATCATATTGACCGGATGGAACTATTTATGGGCACCCATAATGAGGAGAGCAATTACAAATTAGCTAAATTAATTGATGAAAGAGGGATTCAACGGAATGATCCACGGATCTTTTTCTCTCAATTGTTAGGGATGAGTGATAATATCTCTTTTAACCTGGCTCATGCCGGATATAATGTGACCAAATATGTCCCCTATGCACGAGTGAGAGATGTATTACCTTATCTGATTCGCCGCGCGGAAGAAAATACTTCAGTCGCCGGACAAACAGGCCGTGAACTGCGGATGCTCCAGGCTGAACTTGACAGAAGAAAAAAGCAATGACCAACAAGTAAATTGGGCATCCAATGAGGTTACGGTCTGTAAGTTGTCAAGTCCGCAGGGCTTGCATGTGCACAACTCCGGGTAGCACCCAGGCATGTTCGGAAGATTTGGCGAAGGGTGATTTTCGAAGGGTGATCTTGATCTCGTAAGTCCTGAAAGGACGTCATATAATAGCCTGGGATGCAAATCCCAGGTCATATATCAGGAGTCCATGGAGTGCTGTAAG
>JAJQEE010000053.1 GCA_021201865.1 Tannerellaceae bacterium | reverse complement strand
GTTAAAGACGCGAGAGCTATGAAGTACTAAAGGGAAACAATGGAAACGCAAAAAAGGATACGTTTTTTCCTGTCCTACTTGAAGAATCTTATGAAAATATATAAGGAAGCCTTTACGTGTAGAAATACATGTAAAGGCTTTTTTTATTTTATTGAAATGATTAACCCCTTTTTTTAACTATAGATATTGAATATGTGAATATTTTTAGGCCAATTTCTAAATATTTATATTATTTTTGTGTCATTGGGAGATCTCTATGAGTCTTTCAGGGAACTTGAACGCATAACAAATCTTCTGGGTATCTTTCTGTTGAAGAAAGAATTATATTAGAGTATTAAGAGTTAAACACTAACAAGATTTAATAATTTATGACTGCAAAACGTTTACTCACAGTATTATTACTGTTGGTTTCATTATCTATCTATGCAGATCCACCTTTATCTCCGGTAACAACGCCAAACTGGGGAATCAAAACAAATGCACTGTACTGGGCTACGGCTACACCGAACTTAGGGGTGGAAATCGGTATTGGAAAGAAAAGTACGCTGGATATCTCCGGAGGGTACAATCCGTTTACATTTAAGGATGATAAAAAGTGGAAGCACTGGCTTGTGCAACCGGAATACCGTTGGTGGTTCTGTGAGAAGTTCAATGGACACTTTGTCGGTGTTCATGCACATTATGGGGAATATAATGTCGGAGGATTGACGATGTTTTCTGAAAATATGGAGAATAATCGTTACCAGGGACGTTTATATGGAGGTGGTCTTTCCTATGGATATCAATGGATACTTGGGGACCGCTGGAATCTTCAGGCTGAGATAGGAGTAGGATATGCCTATCTGGATTATGATAAATTTGAATGTGGAGATTGCGGAAAGAAGCTGAAAGAAGATAACCGGCATTATTTCGGAGTAACAAAGACAGCTGTTTCTCTAATCTATATAATTAAATAAACAATCCTATGAAAAAATATACTTTCCTGTTACTCCTGGCCATATATTTGCCGGGTGTATCTGCGCAAAATTATATGCACCAGCTTGAAATAGACCGTCAATTTGAGAAAACGCAAAAAGAGGTGACGCTGGATATGCATATCCATCTGAACAAACTGGATCTGGATAGCCGTCATTTATTGATGCTGACTCCGGTACTTGAATCAGAAGATGGTTCGGTTCAAAAGGAACTGCCTCCGATGGTGGTTACCGGAAAGAACCGTACGAAAGTGATCAGCCGGATGGAAGCTCTGGGACAAGGGGACATCTACCGGGAAACTCCTTACACGGTAGTGGCCCGTCAGAAGAAGGAATCGCAACAGATTTCCTATAACCAGACTCTTCCTTATGAAAGCTGGATGAGAAACGGGCGTTTGATCCTTCGGGAAGAAGTGGCCGGGTGTGTTAATTGCGAATTATCAGAAGATCAGAAAGAACTGATGTCTCCTTTGTTGGGTGAACCCTACAAACCGGTTTACAAAACCAGTTTTGTAACTCCGGAAGTGGAAGAGATCAAGAACAGGGATGAAGTGCGTGAACTTCGCCTGACCTTTAAAGTAAATAGTGTTGTATTGCAACCGGATATTGATAACAACCGTTCCGAACTGGAAAAGGTGGATTCTATTATCCGTGCCATTCTCTATGACGATGACCTCACGCTGACCAATCTGAAAATTACCGGATATGCTTCTCCGGAAGGTGGGACACAAGCAAATCTGCGTCTTTCGGAAGGACGTGCCCGGGCATTAGCTGATTATATTTCAGCTACTCATGGAATCAATAAAAACCAGTTCAGCCTGTTCTGGAAAGGGGAAGACTGGGAAGGCCTGGAAGCTGCGGTTCAATCGTCTGAAATGACTGAAAAGGAAAAAGAGGATGTGTTGGATATTATCCGGAACACCGAATCAGACGCTACCCGTAAAAGCAAGTTGCAGGCTTATAACGGAGGTCGTACCTATCGATGGATGCTGGCTGAACTCTATCCGTCACTTCGCCGTAATAACTGCATTATCGATTTCACGGTTCGCCAGTTTGAGTTGGAGAAAGCACGGGAGATGATTCGAACGAACCCGAAACTGATGAGTTTAAACGAAATGTATATTGTGGCAACCAGCTATCCGGCAGGATCGGCGGAAAGCCAGGAAGCATTTGATATTGCCGTACGTATGTTCCCCACCAGTCCGGCCGCGGCAAATAATTCTGCCGCTGACCTGATTGAAAAAGGAGATTATCGTTCTGCATTGTCTAAACTGGAATTGATCAAAGAACAACCGGAGTCCTGGACAAACCTGGGAATTGTTTTGGCTGAAATGGGTCGCTATGAGGAGGCAAAGGAATATTTCAACAAAGCCTCTCAACAGGGATCTGTGGAAGCACGGCAAAATCTGGTTGAATTGGAAAAGTTACTGGAAGATCTGTAACTATTTTCCCGGATCAGAATATTTTAAAGGAGGTGTCCCAAAAGTAAAACAAAAAATTTTAAAAGTTACGATTTATAAGTAGTTACCCCAAAAGGGGTTACATGTAAATAACCCCAGGTGGAACCTGAGGTATAGGCGAAACCCTCTCCACAACAACCTTGGAAGGGTTGAACCCGCTTCGGGGTTCATAGCGTGTAACTGCTTTCCGCCACGGGTTTCACCCAGTCATGTTCGGAAGAATTTTCAAAGGTGATCTTTTTCTCTTAAGTCCTGAAAGGACGGCATATAATAGCCTGGGACGCAAGTCCCAGGTAAGGTATCAGGAGTCCATGGAGTGCTGTAAGCACGACACTGCATATATAAACCTATGGTTTCCATAAGATGGGGTGTACCTACAGCACACCCTGGGTGGGGATTTCTCTACCTGGGACTTGCGTCCCAGGCTATTATATGCCGTCCTTTCAGGACTTAAGAGAAAAAGATCACCCTTCGCCAATCACCCTTCGCCAAAATCTTCCGAACAGGCCTGGGTTTTACCCGCGGTTATTTACATTCAAGCCCTTTGGGCTTACAATCTCTAACTTTGTCAAAGAGCATATAGACTTTTGGGACACCCTTTTTTCTTCTGTGAGAAAGAATAACTATTATCTATAAAATCAGATTAAAATGGAAAAAAGGCTGATCAGGGAAGTTTCCTGTTTCAGCCTTTTATTTTCTTTTGAAATTTCCTGATAGTATAATTCGCTGGGAAATAGATGGTAACAGAAAAGCAGTGAAAAAAGTTTGAAAAAAATGTATGACAGCCCTTGCAGAATTGATAAAAACCTCTACCTTTGCAGCCGTTAAACAAGAGAGGTTAACACAAAACAACAGACTGAAAGTCCCGGTGAAAAGCGGGAATGAGAACTAAAAATTGAGAAATCAATGGTTTAGGTAAGGCGGTTCGAATCCGATATTCTCCACAGCGCTTTCTTTTTTTAATTATTGAGGGAAAGAGAGTAAATAAGATCTTTGACATGCTGACATAAGAAAGAAAAGATAAAGTAGAGCAAACTTAA
>JAJQEE010000180.1 GCA_021201865.1 Tannerellaceae bacterium | reverse complement strand
CAATACGGAAACCACAATGGTCACAGAGAACTGACGATATAACAATCCGGTAATACCCCCCAAAAAACTTACCGGAACAAATACGGCGGCAAGTACCAGCGAAGTGGCGATCAATGCTCCGGTTAACTCCTTCATGGCTTTATGAGTCGCTTCCCTCGCCGGCAGATTTTCCTGTTCCATAATACGTTCGACATTTTCCACAACGACAATCGCATCATCCACCACAATACCGATCGCTAAAATAAGCCCTAACAGAGTAAGCATATTCAGGGAAAATCCCATGATCAACATAAAACCAAAAGTCCCGATCAAAGAAATAGGGACGGCAATCGTTGGGATCAGGGCGGCACGCCAGTTCTGTAAAGAGAGGAACACCACCAAAATAACCAGGAACAAGGCTTCCAGCAAGGTTTTATATACCTCGTTAATAGACTGGGAGATATATTCGGTCATATCAAACGGGAACATATATTCCAGACCTTCCGGAAAATTCCGACTGATCTCTTTCATTGCCTCTTTAACATTCTCCGCCACTTCCAAAGCATTCGCACCGGGTAACATATAAATTCCAAGGATGGCAGCATTCTCTCCATTCAATCCACTCTCTGTTGCATAGGAAGAGGCTTCCAGAGACACACGGGCAACATCCCGCAGACGAACGATCGAGCCATCCGGGTTAGCACGGACGACGATCTCTTCAAATTCTTCTACAGAGGAAAGCCGTCCGGGAGCAGTGATCGGTAAAGTAATATCCACATCAATCACAGGTTGTTTTCCGATCTCTCCGGCAGCAGATTCCCGGTTCTGGTCTTTCAACGCGTTCTGCAGGTCCTGCACAGTCAGTCCCATATTGGCCATACGATCCGGATAGACCCAGATCTGCATCCCATAATAGCGGCTACCGATATTGGAAACACGTCCCACACCCGGTATACGGCGAAGCACATCCAGTACGTTGATCGTTGCAAAGTTACTCAGATAGATCTCATCAAAGCGCGGATCATTGGACACCAAACTCAGTGTCATCAACTGGCTGGGAGATTGTTTTTCGACGGTGATCCCGTTTTGTATGACTTCGGCAGGAAGCCGGGCTTCTGCCAGTTTCACACGGTTCTGGATTTCTACAGCCGCCAGTTCCGGATCAGCCGATACATCAAAAGTAACACTGACCGTGAGGCTTCCGGAATTGGAACTATTACTTTGCATATAGATCATTCCCGGTGTACCGTTTAACTCCTGTTCTATCGGAGTGGCTACTGCCTGGGAAATAGTGACTGCACTTGCTCCCGGATAGAAAGCACTGATACGGACCACCGGAGGGGTGATCTGTGGATATTGATCGATAGGTAGTAACAACATACCGATCAGACCGACTATGACTATAAGTATGGAAAGTACTGTAGAAAAGACCGGCCTGTCAATAAAAAAGCCGGATTTCATAATCTATTCTCCTCTCTTAAACGTTCAATCGCATCTTCATCTGTAGTTTCAATCGCATGGACCTCCATTCCCGGAGTCAGTTTATGGTATCCCTCTACCACTACCCGTTCATTTTCTCCTAATCCACGCTCAACTACCACATTATTCCCTATTTCCGGTCCGATCTGCACAAAGCGTTTCTCTGCGATTTCATCCCGGCGGATTACATAAATGAAGGCTCCTCCTTTCTCTATGGATAGTGCTTTCCGGGGAACCACAATGGCTCTTTCCCGTACATCCAACAGGATCTTTACACGGGTGAACTGTCCGGGTAGTAACCGTTGGTTTGGGTTGGGTAACTCAGCACGTACTCCGAAAGTTCCGGTCTGGGGATCCACAGTCGGATCAGCAAAGTCTACCAGCCCTTTGATCGGATATTCCGAGTTATCCGCCAGTGTGACAGTCACCGTTGGTTGCCAGGAGCGGGTAGAATCCCGTTCTCCCAGGCGGACATTTCTTCTTTCCGCACGGAGGTAGTCTAATGCTGTCATCTTAAAATCGACAAACACCGTGTCCGTCTTTACGACGGCAGCTAATTTCGAATTTTTACTGGGTCCGACAAGCGCACCTACATCAATAAAACGCTGCGTAATATATCCGGAAAGCGGAGAAGTAACCACCGTATAGCTTAACTCAAGCTCTGCCTGATCCAGATCTGCTTTACTCATAGCAATATTCGCTTCGGCATCTTCCAGAGCAGCAATTGCATTATCCAGGTCTACCTGACTGGCAGCATGTTGTTCATACAGAGGTCTGAGACGTTCTACGTCTCTGCGGGCTTTGGAAGCCTGTGCCTCATTCTTCTTTAACTGGGCTCTTGCTTTTTCTACCCGGGCTTTATACTGAGCCGAGTTAATAATGAAAAGGGGAGCATTCTGCTGAATCCGTTTCCCTTCTTCAAAAAGCATAGCTTCCAGATAACCTTCCACACGGGCATGTATCTCTACATTGCGGGAAGCACGGATACGTCCTACATATTCTCCCTGGATCTGGACGTCTTCTTTGGTAGGTTTTTCAACTATTACCAAAGGCAATTGAGGCTGTTCCTTCTTACGGCAACCAACCCCTAACAGGAGAAAAGCAAAAAAAATAAGTAGAGGAGCTTTTCCTGTTAACCTATTAACAATCTTCATATTTGCTATTTTAGTAGTAGCCCGCCAGCGCATGCAAGCACTTATTCCGGCAAGACTTTATGGCGTCAAAGCTATCGAATTTCACTAAATAGACCAAGAAAAAAACCTTTTTTCAGTTTTCTCAACAAAAAAATGTAACAAGGAATGGTACGGTAAACTCCAGGATGATTCCATGGAAAATAGCGACAAAAACCCATTCAGAACCACTATAACGGGTAATGACAGGCAGAGTAGTATCCATTGTCGTAGCACCCCTACACAAATAGGAGCCAAGGGACCGAAGTACTTACGGAATAATGGGGCAATTAAAAGAGCGGTAATCTCCCGCATAATATTGATTAACAGGGCAATCGTTCCCAGTTCTGCCGCAACCTGTATTCCGAGAGAAGCCCCTTTTAACTGGGTGATCAGAATCGAAGATAGGGAATAATAGGTAAAACCGCTTCCTAAAGCCAGCCAATCTTTGACACTCCATCCGGAGAGAAGAAAAGCGGTCAGACCGGAAAACAACCAAAGGTTATACCTACCTGAAACATCAGCAGGTAAAGGATATACACAGACAAACCGGAATATTGCAGGAAGGATAAGAGTATCCCACTTACTCCCATAAGCACTCCTGCAACAAAAAGACTCACAATGATCAGGCTTCTTTTCATAAGTTATTTTAATCTGAAAAAAAAGGTTATATACAAGCCAGGCTGACAGAAGGCTTCATGTTACTCCTGCCAGTGCCAGCAAAAAAGCCTGTCCCCCTAAGATGGAGAAATTGTAAATGATTAATTCATTGGAATCGATTACCGTTCCTAAAATGAAGAGTAACACCCAGATCGTGTAGGTTACTAAACGTCCGGTTATTCGTATGGCAGACATACAAAAAAAGAGAGGTTCACCTGTTGTCTGTCTGACCTTTGGTGAACCTCTCT
>JAJQEE010000081.1 GCA_021201865.1 Tannerellaceae bacterium | reverse complement strand
GATACGAAACGCCAGATCCTCCTTCACTCCGGAGGGAAATTAGATATTGAGCTGGAGGAACAGGTGTACACACTGCGGGAAGTAACAATTTCTTCAGAAAGAATAGAAAATGTAAGAAGTACCAATATGGGTGTGGAACGTCTCAAAATGAAAGAGATTAAAAACATTCCTACAGCGTTTGGAGAAGCGGATATTATCCGGGTGGTGATGTCTTTACCCGGGGTAAAGTCTGTCGGAGAAGCGTCCAGTGGTTTCAATGTGCGCGGAGGTGCCACGGACCAGAACCTGATCCTGTTTAATGACGGGGTCATTTATAATCCCACCCACCTTTTCGGCTTCTTTTCGGCGTTCAACCCGGACGTAGTGAAAGATATGGAGCTCTACAAAAGCAGTATTCCTTCCAAATATGGAGGACGTATCTCTTCCGTACTTGACATTACCAGCCGGGAAGGAAATAAAAAAGAATTCCAGGGATCCGCCAGTCTTGGTTTACTCACCAGCCGGCTGACCTTAGAAGGACCGGTCTTCAGTGAAAAAACCTCTTTTATCGTGGGAGGACGTACGACCTATTCCGATTGGATCCTGAAGAAACTACCGGAAAAAAGCGGGTATAAGGATGGAAGCGCCGGATTTTATGACCTGAATGCCACAGTCAGCCATAAATTCAATGAATACAATAATCTGTATGTAAACGGATATTACAGCCGGGACCGGTTTAGTTTTAATGCAGAAGAAAAATATGCTTACCAGAATGCGAATGCCTCTATTAAATGGCGACATATTTTCAGTCCCAAGCTAACCAGTGTCTACACGGCCGGTTATGACCATTACGATTATAATACGATCTATACCGATAATGCGGCAAGTGCTTACAATCTGTCTTTCGGAATCGACCAGTTTTTCGCAAAAGCAGACTTTGTCTGGTATGCAAATGATAAGCATACAGTTGATTTCGGAGTGAATACCCTGTACTACGATCTGAATCCGGGCAAATACCTTCCGGAGGGAGAGGAGTCTATTGTAGTCCCTGATCATATGCAAAAAGAAAAAGCGGCGGAATCTGCTGTCTACATAGGGGATCGTTGGGAGATTACTCCTCAGCTCTCTGTCAATGCCGGCATCCGGTATACAATGTTTAATGTGCTGGGACCCCGGTCCTTTAACGCTTATGAAGAAGGGAGCCTGCCCTCCCTGAATACCATCACCGATACGGTTCATGCAGGAAGTGGTTCTTTCCAAACTTACCATGGTCCGGAATTCCGTCTGTCGGCCCGATATGAATTTGCAGATGGTTTCTCTGTCAAAGCCGGGTATAACACCATGAGACAACATATTCATAAGTTATCCAATACAACGATCATGTCTCCTACGGATACCTGGAAACTGAGTGATGCGAACATCAAACCCCAGACGGGTTATCAGGTTGCAGCCGGACTCTATAAAAACCTGTGGAATAATACGATGGAAGCTTCTATCGAAGGATATTATAAAAACATGAAGAACTACCTGGACTACCGTAGCAATGCAGAACTGATCATGAACCATCATATTGAAACGGACGTCATCAGTACGGAAGGGCGTGCCTATGGAGTGGAGTTCATGCTGAAGAAAACATTAGGTAAATTAAACGGATGGATAAGCTATACTTACTCCCGCACGGAGTTACGGCAAAATGACCCGGGTTTATATGATCCGGTGAATGGCGGGAACTGGTATCCCTCCGATTATGACAAACCGCATGAAGTGAAATTAGTAGGGAACTACAAGTTCACTCACCGGTTTAGTTTCTCTATGAACTGTGATTACAGTACAGGTAGACCGATCACCCTTCCGGTGTCCAAGTACCATTACGCCGGGGGTGAATTTGTTTATTACTCAGACAGAAACCAGTATCGGATACCGGATTTCTTCCGTATGGATGCCTCTTTCAACATAGAGCCCAGCCATCATCTGACGTTGTTGACCCACAGTTCCATTTCCATCGGAGTATATAACCTGACAGGTCGGAAAAATGCCTATTCGGTTTATTATACTTCAGAAGAGGGCCGGTTGAAAGGATATAAACTCGCCATCTTCGGTATGCCGATCCCTTATATCTCTTATAATATCAAATTTTAAAACCCCATGTCCGGAAAATATCCACATATGATCAGTGCATGCTTCCTTCTCTTTTTGGGATATGGGTGTATAGAATACTTTGAACACAGCGGGATCAAAGATATTTCGGGACTGTTGGTTGTGGAGGGAACGATTGATAGTGGCGAAACGTTCATCAAATTAAGCCGAAGCGGATACATCAATGCAACCATCCGGGAATATGATGCTGTAGAAAATGCACTGGTATATGTAGAGAGTAATGATGGAAACAGGTCTAAAGCCGGAACACATACCGAAAAGGAGAATATGTCATCCCAAATGGAACTCTTTCCTCTTCTCTTCAATACAGATTACTCATTTCATTAGACGGGGAAGAGTATGTTTCGACTTTTCAGTCTCCGCTTTTTACTCCTGAAATTGAATTATCCATCACCAAGGAAAAAACCGGAGACCCTGTACTTGTTTCTGTTTCCACGCACGATCCACTTGCTCAATCTCCTTATTACCGATGGGAATACAAAGAGAACTGGGAAGTACATGCAGAGCTGTATGCCAACGTAACAGCCGTTATGTTTGGAGCACAGGTAATTGAATACATATGGCATGATCTTGAAACTTCAAATAATAAATATTATTGTTGGGGAGCAGATAGTTCCAGGATTTTCATACTGGATTCAACCGACAAATTAATAGAAAACAGGATACGGCTGAAAAAACTGATAGAAATAGAACCTGCTGATGATCGGTTATCACAACTTTATTTTATATCCGTTAAACAGACGATGTTAAGTAAAGAAGCTTTTGATTATTTTTCGAATTTGCAGGAAAATATAGATAAATCAGGCGGACTCTTTTCTAAAATGCCTTCTGAAATGAGAGGAAATATTATCTGTATATCTGATCCGGAGAAAACAGTGATCGGTTATGTGGATGTATCTGTTCCTACCTATACGGAAAAATATATTGAAAGGAATGATGGTTTTTATGAAAGGCCTTACAATAACTGTCTTTCTCAGATCACAGATGATTTTGAATCAACGATGCCTGTCTTTTACAAAACAGAGGGGGAAGAGTTAAAGGCTCCGGAGGATTGCATTGATTGCCGTCGTAAAAGAAATGCATCTAAGAACAAGCCGGCTTTCTGGCCAACGAATGTTTTATAAAGAATTGAAAATGAAAAAATGTAATCGATATACCCTCTTTGTTTTGATAACGATCCTGACGATGTTTGGATGTATTACTGACTATGAACATAAGGGTATACAGTCCATAGAGGATATTTTTGTCGTGGAAGGAACTATAACCAACGATACGACACTTATCAAATTAAGTAAAACCGTGGGGATTGAAAACTACTTCATGGGTGATGAATATATAACAAATGCTATGGTCTCTGTGGAAAATGACAAAGGAAATTCCTTTGCCGGAATACATGTATCAAAGGGAGAATATCTGATTGAGAATGGGGACCTTCAGGAAGGTACACCATACAGATTACGGATTGCATGGGAAGGGGAAGAATACGTCTCCACTTATCTGACACCTGTTTTCACCCCGGAAATTGACAGTATTTCCGTTCTTAAAAAAGAGAAGGGAGCTCCTGTGGAGATTTGTGTTTCAACTCATGAACCCCATAATCAATCCCGTTACTTCCGCTGGAAATATAAAGAACATTGGGAAGTACATGCAAGTCTGATGGCCACTGTCGGGTATGAAAGGATAGATGGAAAGGAAGAATTTGTTACGTATGACCTTTTTTCATCCAACAATAAATATTACTGCTGGGGAGTAGATAGTTCCAAAGTATTGATTCTCGATAGCTCTGAAAAACTCTCAGAAAACAGGATTACCCAGAAAAGGATCATTGAAATGGAACCCTCAGATGACAGATTATCTGAATTATATTATATTAAGATCAGTCAGGAAATGCTTCGGAAAGAAGCCTTTGATTACTTTTTCAATCTACAGAAAAACATGGATGGCACAGGAGGACTTTTTTCCCAGATGCCTTCCGAGATGAAAGGAAACATCACCTGCACTACCAATCCGGAAAAAACAGTCATTGGATATATTGAAGTAGCCACAACAACTACGATGGAACGCTATATATCCTCTGCTGAGGTATATGAACGTCCTTATGATTATTGTTTCAATGCTTCCACAGAGGACCCTAATTCCGGATTAGTTTTATACCAACAGGATTTGAGTGGTACATTCTATGCTCCGAATGCGTGCATTGATTGCCGGACCAAATCAAAAGCATCCAAAAATAAACCGGATTTCTGGCCGACGAATAAATTATAATCAGCATAAAAAAGATATGAAAACACGTATATGTATATGCATCCTTACCGGAGTCTTATTTGCCATCCACTCCTCTTGGGCATCCTCCCATGAAAGGATCATAAAAGAGCGGGCTTATCTTCAGACGGATAAAAATACCTATCTCGCCGGGGAACTTTTATGGACCAAAATGTATATCACCGATCCGGAAGGGATTCCGGTTTCATTCAGTAAGACCGGTTATATTGAGGTATTGGATACGCAATCTGCTGTCCTACAGGCAAAAATTGACCTGACGGACGGAACAGGAGAAGGATGTTTGGAAATTCCGGCCACTCTTCCCACGGGCTACTACCGGTTAGTTGCTTATACCCGTAACATGCGGAATGAAGGAGAGGAAATCTATTTCAATAAGCTGATCAATGTGATCAACACCTTCAAAACAGATGAAGAAATAGCGGTGGTAAATGATACCATACTACAGGATAATTCTTTTCGGATTCCGGAAAACACGATCATGGTTTCTCCGGAAAAACAGATATTCCATGTACGTTCTGCCGGTAAGATCGAACTACAGGGCCTTCCTGAAAATATACATTCCATGGCCATTTCGATTGCAGGAAAAGATTTAATTATACCGGAGGGGACAACTCATATCAATCATTGGAAACAACAGCTCGGATCTCTTCCCGTCACTACCTATTCCGGAAAGTATGTACCGGAATATGAAGGACATATTGTTTCCGGAAAAGCGATCAATCTTCAGGACGGAACCTCTTCCATTCCTGAGAAAATAACCCCTTTACTTGGATTTGTAGGAGATCAGCTCCGGATATTCGGAGGCCATTGTAATGAGAACGGAGAGGTTACTTTTGTGACCAAACGCATAGGTGGAATGCCGGAGTTAGTAACTACCGCATTGTCTCCATCCAATAACCGGTATCGGATTGATATCGAATCCCCTTATAGTACTCACAGTGAAAAAGAACTACCCGGTGTTCAGTTGAATGAAGCCTGGAAAGAACAGCTACTTCAACGCAGTGTAGGGTTACAGGTTTTGTATAGTTACATGGCAGATTCTTTGTCTCAAATGGAAAAGACGGATTCGTACTTCCAATGGCAACCGGACTGGAGTTATTTATTAGATGAATATACCCGGTTCACTACCATGGAAGAAGTAGTAATTGAGTTTGTTATCGGATTACGTTTCCGGCGAATCAATAATAAACGCATTCTTTCTGTCCTGACGGAAGACCGTACCGGGTTTACGATTGGTAACTCGTTGGTTCTGTTAGATGGTATTCCCATTACCGATCATGAACTAATCTTTAATTATAATCCATTACTGATCCGGCAGATAGAAGTCTATAAAGGAAAGTTTGTTTTCGGAGGTCAATTAGTAGATGGAATCGCTTCCTTCAAAACGTACAACCTGGACTATCCGGGGCTGACACTGGATAATTCCACCCAGTTTTTTGATTATGAAGGGACGCTTGCCAAACGTACATTTCATGCTCCTTCCTATCCGGGAAACCATCCGGGAAACCGGATTCCGGATTACCGGCATACCCTATTGTGGCAACCGGAAGTTCAAACCGGTGGTCAGCGAACGGTTTCCATTCCTTTTACAACTTCAGATATCCAGGGTAATTTTAATGTAGTGGTTGAAGGCATGACAAAAGATGGAAAACCTATATACGGAATGGCTTCTTTTGAAGTAAATTAGAAAGACAGTATGCATCTTAAATCCCCTATCCGATGAAAGCTATCTATTTATTTTTAAAGTTATTATTTCTGTTTTACCTTATAGGTTTATTTTCTTCCTGTATTACAGAATATGAGCATTCCAACATCCGGAGGGGAGAACGGATGTTAGTTGTGGAAGGTTTTATAAGCAATGACACAACCAGGATTATTCTAAACAGAAGTATTCATTTGCAAGACCAATATACCGGATATGAATATATCCCTGATGCGCTGATATATGTGGAAGGAGATGATGGCAGCCGTACGGAAAACGGGATTCACTCGGATAAGGGCATATATCTCATTCCTACAGGCCCTCTTAATCCTCAGGTAAAATACCGTCTGCATATCTCTTTAGATAATAAAGAATACATTTCTTCTTTTTTAAATCCCCTGACTACGCCCGCTATAGAAAATATTACCCCTACTAAAAAAGCCAAAGGAGAACCCGTATTTATATGTGTTTCCACAGAAGATAAACTAAACCAGTCACGTTATTTCCGGTGGAAATATAAGGAGCACTGGGAGGTGCAGGCCTCTCTGTTCGCGAATTATGGAGAAGAAATTATCCATGAAGAGACAAACTCTAAGTTCTATGATCTGAACACTCCCAACAATAAATATTATTGTTGGGGGGGGTGGACAGTTCAAAAACACTCATTTTAGAATCGACTGTCAAACTGCAGGAAAATAAAGTCACTTTAAAAAAGTTAGTGGAGATTCCCTGTTCGGATGATAAACTATCCATCCTTTATTATATTGCCGTGGAGCAAATGCAAATCCGGAAAGAGGCTTTTGATTATTTTGAAAACCTGCAAAAAAACCTGGATAATACGGGAGGACTTTTTTCCAAGATGCCATCAGAAATTAAAGGAAATATTATTTGTGTCACCGAACCGGAAGAAGCAGTGATTGGATATGTAGAAGTCACTTCTATAGAAAAGAAAGATTTGTTTATACCTACTTCAGAAGATCTCTACGAAAAACCCCGTGATACGTGTCCTATGGAGATAACGAATGATTCAGATATCGGTTATCCCATTCTTCTGTTAAGCCAATCTCCGGGAATGCCCAGTCTGTATGCTCCTACCCGTTGTATAGACTGCAGGTCAAAACCACATGCTTCTAAAACAAAACCGGACTTCTGGCCGACCGATCATTTATAATAAATAAAAATAAGAGTGTCTTTTCAGACACTCTTAAATAGTCAAAAGGCTTTTGCCTCTTTCATTCCTTAAATATTCCAATGAAAAAGTTTAATATAAATAACGTAAACCGATGGAAGGCATATAAGCACGTGTTTGATAATGTCCTCCGAAATTACGATCCATGCCCGTTACTAAACTTTTATCCGTATAAGATCCGTCACGACCGAATCCCGTTACATACGTAAAAGAAAGATCAATTGAGAAACGATCCACCGGACGGAAGCTGAAACCTGCCGATAGTCCCAGTTTATTCATACTCGGAGTTTCCGGATTCAGGTAATCATCTTTTACCGGAGTTTCATCTAAGTAAGCACCTAAACGTAAATCCATTCTGCTTGTTAATCCATATTGAGCACCTAATCTGTAAATACGGGTGTTTTTATATTCTTTACGGGCACTCTGGTCATATATTCCTAAGGTATTTTCCGGAATAAAATGAATATCTAATTTTTCGTACGCACCCCATCCCACAAACTGAACTTCTCCGGACAAAATCCATTGAGTAGTTGGCTGATAGCTAACTCCTATGTTGAAATTGGAAGGTAATGGTAGTTGTGCATGGAAATAAGCTCTGTCCAGTGGAGGAACTCCTTCTAAAACGGGTTTTAATTCCATTTCATTTGCATACGTAAGAGCCACATCTCCTTCTGCCACCTTCATATTCACTTTGGAACGGAAAGAAGCACCTATGGTTACCTTATCGTTAATATCAAACATCGCTCCGACATTATATCCTAACCGGATATCCGAACTTCCGGATATTCCTACCGAAAGAGGAGTGATATCTTTATATTTTTCAGCTAAAGGAGCTGCATCCGGATTAGCCATAGCAACCGCTGCTAAATCAGCAGAAGAAATAAACGAACGGTTTAGTTCTATATTCCCAAACATGATCATCATTCCCGCTCCCACACTTAAACGATCCGTGATCTTCCATGCCAAAGTAGGCTGTACGGAAAAAGCTTTCAGTGAAATATCCTGGATCAGATGGGCTCCTTTCCAGTTTTTACCCCAGTCGATTGAGCTTCCGTACGGGTTATTAATACTAATACCCGCAGATAGAAAATCATAAATCTTAAAACCAGCGTATGCAAAGAGAGGAGTACTGGGATCATTATCTGACTGATGTTTATAATCACCATCTTTAAAAGTCGCTTTTGCAAAGACTCCGGTTACCCCGGCTGAAATATCAATCTGTTTGTCTAAGAATCCCAGACCAGCAGGATTGAAATGCATACTTTCCGCACCTAACTTCATAGCAGTTCCCACATGTCCCATACCTCCTTGCCGGGTACTCTGTGCATTTACCTGGTAACCTTCTGCAGAAGCATAGGTGTAAGGCAGTAAACACAATCCTGCCAATGCGATCACTTTCTTCATAAATTTGTTATTAGTTTATAATTTTATCCTAAGTTTATTCCATAAACGGCAGCAAAGATAGCACAAGAATTAAAAAAATGTGCAACAAATATTACTTTTTTGCACATAATACATGAAGATGTGCAATTCAACCCTCTATTTTATTCCAGGAATCTTCCTTATCTTTGCAGCGAAAGAGTTTTCTTTCCGTGTGCTTGCTTAACCACGTATTAAAAACAAGAAAAATATGATACAACAAGATGCTGCGCTGGTTTGCTTTTCCGGCGGACAGGATTCTACCACCTGTCTATTCTGGGCAAAGAAGCATTTTTCAAGAGTTGAGGCCGTGTGCTTCACGTATGGACAAAAACATTCCCTTGAAATTGAAATTGCCCGTACAATTGCCGGTCAGGCAAATGTTCCTTTTCATTTATTAGATGTTTCCTTATTGGGACAATTAGCGCCCAACTCTCTCACGGATCCTTCCATCCGGATGGATGAGGACAAACCGGCAGATAGTTATCCGAATACGTTTGTACCCGGACGGAATATGGTCTTCCTGACATTTGCCGCAGTGATGGCACGAAACAAAGGGATCTTCCATCTGGTAACAGGTGTCTCGGAAGCAGACTACAGTGGGTATCCGGATTGCAGGGATACCTTTATCCGTTCGTTAAATGTGACACTGAACTTAGCCATGGATGAACAATTCGTGCTCCATACGCCTCTGATGAACCGGGATAAAAAAGCGGTCTGGCAACTCTCCGACGAGTTGGAAGTGTTTGACCTGGTCAGAAACCAGACCCTCACCTGCTACAATGGGATTCCGGCAGACGGTTGTGGCTCCTGTCCGGCCTGTAAATTGAGAAAAGAGGGATTAGATAGTTATTTAGAAACCAAAAACAAATGAGAAACGCTTTATGGATGAGCAAAAAGAATTAAGCCTTTTAGGAGGTGCAACCGTATATAAACAGGATTACGCTCCGGAAGTGCTGGAAGCGTTCACCAACAAACACCAGGAAAATGATTACTGGGTTCGTTTCAACTGCCCGGAATTTACCAGCCTCTGCCCGATCACCGAACAGCCGGATTTCGCAACGATCCACATCGACTACATCCCGGATGTAAAAATGGTAGAAAGTAAAAGTCTTAAATTATATTTATTCAGCTTCCGGAATCATGGAGCTTTCCATGAAGATTGTGTCAATATTATTATGAAAGACCTGATAGACCTGATGCAACCTAAATATATAGAAGTGACCGGCATATTCACTCCCCGCGGAGGAATCAGCATACACCCTTATTGTAATTACGGCCGTCCGGGCACAAAATATGAGAAGTTAGCGGAAACACGGCTTTTCAATCACAAACAGTAGATTTTATCTTTATAAAAGTTGCTATTTGCAAAAATATTACGTATGTTTGTAAGGATAATATTTTTAAACTTTAAAATACATTAGATACCATGAACAAGAAAATCCTGACAGCTAAAGCTACGCTTGCTGCTTTAGCATGTACACTCTGTGTAAACACGTATGCACAACAGTATCCGGAACCGGAAAAAATGACTCCGGGGATGTCGGAATACTGGACTCCACAACCGAAAGTAGTAACACCAGGTGACCTTTGTACCAATTCTGCTCCTTCGGATGCGATCGTTCTTTTTGACGGAAAAGACCTGTCCGCATGGGAAAGTGTGAAAGGAGGTCCTGCACAATGGACCGTTGCAAACGGAGCCTTTACAGTCAACAAACCGACAGGAGATATTCAGACCAAACAGAAATTTGAAAGTTTCCAGTTGCATATCGAATGGCAGGTTCCGGAAAACATTACCGGCAAAAGCCAGGGACGCGGAAATAGCGGTGTATTCCTTCAGGGAATGTATGAAATCCAGATCCTGGACTGCTACAACAATGAAACCTATGTAAACGGACAAACCGGTAGTGTATACAAACAGACACCTCCTTTGGCAAATGCGATGCGCAAACCAGGCGAGTGGAACGTATATGACATCATCTATACCGCTCCCGTATTTAAAGAAGACGGAACGTACCTGTACAATCCCCGTGTGACTGTGATCCACAATGGCGTGGTATTGCAAAACAATACTGCTATCTTAGGAACAACCGAATATATTGGTTTCCCGAAAGTGGTAAAACACGGAGCCGGTCCGATCATCCTTCAGGATCATGGTGATCCAAGCGAGCCTATCAGCTTCCGCAATGTGTGGATCAGACCGCTTTAAAGAATGGAAAATTATTTATAGAAAAGGGGCTGTTCAAAAATTTTTGAACAGCCCCTTTCAGTAGTCAAAGGAGTTATCGCTTCGCTGGGAGTTAAAGGAGTAAGTAGAGAGGAGAAAAATATCTATTTACTACTTAACTCCTAAGAAACGGAGTTTCTGCTGACTCTTAAGGAGCGGCAGCGACTGATAACTCCTTTGACTACTTATAAGAGTGTCCTGCCGGACACTCTGTTTCCCCCTTAATCGATGATAAGATTGAATTCATCCCTTAATCTGGAAAGGGCGGGATTGGTGTCTAACAGGTGTTGATATTTTTCAGTAGCCGTGTAGGCCAGTTTCTTTTCATTGGATTCACTGATCCGGACACGCATCTGAATGTGGGTATTTTTTAAATGGGTACGCAGGAACGAAAGAATATCTATACTATTATTAATCAATTCTTCCTGCTGGCCGGGATTGTGTACCGATACTTCAAAATGAAAGTTTTCCTGTAACACGGGTTTACAGTTAGTCATCGTATTTTTCAGATACACCTTTTTATCGATCTGCTCAGCAAACAGCATCCAGTATTTTACGAGATCATTCCCGTCAAAAGTCGTTAATTGATCCTGAACAGTTACCATCTGTTGTACGGCTTCTTTCGGTTTCTCCTGCATCAGTTCCTTCAAAGAGGTACTTTTAGGAGGAGCCATATCTCTTTTGGGAGGTGTTGATGGCGGTCCTTGTGGAGTCTGAACCTGTAAAGGAGCAGAAGAGGGCATCCGTGTAGTGACCACTTGTTGTTGAGTAGCCGCCGGCTGTGCAGGTGACAGAGGAGTCTGCCCGGACATGACCGGTTGGGAAGCCGGAGCTGATGGTGGAGCCTGTCCACTGCCGGAAACATTCACTGGATTCAGTCCCTGCTGATTGATAGGATTGGCAGGCGCATGATGTTGTTGGGTAAGCTGGCATAACTGGATCAATGTTAATTCTAGTAAAAGCCTTTTGTTCCGGCTCACCCGGTAATTCAGGTCACAGGTGTTAGCCAGTTCGATCGCTTTAAACAGCAGTTGATCCGGACAACGTTTAGCCATCTCCCGGTAGCGCTCACGAATCGAAGCTCCCACTTCAAAAAGGATCAAAGTAGCTTCATCCTTACAAACCAACAGGTCCCGGAAATGTCCGGCCAGTCCCGTAATAATATTTTGTCCGTCAAATCCACGGTTCAGGATCTCATTTAAAAGCAGCATAGCCGCTCTCACATTTCCGGCCAGCATGGCATCCGTCAGACGGAAATAATACTCATAATCCAGTACATTCAGATTATCAATGACCGCCTGATAAGTAATATTCCCACCGGTAAAACTCACCACCTGATCCAGAATAGAGAGTGCGTCACGCATTCCGCCATCTGCTTTCTGAGCAATTACGTTCAATGCTTCGGGCTCTACGGTAGCTCCTTCACAGGAAGCGACATATTGCAAATGATCTACCATATCCGCGATAGAGATCCGGGAGAAATCATAAATCTGGCAACGGGATAAGATCGTAGGTAACACCTTGTGTTTCTCCGTAGTAGCCAGGATAAATAAGGCATGATGAGGAGGCTCTTCCAGCGTTTTCAGGAACGCATTAAAGGCAGCCGAACTTAACATATGGACCTCATCAATAATAAACACTTTATATTTTCCGATAGGCGGTGGGATACGTACCTGGTCAATCAGCGAGCGGATATCATCTACCGAGTTGTTGGAAGCGGCATCCAGTTCATGAATATTATAAGAGCGTTGTTCATCAAACGCCATACAAGATTCACAAGAGTTACAGGCTTCCCCCTCCGCTGTGGGGGTCAGGCAGTTAATCGTTTTCGCAAAAATACGGGCACAGGAGGTCTTCCCTACCCCACGCGGACCACAGAAGAGATAAGCATGTGCTAATTTATTGCCTGAGATCGCATTTTTTAAAGTGGTTGTAAGTGCCTTCTGACCTACGACACTCCGGAAAGTGGAGGGACGGTACTTTCTGGCCGATACAATATAACTATCCATTACCTGCTTTTTTATTAGTAACACAAAGATAAATAAAATAATTCATTTACCTTTGTAAAAACAGACGATCCATGGCACGTATTAAAGACTTTTACAATAAGTATGTTTCCCGGCTGAATGTCTATTGGCTGGTAACCATTGTTGCAGTCATTTTTACCCTTACCGCAGGTGACAGCAACCTCTATAAACGCTACACATACGACGAAAAAATACGTAGCCTGGAAAAAGAGATCAAATACTACCAGGACGAAATTGAGGTAAACAGCAAAAAGCTTAATGACCTTCGTACAGACAAAGAGGGGCTGGAACGGTTTGCCCGGGAAGAGTACTTCATGAAAAAGCCTAATGAAGACATTTATCTTATCAAAAAGAAATAATGAATAATCAGATACGAACGATCCTTTTTAATATTTCAGCCCTTTTATTATTAGCAGGAGCAGGCCTTTACATTACAACCCTGTCAGTAGCCCCTTATCTTTTCGCAGTGGGTGCTTCCGGAATTGCAATCTGCCATCTGACCTTTCCGGTTAAAGATCTGGATTTCCGCCGGCGGCGTCTTCAGATGTTTAATGTGATTGCTTCTATACTTATGCTGGTTGCTTCTTCACTGATGTTTATGGAGCGGAAAGAATGGGTCGTTTGCCTCACAATAGCCGCCATATTCCAGGTATATACAGCTTTTGTTTACCCGAAGGATCCTGATTCCTAAAGATAAGGGAACAACAGATTATGGAATATATCTGACCACCACATCTTCAATCATACCTGCTCCCCGGTATTCAAAGGGTTCATTTTGTTCAAACCGGGAACGGACGGTCATCTCCTCATCACTTACCAGAATCAATCCGGAATAGACGATCGTACTTTTATCGTACATATTTCCTTCAATATAATACACATAATTTCCTTCAGGAACCGGTTTCCCATGCCTATCCTTACCATCCCAGACATATTCCAGTCTGCCGGTCAGGGGAGTAGGCCCCGTATAGGCATCAATTTCCGCCTGAGGGAGAAATTCCGGTTCCGCACGGTTTACCCACTTCGGAAGGCAATCCAGATCAATCCGGTAACCTCCGTCGGCCGCATATTTTGTTACAAACAAGGTCCGCATGACTTCTCCTGACTGATTTTGAAACCAGATCGCAAACTGATTACTTCTTTCCAGATCATGCCTTTCAAAACGAAAAGTGATCTCCACCCGGCCAAATGAATCCTGACTCACTTCCGGAATGATCATCTCCTTTTTATTCACTCCTTTTCCATATTCAGTAATGGCAACCATGTTTAGGATAAGGATACCTATCAAAAAGAACCTCTTCATAACTTCTTTTTCTTTTTTATGAAGAACATAAAAAAAGGAACTCTGGTTTAGCAAAGTACGACTAAAACCAGCGTTCCGGATATAAAAAACAGGTTTCTAACTTACCCGGAAGATCTATCGTTCCTCTTTTTTATTCAGCAAGAAAGGAAGTAATTCTTTTTCAAAGATATCACGGCTGATAATACGATAGTGTGGAGAATAGGTTTCTTCAAAGACCGGACTGTGATGTCCGACAAACTCACCGTTCTCCAGTCTTTCGTCGATTTCTGCCTTATCTGACTCATAACCGGCAAGGGAGAGGTCCATAGAGGCGATAATCTTTTCTATGCGCTCCCACTCTTCTTTCCAGACTGGTACGGGAGGAGGCTGGATCCCATTCACACTACGGGTAAATGCATCAAAGAAAACAGGATAGGGAATTTGTTTCTCTTTTACCAGAGACAAATTTACACGTAAAAAGTTTCCTTCCCATCCGGTGGGTTCCACCAGCTCGCCATCCGAACGGGTCATGGTGGCTAATTCCCGGCGAAGATAGTTTCCTGCGCCAGTGGTGTCACTGATGATATGGCCCGGGCCATATTTATCCTGAAAAAAGTTTTTATACAGATCTTTCAGGGTAGATTTAGGATAGGTTATCATCTGACGTTCAACGGCGATCCGGACTGCCACATCAAAAGAATCGGTCTGAGCGAGGACTGTTCCGGCAACAGTCAGCAGATATAGACTTAAAAGAAATAGTATTCTCTTCATTTATTCCAGAATTTCCTTCAATGTTTGCTGTAACTCTTCATCCATCACATTCTTTGCCAGAATGACTCCGTCCGGATCAATCAAAACATTCGCCGGAATACCCCGCACCCCATATAATGCCGGGATTTCCGAATCCCAATATTGCAGATCAGAAACATGTGTCCAGGTCAATTGGTCATCCGCAATAGCTTTCAGCCAATTATTCCGATTGTAATCCAAAGAAACTCCCAACACGGTAAATCCTTTATCCTTATATTTTTGATACATTCTCACCACATTCGGATTCTCTTTCCTGCAGGGCGGACACCAGGCAGCCCAGAAGTCAATTAGCACATATTTTCCTCTGAAATCAGAAAGGGATACCGGATTCCCATCCGGATCCGGCAAAGTAAAATCGGGAGCGACTCTGCCGATCTGTATATTTTCTAACTGACCGATAATTAGATCCAGGTCTTTCACATATGGGAACTGATCCAGGGAAGGGGAAAGTTTCGAACGGGTGGCCTTCAGATCCTCTAATGAAAGCTGATAGGTAAAATAGCGATAGAGATAAAACGCTGCTACCGGAGAATTAGGATACCGGTTCACCAGACTATCAATGTTATATCCTTCTTCATAAATTTCAGGAACAACCCCCAGGAACAGATCATTTGCAGGTGAATTCGTTACAGTGACTGTTCCCTCCGAATCATTTAATACCACTCCCATGTGGGTATTCTCTACAAACAACTGGGCAGGATAACGCATATCTTCAGTGGACAAACCAAAGAGTAAAGGAAATTCCACTTCACCTGTAAAAGTAAATTTACCATCCTTGATCTCCGCAGAATCATAATCAAAAAACATCTTGTTCCGGAAAGATTTCAGATAAATCATTCCCTCTTGTTGATTAGTTACTTCGCCACGGATCACGTATCCTCTCGGCGTTTCCTGACAACTCATCCCCAAAAGGGCAACCATAAGCACTAAAAAAAATATTTCTCATCATACTAAATTATATTTATTTGTAATCCGGATGAACATATCGTCCCTTATTCAGACTGACCTTCCCATATTCAATGGCACGCACCGGACAACGATGGATACAGGCTGAACATTGTATACAGGTATTATTCCAGACAGGCCGGTCCTCCTTCATTGAAATAGTGGAGGTCGGACAGATCCGTTCACAAAGCCCACAGGAAATACATTTATCCGTAGAATAAAACTCATTTTTACCCAAAGCAAACTTAATAAAATAAGGCCGGATCATACGACTCTTGACAAATGGTATACTTCCTGTTACATAGAGTTCATCCTCCTTTTTTTCATTCCGGATCGCCGACACAATCTCCGGTATCCGGTCTACGGCCTCCCGCCGCTTCCGGTTTGCTTTTTCCTCAGTATCCACATCAAAACCCGGAAAAAGAATGTAATTATTCGGCATCGTAACAGAGTAACTTCCGGACAGGGAATACCCCCTCTTTTTCAGGGTATGATTCAAAATCTCTGTTGTGTAGCCACAATCATCCCCACAGCTACAAACTGAATAAATTTTCTGATCTGTATATCCGCTAAAGGTAAGCCGTTCAATAAATTGCTGAACAATAACCGGTGGTCCCCATGAATGCACAGGATAAACAAACAAGATCTTTTCTTCTTCCTTCAACGGAAAGGAGAATGGATCCGGTAATGATCTCCAACATTCGGAAATGGAGACTAAGGATTCATTTAACGCTTTTCCCAGCGTTTGGGCCACCCAAAGAGAGTTGCCCGTTCCGGTAAAATAAAATATCATAGGGAATCATATTCATTCGATTCCCTGCAAAGATAGTGATCTATTTATTATATTTCACTACTTCAAAAATCTTTGTCATCACAGCGGACTGTTTCTTCCACAAACCCGGCTTGATGGGTATACCGAATCTGATTCTCTCCGCACAATACGAACTGGTAAGGAGTAAAAGATTAATAAACAGAGAGCAGGTGAAATAAATATAAGGTATAAGTGGCTGAATCCCACTCCGGGGGATAAGGAATATCATACCGGAGATCTTTTAGTGTTCCCGGATCTTTGCTGGAATATTCCTTTTGAGGATGAATGAAATAAAGACTTCCCAACTCCTGTGTATAGAATGGAATGAAAAAAAATTACGAATTACCTAAGACTTTATTTTTGGCTATCGTGGCTACAAATTCTTTTAAATAGAAGGGTTCAAAATAAGCAGCATCCTGAAAATCACCCACTTCATACCTCTTTTCAGCCAAAAATATCATATCTGAAGCCAGCGGATCTATCTGATCAGGAAAGATAGCGTTTGGAGAAAGAATAATCTCTTTACACTTAGAAGCACCATTGCCGACAAAATAAACCTTACGGTCTTTCAGAAAAGATTCATAGGTTTCCGCCGTAACAATATCCGCCTGCGTTTCCCGAACCTGATTCATATCCCGGTCATAGAGGGCGGCATATACCTCCATCCGCCGGGCATCCAACATAGCACAGTAAAGAGATTCGCCGGTATTTTCTATCTTCCGGATTGCTTTCGAAGCAACAATATCCAGTGTAGGAACAGCAATCAAAGGAATACCATATCCGAAACACAATCCTTTGGCCATGGAAACCCCGATACGTAGTCCGGTGTAAGAACCTGGTCCACTACTCACTGCTATAGCATCCGGTCGCTGCTTTCTTTTTTCTAATACCGCCAGCGCTTCCTCTATAAATACTCCTAAAAGCGCTGCATGGGACGGACCTTCCAAAGAGGATTTTTCAAAAAGGAGCTGACTATTCTGTGAGATGGCAACGGAACAAACGTTTGTTGATGTTTCTATATATATAATACAAGGCATAAATACTACAATTTGAGCCACAAAAGTACATTTTTATAGTGTATAGCCGGCAAAACTTCAAATAAAAAAGTAATTTTGCGAAAACTTAAGAATTAAATGATACAATCTATGACAGGCTTCGGCAAGGTTACTGCCGAACTACCAACAAAAAAAGTAACTGTAGAAATAAAGGCGCTCAATAGTAAACAGTTAGACCTGTCTACCCGTATCCCATCTATTTATAAAGAAAGAGAGATGTTGATACGGAGCCAGCTATTGAAAGAACTGAAACGTGGGAAAGTGGAATTCTCCATCAGCATTGAATATATCGGAAAAGAAACCCCGGTACATATTAACGTGGCTGCCATAGAGAACTATCATAATCAAATCAAAAAAATAGCGGCAGATCTGGGTGTGGAAGAACCAGCAGACTGGTTCCAGACGTTGTTGCGCATGCCGGAAGTGATCAAATCCGATATTGTAGAGCCGGACGAAAACGAATGGAATATTATCCAGCGTACGATTGAACAGGCTATTACCCAGTTACACGAATTCCGTAAACAGGAAGGAGTCATGCTACAAAAACTATTTATCCAGAAGATAGAGAATATTGCGTCCCTGCTTTCTGAGATTGAGAAATATGAAGGTGAACGGATCGAGCGGATCAAAGTCCGTATTATGGACAATTTAGAGAAAATCGCTGCTAAGGACTATGATAAGAATCGTTTCGAGCAGGAGATGATCTATTATATTGAGAAATTAGATGTAAATGAAGAAAAAGTCCGCCTGGATAATCATTTGAAATATTTCATTCAAACGATGGAGAGCGGTCAGGGACAGGGTAAAAAATTAGGATTCATCGTACAGGAGATCGGAAGAGAGATCAATACACTCGGTTCCAAAAGCAACCATGCAGAAATGCAGAAAGTCGTGGTCCGTATGAAGGATGAACTGGAACAGATTAAAGAGCAAATTCTCAACGTACTATAATTAATAAGTAGTTGATAGACGGTAAAATTTGAATATTTTTTCTACTTACTACCAACTACTCAAAATAAAAAAGAATGACAGGAAAGTTAATTATCTTCTCAGCTCCTTCCGGATCAGGGAAGTCCACCATTATCAACTATCTGTTAACACAAAATTTAGATATCCAGTTTTCTATTTCTGCAACCAGCCGTCCGCCACGGGGAACAGAAAAACATGGAGTGGAATATTATTTCCTCACTCCGGAAGAATTCCGGGAACGGATCCAGGGTGGTCATTTTCTGGAATATGAAGAGGTATATACGGACCGGTTCTATGGCACCCTGAAAAGTGAAGTGGAACGGATCCTGGCAGAGGGCCACAATGTCATATTTGATGTGGATGTGGTAGGTGGATGCAATATTAAAAATTACTATGGAGAACAGGCTCTTTCTATCTTCATTCAGCCTCCCGGAATAGAAGAACTCCGCAAAAGGCTTACCGGAAGAGGGACTGACACCCCGGAAGTGATTGAAAGCCGGATTGCCAAAGCTGAGTTTGAACTAAGCTTTGCCCCGAAATTTGATGTAGTCATAGTCAATGATGATCTGCCTACAGCACAGAAAGAAACGTTAGCAGTAGTCAGAAACTTTTTATTTGGTTCATGAAAAAGACAGGCATTTTTTCCGGCTCTTTTAATCCCATTCACATCGGACATTTAGCTTTGGCTAACTGGCTATGTGAATACACCGAGCTGGAAGAAGTCTGGTTTTTAGTTACTCCACAAAACCCACTCAAAAGTAAGAACGATCTGCTGGATGATGCGCTGCGTCTGGAGATGGTGCAGATAGCCATTCAGGACTATCCCCATTTTCGTGCCAGTGATTTTGAGTTCCATCTTCCACAGCCGACCTACACAATTGACACCTTGACTGCCCTCCGGAAAGCCTATCCGGACCACCATTTTTATTTCATTATGGGAGCTGATAACTGGGTGTCTATCGAACGCTGGAAAGAATATCGTAAGTTGTTAGAGAATTTCCCGGTCCTGATCTATCCCCGTTTAGGATATTCCGTTGACCTACCAGTTTCCCATCCACACATTCAAACGGTGGAAGCTCCTATCATAGAGATCTCCTCTACTTTTATTCGTCAGGCGTTCCGGGAAGGAAAAGATGTGCGTTTTTTTCTCCCCGAAGCGATCATTCCCTATTCCCACTATTTGACAATAGCAGAGTAATATTTTTTCATTTATTAAAAATCTAATGTTCTGACTCTGAATTATCCATTCTCAATTGTTAATTCTCAATTATTTTGTACTTTTGCCTGATATTGTAATAAATATAATCGCATAATGAATTTATTAGAACTAAGCGAACAGGAAATAATCAGACGTAACAGTCTTGAACAAATGCGTCAACTGGGCATAGACCCTTATCCCGCAGCCGAGTATGTAACCAATGCTTATTCAACAGAAATAAAACAGAATTTTAAGGACGATGAAGCCCCTCGCACAGTAAGGGTAGCCGGACGTATCATGAGCCGCCGTATCATGGGAAAAGCTTCTTTTATGGAGTTACAGGATACGGAAGGTAGAATCCAGGTGTATATTTCACGGGATGACCTTTGTCCGGGTGAAGAGAAAGAGCTTTATAACACGGTTTTCAAAAAGCTGTTAGACATTGGGGACTATGTAGGAATCAAAGGATATGTATTCCGCACGCAAATGGGTGAAATATCCATCCATGCGGAAGAATTGACAGTTCTTGCCAAATCGCTTCGCCCCCTTCCGGTCGTAAAAATGAAAGATGGAGTGGTGTATGACGGATTTACCGATCCGGAACAACGCTACCGCCAGCGCTATGTGGACCTGATCGTAAACGAACAGGTGAAAGACACGTTCATCAAGCGTACCAAAGTATTCAATTCGATGCGGGAATTCTTTAACGAACGCGGATATCTCGAAGTGGATACGCCAGTACTGCAAAGCATCCCCGGGGGAGCAACCGCACGTCCGTTCATTACACATCACAATGCATTAAATATCCCCCTCTATCTTCGTATCGCCAATGAGCTTTACCTGAAGCGTCTGATCGTAGGTGGTTTCGAGGGTGTCTACGAGTTTAGCCGTAACTTCCGCAACGAAGGGATGGACCGCACACACAATCCGGAGTTCACTGTGATGGAGATCTATGTAGCCTACAAAGACTACAACTGGATGATGGACTTAACCGAAAAATTATTGGAAAAGATCGCACTGGATGTGCATGGTACGACCAAAGTAATGATTGGGGATAAGGAAATTGACTACAAAGCTCCTTACAAACGCATTACGATGACCGATGCCATCAAAGAACATACAGGTATTGATATCAGCGGAATGAATGAAGAGCAACTACGCGACGTTTGTAAACAATTAGGCGTCGAGCAGGATGAAACCATGGGGAAAGGAAAACTGATTGATGCGATCTTCGGTGATAAATGCGAGGGAAGCTACATACAGCCCACCTTCATCATAGACTATCCGGTCGAAATGTCCCCATTGACAAAAAAACACCGTAACAATCCGGAATTGACCGAACGTTTCGAGTTGACGATTAACGGGAAAGAGATCGCGAATGCTTACTCAGAGTTGAATGATCCGATCGATCAGCGCGAACGTTTTGAAGAACAGCTTCGCCTAAGTGAAAAGGGAGATGATGAAGCGATGTTTATTGACCATGACTTCCTGCGGGCATTGGAATATGGGATGCCTCCTACCAGTGGTATGGGGATTGGCATGGACCGTTTAGTCATGTTTATGACCGGACAGGAAAGTATTCAGGAGGTAATGTTCTTCCCACAAATGCGTCCGGAAAAAGCGGCGAAAAAAGATACACCGGAAAAATATGCGGCATTAGGAATTGAAGAGGTTTGGGTTCCTGCCATTCAGAAAGCCGGATACCTGACAGTGGAAGCACTGGCAGAAGCTAACCCCAACAAGCTCAGACAAGACCTGTGCGAATTGAACAAGAAGCATAAGTTAGAGCTACAGAACCCTGCTGCGGAAACTGTGGCTTCGTGGGTAGAGAATGCAGGAAAACAGGGATAAAGCCATGAATTTACCCGGAAGAATTGCTATTATGGGCGGCGGTAGCTGGGCTACTGCTCTGGCCAAAATAGTACTGTCTACACAAGATAGTATCAACTGGTACATGCGTAAACAGGAAAGTATAGAAGAGTTTAAACAACTAAAGCATAACCCGAACTATCTGGCCAGTGTACGTTTCGATACCAGCAAAATAAACTTTTATTCAGATATCAATGAAGCCATAGAACAGTCAGATACGCTAATCTTTGCGACCCCTTCCCCTTTTTTCAAACAGCATCTTGAAAAGGTTACGACTCCTCTTCATCATAAGTTTGTGATCTCTGCCATCAAAGGATTGGTGCCGGAAGAGAACATGCTGATCACCGACTATTTTGCACAAAGATATGAAGTGCCGGAAGAAAATATTGCTATCCTGGGAGGCCCATGCCATGCGGAAGAGATTGCCTTTGAACGGCTCTCTTATATTACGTTGGGATGTATAAACAATGAGCACCTGAATGCTGTTTCTAATGTATTCAGAAATCAGTATTTGAAAAACTCATACAGCAATGATGTGGTCGGGATCGAATATGCAGCCGTATTGAAAAATGTCTATTCTATTGTGGCAGGTATCTACCACGGAATGAAATACGGAGATAATTTTCAGGCTGTGTTCATCTGCGATGCCATTGAAGAGATGCGCAGATTTGTAGCGGCTGTTCATCCGGTAGAAAGGGATATCACAGCTTCTGCTTATCTGGGAGATCTGTTGGTAACAGCTTACTCCCGGTTCAGCCGGAACCGGATATTCGGCACCATGATCGGAAAAGGATATTCCGTGAAAACAGCCCAGATTGAAATGGAAATGATCGCAGAAGGTTATTACGGTGCAAAATGCATTCACGAGATCAACGAAAAGTATCAGGTAGAAATGCCGATCCTGGATGCGGTCTACCAGATCTTATATGAGCGAAAATCACCTTTTAGCATCACAAGAAAATTAACGGAGACATTTAAATGAGAATAAGTAGTTGATAGATAGTAGTAAATAATTGGTAGAATTTGAATATTTTTTCTACTAACGACCCACTCCCCTCTACCCACTACTCAAATAAAAAATAAAAATATGAAGAACATCACTTTAGACATTGACAAGGCTTTAGGTACTGTAACAAAAGAGCAGGTATATGCTCAGGCCGGAAAAGCTGAAGAATGTAACGCAACCTTACAGAACGGTACCGGTGCAGGAAATGATTTCTTAGGCTGGTTAACTCTTCCCTCTTCTATTACAGAAGCTGAGATCGCAGAAATTGAAGAGACTGCAAATGTACTTCGCTCTAAATGTGAAGTTGTGGTTGCCATTGGTATTGGCGGTAGCTACCTGGGAACAAAAGCGGTGCTGGAAGCCTTGAACAATAGCTTCGACCTGTTACTGAATGAACGTAAAAATCCGGTGATCCTTTATGCCGGACAGAACATTGGAGAAGATTACCTGTATGAATTAACCGAAGTCCTGAAAGACAAACAGTTCGGTATTATCAATATTTCCAAATCAGGAACTACTACAGAACCTGCTTTAGCATTCCGTATCCTGAAAAAACAGTTGGAAGATGCTGTTGGTAAAGAGGAAGCAAAACACCGTATTGTAGCTATTACAGATGCGAAAAAAGGTGCATTGCGTACATTGGCAGACCAGGAGGGATATAAAACATTCATTATTCCGGATAATGTAGGAGGACGTTTCTCGGTACTTACTCCGGTAGGACTATTACCGATCGCAGTTGCAGGTATCAGTATCCGTGAGTTGATTGAAGGAGCGGTTTCCATGGAAAAAGCAACCGGAACAGATGTTCCTTTCGCAGATAATATCGCAACGATCTATGCAGCGACCCGTAACGAGTTATATAAGAGTGGCAAAAAGATCGAGATCCTGGCAAATTTCCATCCGAAATTACACTATATCGCAGAATGGTGGAAACAGTTATACGGTGAAAGTGAAGGAAAAGACGGAAAAGGTATTTTCCCGGCCTCTGTAGATCTGACAACTGACCTTCATTCGATGGGTCAATGGATCCAGGATGGAGAACGTTCTATTTTTGAAACGGTTATTTCTATTGAAAAACCGGATCATACCGTATTGGTTCCTGCTGATGAAGCAGATCTGGACGGACTGAACTTCCTGGCAGGAAAACATGTGGACGAAGTAAATAAAATGGCGGAATTAGGCACTCAGCTGGCACACGTAGACGGTGGTGTTCCCAATCTTAAAATTACTCTGCCTGCAGTAACTGCTTACTATATCGGACAGTTATTCTATTTCTTTGAAAGAGCTTGTGGTATCAGCGGTTATATGTTAGGTGTAAACCCATTCGACCAACCAGGTGTAGAAGCATATAAAAAGAATATGTTCGCCCTGTTGGAGAAACCAGGTTATGAAAAAGAAACGGAAGCGATCAAAGCTCGTTTATAATTGTTTATTATTTGAATGATCATATTTCCGAAAGGGTTGCCACCATGGGTGTGGCGACCCTTTTATTATACCTTTGCAATGGTTTAACAGTGAGAAGACAAAAATGATCCGACAAGCTATCATCCGGTATCTGGAACGAACCGGTCAAACAACCCTTTCCCCGAAAGCTGTTTTATTCGACATGGATGGAGTGCTATACGACTCCATGCGTTTCCATGCCCGTTCCTGGCATGAAACAGCCACCCGGCACCGATTAATTTCTGCTCCGGAAGATTATTATATGTTTGAAGGAAGAACCGGACACAGCACCATAGATGAGCTGTTTCAGCGAACCTTCGGACGGACAGCCACCCTTGAAGAGAAAGAGAGTATCTATCAGGAAAAGGCTGCACTCTTTAACCAGTATAATGACGGTCAGCCCATGACCGGAGCAGCGGAAGTCTTGCAACAGGTAAAAGCCTGTCAATTGCAAACGTTAGTAGTAACAGGTTCCGGGCAACTCAGTCTGATCGATAAACTGAACCAAAGTTATCCCGGCTGTTTCATTCGTGAAAAGATGGTTACTTCCTATGATGTAAAATATGGCAAACCCGATCCGGAACCCTACCTGATGGGCCTGGAAAAAGCCGGAGTCGCCCGGAATGAAGCGATCATCATAGAGAATGCTCCTATGGGCGTACAGGCCGGAGCAGCAGCCGGCATCTTCACCATCGCTGTTAATACAGGCCCCCTACCCGACCAAATATTGACAGATTCCGGAGCAGATCTCCTATATGCTGACATGCTTAGTCTTGCCAAAGACTGGCAAAAGATCATGGATATAGCCCGGACAGAAAAAGGATAAACGGAGAGAAATAATATGCTTATTAAGTACGTATAATATACTTATTAAGGAGGAATAATAAGTATATTATTTATAGTTAAATCCCAAATATCTCAGATGTAATTACTATTTACATGTTGTAAACTAACAGGATTTGTCAGATTGTTTTTCCTTAGTGTTTTCACAGAAGAACAAAACAAAAAAGACTATCCGTCTGGATAGTCTTTTCTCTTATATAGGAATATATAATTATTTTACATACGAAGCATTGTTCAGGTAGTCGAAACTTTCCTGCACGCTGGCAACCGGATCATTTTTAGTATATTGTTCTACTTCAACGTACCAGTCTTTGATGTTATTTTCATACATCTGGTTGAAGATCGGTTCGAAGTTCATCTTACCGCTTGCACCGATTTCTTTATCGTCTTTGATATGGATTGCTTTGAACTGGCTTGGACGCTCTTTCAGATAAGCAACCGGATCTGCTCCACCTATAGTTACCCAATAAACATCCATTTCAAAGAATACGTGGTTAGGACTTACATTATCCAACAGATAATCATAGATAGTCTGTCCTTCTACTTTGCGGAATTCAAAGTCGTGGTTGTGGTAACCGAACTGAATGCTTGCTGCTGCTGTTTTGTAACCTACTGTATTGAAATAGTCACAATACATTTTCAGGTCATCCAGAGTGGTCTGATCGTTTACAGGCATCCATGGCTGAACCATATATTTAACGCCTAATTCGTTGTGAGCATCGATTGCCTGATCCCACCAGCTCATTACTTCAGCTTCTTTTTCTTTTGTGATAGCCTGGCCTAAGTGAGCACTGGTACATTTCATACCCAGGTCATTCACCATTTTTTTGAATTCAGCAGGAGCCAAACCATAGATCTTACCATTGTCATAGCTGGCAGTTTCTAAGTTTTTATATCCCATTTTAGCTACAACTTCCAGTGTTTTCTGGATACCTTCTTCTTTTACAAGATCTCTCAAAGAGTAAAGCTGTAAGCCAATATTTTTAGTTGTTGCAGATGTTGCCGCAGCGCTACTACCGCTACCGCCACCGCAAGAAGTTAATAATTGAGGTAGTACTGCACCTCCTGCAAGCATCAAAGAAGCCCGCTTTAAAAAGTCACGTCTGTTTTGCATAGCACCTTATTAATTAAGTTTACTTGAGAATATTTACAAAAGTAAAACTATATTTTTAGGTTTGACATCCGAATATGTTAAAATCATCAAAAATAGTACATAAACGTAAATAAATATGAT
>JAJQEE010000227.1 GCA_021201865.1 Tannerellaceae bacterium | reverse complement strand
TATTCATATATATGGGTACTATTTTTTGCATTTTATTATCAGATGTAGGAGTTTATAAACAAATAGTTGACCATTTGGTAAAATAGATTGTCTAAGATATATAACGTAATTTTAAAATCCCTTCGTTATATTTGTTCCCATAGTATTATAAACATGACAAAATATAAAAATTACCGTAGAGAAGAGTATTTATAGAACAGCGAGTAGAAATTTTTTTGAATTAACCCGATTACAAAATTCACACAAACAAAGCTAAGTATGGATCTATTATATGTAGAAGAACATCAAGCCTGCAAAAACTACGTATCAGACTTTCACATAGGATTTAATTATAAAGAAATAGAAAAGGATTCCACACTATACATTGAAGATAAATATTACAATTACCTTCTTTTTTTGATCGAAGGAGAAATAGTAGTCTCTTATAATGAGTTGACAAATCAGACATGCTCAGGTGGGGAAATGATCTTTATTTCCCAGGATACGGATTTTACAGGAAAAGCAGTAACAAACGCAAAGTATATTATTCTAAGTTTCGATAATCAATTTACATTATGTGATCAAATGGCTCTGGAGTCATTATCCCCGTATGATAAACAAGAAGGATCTTTCAATAAACTGCCGATCAGGGGACCCATGATGGAAGTTCTCCGGAGCATCCATTTCTATCTTATTCATAAAATCAGATGTAAACATTTGCAGGAAGCCAAACAAAAAGAAGTTTTTTTGGTATTAAGAGCGTTTTATACCAAACAGGAATTAGCCGAATTCCTATCTCCTATTATTAATAAGAATATGGATTTTAAGGCGTTCATCCTTAAAAACTATCAGAATGTAAAAACAGTGGAGGAACTGGCGAAACTATGTAATTCCTCTGTTCGTTCCCTGACCCGTAAGTTCAGGACTTACTTCGGTGATTCCCCTTACAGTTGGATGCTGAAGCAACGGTCAAGGCATATCCGGAACAGACTGGCGGACGTGAATATTCCGATCGGCCAGATCATCAAAGAATTCGGATTCAGCTCTCCGGCCCACTTCACCTCCTATTGTAAGAAATATTATGGAATGGGACCTTCCAGATTCAGGAAAGAGATGAAAAACAATCTATAGTTAAAAAACAGCAGAGAAACATATCCTCATAATACTATAAACTTCTATAAATATGACTTTACGACTTTTCTGAACTAAAAAAGATCATAGTCAAAAAAGCGATACGAAAAAGAGAAAAAACAAGTGAATAGCTAAGATGTTATCTGGCTAATCCATAAAATAGCTATTGATTCCGTATACTTATTTGACTATGATCCTGAAAAGAGTACTAATCATCTCCTGCCAGACAGGAATTGATCAGATGGGTTCTATAATGATTTCATCATCCTTAAACGCTGAAACTGTTTTAATTTTTACGGTTGAACGTTTCTCTCCTATACGGATCAGGATAGCAGCAATCCCAGCTTCCGCTTCTACGGTCTGCTCTCCAATGATCTCAGCATCTCCCTCCACTGTAAAGGTAACAGGCAGACCATTGTGAGGGATCACTGTCCCGGCAGCATCCCTTATCTCTGCATATACAAACAATACGTCATTACAACCAGCTTCCGGTTTTTTCCCCTGGAAAGGGCAAAATAGCCTGATTGTTTCCGGACTACCCGCGGTTGCCAGTTTTTCACGACTTACTTCTTTTCCATTTATATAACCGATAGCCTCGAGTACACTGCTTTCAGTGCAGTTAACTCCAAAAGAGAAAGGAGGATGATTGAGGTTACCGGATATGGCATCCGTATCCGGTTTTCTTCTTTCCACCAATTCTCCATTCAGATACAGTTCCACCTCTTCCGCATTACTGAATACCCGTACACCTTCAGAGACTCCCGGTTGCCATTCCGAAGCAATGAAAAGCACATTTTCCACAGATGGATCCAGCTGGGAACGGTAAAACCAGGCGCCATATTTGGGTAAACGGAAAATATCCAGTATCCCTGAGAACTCCAGATCATCACTATACCCCCGGTTATAATCGAACATCACCCAATATCCATCTGCAAAAGCATGCGTGGATAAATTATCATTATGGGATTCCTGCAAATTTCTTGCCTGTTGTAACAATCTCTTTTCTCCGGAACCACGTGGCTGACGGCTACTCCGCTCCTCACTTTTCAGATCGGCCCAGCTATCCTGATTAAAGCCTGCATTCTGGGCATAATATTCCCAGTCACCATATTCTGAAACAATCAAAGGTTTAGTAGGATCCACTCCCTTTCTATGCTGACGTGCCTCAATATAAATATCATACGCATCCGACTTCATCCATCCTGCATTATAACAATTCGTAACCGGAAATTCCTCTCTGGAGATCACACGTGTCTGGTCCATAAAAGAGTCCGGCATCCAGGATTCATTAATAGAAAGTTCCCAGGCCAGTATACAGGCATGATTGCGGTCCCGACGAATCAACTGCCGGCAGGATGCTAATGCAAACTCTTCAAAAGCTTCATCCCCGAAATATTGCCATCCTAAAATAGGATCCAGCAGCAGAATACCCAATTCATCGCAAGCATCCAGGAAAGCAGGAGAAAGAGGATAGTGCGCGCTTCGTATATAATCAAATCCAGCCTCTTTAATAAGGTAGGCATCCCGGTATTGGGCATTATTGGATAAAGCATATCCGATATAAGGATATTCCTGATGGCGGTTCACCCCTCTTAAAAAGGTTTTCTCCCCATTCAGCCAAAGTCCTTCATTGGTTATTTTTATATCCCGTATACCTACTTTTAACTCTTCCCGGTCTCTTACTACACCATTTGTTAGTAACTCCACCTCTAACTTATACAAATGAGGGGATTGAGGGGACCACAATGCCGGCTGAGTCAGGATCTCTTCGGCTGTCAGGGTAAGATCTCCCTTTGCCGGGATCTCACCGGCAGCTGTCCGGAAAGATAAAACTTTCTGTTGAGCCTGATCATACAAGGAATATACCACCTGCACAGCCTGGGTTTTATCAGAGCGGTTCCTGACATGCGTGCTGGCTATCAGCCGGGCACTTTTAGCCGTCACATCTTCCGTGCGGAAAAAGATACCTCCACCGGCCACGATCTGTTCGTGATTGGCATCCGTAATATAAAGCGGCTCCTTAGAGATCAGGGTTACATCTCTGTAAATACCACCATACGTGTTAAAATCGAGAGTAGCCAATGGTTTGGGACCTGTGACCGGATTATCTTCATTATTCAATTTTACAGCAATCACATTCGGTTCATTCCAGGCAATTTTTCCCGTCAGGTCAACACTAAAAGGCAGAAATCCTCCTAAATGTTCGGCAACCTGTTCTCCATTTAACCAGATAGTAGCTTCATTCAAAGCAGCTTCAAATTTCAGGAACAGGATACGATCTTTATAGGTTTCAGGCAGCGTAAATGTTTTCCGGTACCAGCAATCTCCCTGCCACTGGTCATTTACAACTAACGGCTCAATTCTTGGAGTATGAGGAATACGTATATCATCCCAGGCAGAATCATTAAAACTGGGAAGATGGCAATTCTCCGGAGGGTCCGTATGGGGATCTATCCGGTAAAATTTCCAGCCATCATTAAAAGTGATCTTTGTTTCTTCTATACTCCTGTTTTGCTGACAGGCAAACAAAACAGGCAGTAACGCCAGAAGTATACATTTATATATATTCATGATATTAGCATTTAAATAAAAGATTAAATAAAGCCCCACATTTCCGTGGGACTTTATCCGGCATATGGTTTTTACCACCCCTCGTTAGGAGTACACAATTCATTTGTTTCAAGTTCCTTGGCCGGGATCGGGAAATAGTAGAATTTATTGGTCCCTCCGGTTTGTCCGGAAGCGAAATTCTGATAACGGATCGGATCCTGTGCCTGTAATCTTGCTTCCAGCAATCCCCAGCGACGCAGGTCATAGAAACGTTCGCCTTCCACAAAGAATTCGATCGCACGCTGATGTTCCAGGTCTTTAAATATCTCCTCCCTGGTCAGAGTGCCACTATAATCATTCAGGTTTGCCCGTCTGCGGATCAGGTTCAGATAATCCACCGATTTTGAAAAATTGCCCTGGTTCATATAAGCTTCCGACAACAACAGGAGCACATCTGCATAACGGATCGCACGTTCATTCAGACAAGACATAGGAGGGCTTGGTTCTTCTGTCTGAGTCTGCCAGTTCTGGTATTTCAGGATCCAATAGGTATCCCATTTGTTTTCATCAAAAACTTCCCGGAAAGCTTGCTGGTAATAAGTAGCACCTTCATAATCCCATACGGCTGACATACGTGCACGATAATCCGGATTACCATCTTTGTCCGGCTCTGCCAGGAACATATCCATCATCTGCTGAGTAGGTTGTGCTTCATACCAGCCATTCACTTCAGGAGCAGCATATTCTTTCGGACGTGTATTGGTCTGTGTAGAGTTGATGTTTTCACCATCACCCCACAGGTCAGTACCACCAGTACTATCAATAATCAATTCAAAAATACTTTCAGAATTAAAACTGTGTTCTTCATCAAAGTTCCAGTAGAAATCAGAAACTAATTCATAGGAATAAGGCGAACCAGTGAGGGGTTCCAGATATTCAATTGCACTTGACCAGTCTTCCTCATATATATAGATCTTACCCAGCACAGCCATGGCTGCACCTTTGGTCGGTTTACCCAGATCATTTTCAATAGGCAACAGGCTCATTGCCGTTTTCAGATCTTCTTTTGCCTGTGCCCAAATCTCTTCCTGGCTGGATTTTTCGATAGGGAAAGTAGAAGGAACCTGAGAGGCTGTTAATTTCAAAGGTGCATTCTTAAACTCTTTTCCCAACTGGAACAGATAAAAACCACGAATGAAAAGACATTCGGCAATTACAGAATTCCGGAATTCCACAGAAAAGTCATCTCCTTTTTCTTCCAGTTTCTGCATAATAGAGTTGGTACGGTAGAGTGCATTGTAGAACTGATAGAACATCCCCTGGGTCAGAGAATTCGTATTACTATTCGTAAAACGGCTCACTGTATACACGTCTGCAATGTCATTTCTGAACTCTACTTCGTCAGCACGTGCAATACGTAACATCACACCACGGGTTCCATAGTATCCACCATTCAACGCATTTTTCAATGGAGTATAGCAAGAAGTCAGTGCTAACTGAAAATCCGATTCATTTTTCCAGAAGGTATCTTCTGTGGCCTGGTTTGGATTCGTCTGGTTCAACTGATCCTCACAGGAAGCTAAGAATAATCCCGTTGCGATTACACTCAGCAATATGATATAATATTTTTTCATAATGATCTACCTAATTAAAATGTTACATTTAAACCTATCATAAATACGCGATTATTAGGATAGATGAAGTAATCAAATCCACGATAAGTGGACGCCATCTCACTTGGATCTTTCCGGTCATTACTATCCACCACGTTTACGTCAGGAGAATATCCGGAATAACCGGTAATCGTAAATAAATTCTCAGCATTCACGTAGATACGGGCTTTATCAATATATCCCTTAAACCATTCGATTGGGAATGTGTAGCCCACCTGTAAACTACGCAAGCGGAAGTAAGAGCCACTTTCCAGATAACGGTCAGATTCCGCACGTGTGTTGCGGTTCGGATCATCCCATACCAGACGCGGATAAGAAGCATTCGGGTTATCAGGAGTCCAGTAATCCAGCACAGAAGACAGGTAGTTTGTACCTTTTGTCACATCTTCTAATGTCTGACGGGTCGCATTGTAGATCTTATTACCAAATACAGCCTGGAATCCAACAGAAGCATCAAAATTCTTGTAAGTCACATTTCCATTCAGGGACATCGTAAATTTCGGGAACGGGCTACCCATATATACACGGTCCTCATCATCAATCGTGCCATCACCATTCGTATCCACAAACTTCACATCACCACCCTTTGCATTCGGCTGGATCTTCACGCCATCTTTTGCATACGCATCCGCTTCCGCATCACTACCGAATAAACCGTCTGTCGGAATTAACCAGAATCCACCAATGGGATAACCAGCCAATGTTTTACTTGTGTTGATATTCTGAACAGTTGCTCCACCCCAGATAGCTTGTGTACCGGTACCCAGTTCTATTACTTCATTTTTATTATGGCTACCTAAGAAGCTGACGCCATAAGACAGGTCATTATTAATCCGGTCATTCCAACTTAAATTGAACTCAACCCCTTCATTCCGTATTTTACCCGCATTTCTGACAGGATCATTGGCACCACCCGATGAAATAGGAATAGGGACAGTAAGAAGAACATCTTTTGTGTTTTTTACGTACCAGTCCGCAGTCAGGCTCAAACGGCTAGATAAGATATGCATATCAATACCCACATTGGTCATAGCAGTTTCCTCCCACTTAATATCCGGGTTGGCAAACTCTTTAGGGAAAGCACCCTGGATCAAACCACCTTTTCCATCCGGATAGTTAATACCGGTTGTAATAGTAGAAGAATATTGATAAGGAACGATCTCCTGGTTACCTAAAACCCCGTAACCCCCACGGATCTTCAAGAAATCCAGTCATTGAATGTTCTGCATGAAACTTTCTTCCGTCATCACCCAGCCTACAGATGCAGATGGGAAATAACCATACCGGTGATCCGCACCGAATTTGGAAGAACCATCCCGGCGGATCGTTGCTGTGATCAGGTATTTGTTTTTATAAGAATAGAATGCACGTCCTAATACAGAAGTCAACACATTTCTGTGTAACCAACCTTCGTTGCTACGATTAGTAGTAGAAGCATCTATTTCATATAATCCCTGAGGAAGTTCTTCTCCGTATGCCTGCAACCAACGATACCGGCTATCCTGATAGGTGTAACCAGCCAGTGCTGAAATTTTATGGTCACCAAATGTCCAGTCATATGTTAACAGGTTTTCTACCAATATATTCCGTTCACGGGTCTGACGGTCAGTTAACATCGTAACAGAGTTACTCTTCAAACCGAAATCATATTCATTTTCGAAATATTTATAATGATAGAAGTCAAAATCCGGAGAAAGGTTTAATTTATATTTCAATCCTTTAAACAATTCCAACTGCACGTATAAGTTAGCGTTCACTATCGCATTTTCCTGATAACGATCATAAATATTTTTATCAACGATACCCAGGGGGTGAGCTAAATTAGTTACATCACCATAGGAAGCACCATATCCACCGACACGGGTATCATCATATTTACTGACCGTTGGGATCGTTTGAAGGATTGTTCCGATCATTCCACCTCTTGACTCGGAATGTAAAGGGTTACTATGATTAAAATTAAGAACAATATTCGTACCTGCAGAAAGAATACCCTTCTTATAATCATTCTTAGACTGTATGGAATATCGCTGGTAATTTGTTCCTTTTACTGTACCATCCTGATTGAAGTAACCCACACTGGTATAATAGGTAGAATTCTTATTACCACCCTTGATTGAAGCATTGTAGTTCTGCATCAAAGCCGGGCCTAACATGATTTTCTGCCAGTCATTATCTTCCTTACCGGATAGATCCTGTGCCATTTCCAACACCGGAAGACCAATGGCTTCACGTGCAGCGGTGGTCACCTTTGCCCATCCGGCAGCATCCAGCATATCCAGATATTTGGATGGGGAAGAAACCCCAATATCCACAGAAAGATCTACAATTGCTTTACCTTCTGTGTTCGTTCCTTCTTTCGTTGTAACGATCACCACACCATTCGCAGCACGTGACCCATAAATTGCAGCAGAAGAAGCATCCTTCAGAACATCAATGCTGGCAATATCATTCGGGTTGATGTGATCGATACCAGACATATACATTCCATCTACAATATATAAAGGAGAGGAATTATTCAACGTACCGACACCACGCACCATTACTCTGGTACCTTGTCCGGGAGAACCTCCGGAAGAAACGATATCCACCCCGGCAATTTTACCCTGCAAGGCCTGGCCGATGTTTGAGTTACTCGCAATATTCAGATTATCTGCGCTCACATTCGCTACAGAACCAGTAAGGTCGGCTTTCTTCTGTACACCATATCCGATCACAACTACTTCATCCAAAGCCTTTGTGTCTTCATCCAGTACGATACGGATTGTTTTCTGGTTCCCAACAACCATTTCTTTAGACAGGTAACCAATATAAGTAATCTGTATTACATCCTGCGGATTGCAATCCAGACTGAAGTTTCCGTCGAAATCTGTAATCGTTCCGTTTGTCGTTCCTTTTACCAAAACGTTTGCCCCGATGATCGGGTCACCATAAGAGTCTACAATCACTCCCGTAACTTTCCCGGATTGCTGCTGTGCCATGGTCACCATAGGTCCTACCATTGCTTTTCTCTCCAACACATCAGAGCTCTCAGCAGAAGCAGAATAGAAACCCAGTACACACATTCCAAGAAGTGCTGAAATTTGTCTGTTTTTCATGTTATTTCCAATTGATTTATATATAGTATTAGTAAGATAATCCATGGCTTTCCCCATCAAAAGTGTCTGGGTTTAACAAGATCTAAAATAACAGAAAACCTTTTTTCAAGCAGTTGAGATCGTTCATAAAACAAAACAAAAAGGACACCATAGAAACAAACTGAAAAAATAAGAAAAGAAATCGGACATTTCTTTTTATACCCCTGTTTCCATATATTGCTTAGGGGTTTTTCCGTAGCGGGCAGAAAAGCATTTAGAGAAATAGGAATGGTTTGAGAATCCTACCATATACATAACCTCCGCTACCGTAAACTTTTTCTGGGAAAGCAAGAGGGATGCTTTCTTCAAACGGATCGATCTGATATAATCCACTGCCGTATTACCTGTCAGAAGTTTGATACGACGATAGATCTGCTTCGCACTGAATCCACTCAGGTCAGCCAGCTTCTGTACATTTAATTCCGGGTCATCCAGCTTATCTTCTATGATCTCCGTGATTCTGCTCAGAAAGATCTCATCCTGTGACTCAGCAACAATCTCTTTTTCCTGTATCAAAGACTTCTGGCGGAGTTTATTGATCAGGTGTTTTTTATTCTCAAAAATATGTTGAATCCGCAGATTCAGCATATCCATATCAAAAGGTTTGGGTATAAAAGCTTCCACCCCCATAGAAAAAGCCTCTTTCTCCGTATACTGGTCATCTTTTGCCGTCAGGATAATGACCGGAATTGTAGCCGTATGGATATTTTGTTTCAACAACCGGCTCATTTCCAACCCATTCATAACCGGCATCATAATATCAGCAATGATCACATCCGGCAAATACTCCTGTGCAATTTCCACCCCTTTCTTCCCATTATGTGCGATCCGGTAGTCAGCGCCCAACAGGTTCTCAGCAATAAAATAGGCAATTTCCACATTATCTTCCACCACCAATACCCGTATGTCACTATTCATTTTCTCCCGTTTACCGGCAGGATCAGGCAGCACATCCGGCTCCTCTTCTAAAATAGGCAGATACAAAGTAACGGTGGTACCCTGATTTTCTTCCGATGTGATCTCCACTGTTCCCCGGTGTAATTCCGTAAAATTACGCACTAAAGAAAGCCCGATACCTGAACCTTCACTATTTATAGAAGCATGTTGGTCTGACTGATAAAAACGCTCAAAAATCAGAGAAAGGTCTTTCTGAGGAATCCCTACACCTTCATCATTTACCTGCAAACGCAGGATCTTATCTGTCGCACTTTCCAGATCCAGGCGAACCGTAATCGTGCTTTCCGGATGGGAGAATTTATAGGCATTGGATATCAAATTATTAAGGATAGCCTCCAGTTTAAAAATATCCGCTCTTACATAGACCTTTTCCCGGTAAGGAACAAATTCCAACCGGATATTTTTAGAAATAAATGCCTCCGCATGCATATCCAGAATACTATGGATAAACTCCACCAGCTCCAAATGGGAAAGTTTCAGTTCAGAAAGTGTGTGATCCTTTTCTTTATAATGAATAATCTGATGAACCAGCGTATTCAGGCGTCCGGCATTCTGCTGTACCAGCTTCAGTTGCTCCCGCAAAGCCACATTCTTCGTTTCCGACACTATTTTATTTACCGGGTTAAGGATCAGGCTAAGGGGTGTTTTCAATTCATGGGAAATATTTGAAAGGAACTCCATCTTCATATTAGATAACTCCAGCGTTTTTTCCGTTCAATCCGTTCTATTTTCAAACGGTTCCGCACACGGAAATAATTCACCACCCATATGAGTAAAGATCCTAATAACAGGATATATACACATTTCGCGATCCCACTCGCATACCAGGGTGCCAGTATATCGATAGACAGGATCAGCTCAGGAGTGGAATAGGTATCCTCATCTTTTACCTGCTTAATAAACAACTTGTATTTTCCGGGAATCAGATTGGAATAGGAAATCCGGTTCGGATGGGCATCCAGCCCTCTCCACATCTTATCCACACCTTCCAGATAATATAAATAATGAGGTTTGATAGAACGACTATACTTCACATCCGTAAACTGGAAGGAAATATGATTCTGATGATGCTTCAACGTAATATCACGGGTAAAAAGAATATCCTTCTCCAGAATAACGGTTCCATCCAGTTTCTCCCCGGTTATCACTCTTTTTTCATTAACATACAGATCCGTAAGCAATAAAACAGATTCCTCTTCCTCATAATTCAGATAATGTTCCGGTGAAAAAGTCAAAAAATGATCTTCCCCACCAATCCACATTTGCTGGTCATATTCATCCCAGTGGCCTACTGAATAGGGAGCCCATTCCAGCAACATATATTGAAACGTATGATCCACCTTATTAAAAGCACAGATCCCATCTGACAGGATCAACCAGATCCGGTCTCCCTCTTCCGCCATATTATATATTCCCTTTTCTGCCAGATGATTATCTTCAAAAATAGTCATTTCATGCGTCACAGGATCGATCCGGACCATAGCGTCCCACATACCCACCCAGATATACCCATCTTTTCCCGAAATGACAGATGCGATCTTATACTCAGGCAATTTACTATCTACCAATCCCTGAGAAAAATGCAGTACCCGGTTATTCTCCACTTCAATCTTATTCAATCCACTCAATCCCTTTCCGCGTAACCAGACATTCCCGGCTTTATCCAGTGCTGAAATCTCCACACTATTACTAATCAAACCATTCCGGCCAGGATTCATAAAATAATTCCTTTCCGCCAGATACCTGGATTCCGGATGTGCGAGCAAATTCTCTTTATTCACTACAAACACACCTCCCAGATAGGAAGAAATCCATAAATTACCCTGTTCATCATCAAAAATATTATAGGCCCAGTTCGCATTCCGTGTCTCGGTGGAGTCCATAATAATATAGTTAATGAAACGCCGGGTCTGATAGTCAAACCGGCTGATACTTCCGTCGCTTGCAACCCACAGATCCCCTTCCCGGTCTTCATGAATCCTACGTATACGATTATGTGAAATAGAATGTTCACTCTCTTTCATCTTATACCAGGCGGAACGCTGAGTCACCGGATCAAAGAGAGCCAGTCCGTTACTTCCTCCTAACCAGATATATCCCCGGGAATCCCGGAAGATACATTCCAAACGATTCCCTTCATCTGATTTTACAATACTTTCCCACTGATAAAGACGGAAAGAGGTGGTATGCCTGTACAAAGAGATTCCCCTGTCTGTTCCCAGCCAGATATTATACTCCCGGTCTTCAAAGATCCCCCAGATAGCATTATTAATAAGAGAACGGCCATCCCTGGAACTATGCACTAAATATTCAAATTGTCCGGAAGAGGGAGAATAGATATATAACCCATTATCTGTTCCGACCCAAAGGTCTCCGGAAGTGACCATCCGCATGCTTTTAATCGAGTTACCGGACAGATAAGCACCTTTCTGAAACTGCTGATCACCCACATCATATTTCAGGAGTTCCCTTTCCGTTCCGACCCAAAGAGAGGTTTCATTCCCATCCCAAATCATCGAAATAACGAGAGAAGGATTCCCATCTGTCCCTGGTAAAGGAATGAAGGTATAATTCTCCTGCTCAGGCGTATAACAATAAAATCCCTGATAACTACTGATGAAAAAAGTATCTTTATTGCTGACAATAATAGAATAAACCGGATGGGAAGCAAGCGGCTGGACAGACTCCCGGCTATTGGTCTGTAAATTATACCGGAACAGCCCGTTCATAGTTCCTAATAAGACCTCATGATCATTCAGACGGGCCAAAGAACGGATATCCAGACCCTCCGTACCGGAATAGAGATGGTAAGTATCAGTTTCTATATTCAATAACCCCAATCCATTACTGGTCCCTGTATAATATTCCAGTTCATTTATCTGAAGGACACAATGAACCATCTGGTTAATCAACTGAGGAGGAGCCTGAAGCCCTTTTTTGTGTATGGATACACCATTATAAGTATATAATCCTCCACCGGATCCGATCCATACAATTCCTTTCCCATCCTGAAAGAAGCAATTCACCAGATTACCGTCTCCATGTATATTGTCAAATTCTATAGATTGAGAGATCTGAGAAAGTAAACAACCCAGGGAAAAATAGAGAAAGAAAAGGAGCCAAACAAGTTTTTTCATATAATTAAGTACACATAAGGGCTTTTACCATAACATAGTATATAACAAAGATATAATTTAAATTTAAACAGCCCGGAAAAAACAAATATTTTTCCCTGCATAGGAATTCTGGCCAAATAACTCTTACTTTTGTATACATAACCTAACGGACAGCTATCCATGCGAACCATTCCACAATATAATTTCCATAAAACCAAATATGGTGACGAACTATTAGTGGATGTAGTATCCTTACCGGATATAAAAAAGTATCTTAGTAAAGAAACTGTTCATTCCTTAACCTATTATGACATTACCCTGATCACAACAGGAACAGGGAAATTCCATATCAATGATCAATCTTATCTGGTAACCAAAGGAGATGTGATCTTTTCCAAACCGGGAGATATCCGGAGCTGGGACATTCACACCATACAAGAGGGATATGCCCTCATCTTTGAAGAAGAATTCCTGCTCTCTTTCTTCAATGACCGCAATTTTCTTCAACAAATGTCTTATTTCAAAATGGAACGTTCCACTTCCTTCCTGACAATTGATGACGAAAACTATCAACGCCTCTCCTATTGCATACAAACCATAAAAAAAGAAATCCACGACTATTCAATAATAGACAGACATATCCTTCGTGCCCTTCTCTATGAGGTCCTCATGCTATTGAACAGAGCCTATATACAAGCAGCTCCATCTGTTTGCAACTCTCCGGATAACCGGAGGGAACACGTAAGCAGGTTTATTTCACTGGTCAGCCAAAAACTTCCGGAACATCATTCCATCGGATTTTATGCAGATAAGCTATGCCTCACTGCAAATTATTTGAATGAAATAGTAAAATCGACCACTGGTGTAAGTGCTAAATCCTACATACAAAACAAGTTATTAGTAGAAGCGAAAAAACTATTACTTTATTCAGACCGGTCTGTCACGGAAATTGCAGAACTGCTTCATTATGAATCCGCATCCTATTTTATCCGCTTTTTTCGCTCCCATACAGGTTCTACACCATTAGAATATAGGAAAACGAGGAAACCGTAAAAAGTACTATTTTCTCCTTCTTTTCTGAAATCTGTCCCTCCTGAGCAACTTCTATCTTTGCCGGAAAGAACTTTAATATCAGACAACATGTATCACACAACTCAACAAACCGTAGAAAAATGTATTCCGGAAACAATTATTGCTTTGGAAAAAGAAGCACTAAACAAATGGAACAACGGAGACCCCTCCGGTTATCTGGCACTCTATGACACAGATTTCACCTATTTTGATCCTACTTTGGAAAGACGGATGGACGGATATGAGGCAATCGAAGCCTATTATAATGCGATGTCAGGAGACGTGAAAGTGGATAAGAGTGAGATGGTTAATCCGGTAGTACAAGCCACCGAGCAAATGGCCGTCTTATCTTTCAACCTGATCTCCGAAGCCGGAGGTCAAGTCTGGAAATGGAATTGTACGGAAGTCTACCGCAAGAATCCGGATAATAAGTGGAAGATCGTGCATAACCACTGGTCTATATACATCCCGAAAGTACAGGAGATGGTATGACGGGAACTTTCCATTGTTTTTGCGTGTACTTTCTGATCACACTTCATAAAAAAGCCCTGTAAGTGTTTTACTTACAAGGCTTTTTTGTGGAGATGGAGAGATTCGAACTCTCGTCCAAACAAGGAACTAATCTGCTTTCTACATGTTTATCTTCGCCTTCGATTGTCGGGAAAGAGCAAGACCGAAGCCACCCACTCTAACCGTATCCCCTAAAGTTTCATCTGAAGGCCGGGGCTTACTTCAAACTATCTCCGATATTGCTGCACCACCTGGTCGGACCGCTTCGGAGCCACAGCATCCGGGTGATGTCACGTCCCTACAACTATTGTAAGGATTAAGCTTGAATCTACTATACTTCGATTAAGCAGCGAGAGCGTAATTATTTTCGCCAGTTAATTGTTCGCCGACTGAGATTTAAGTGCAAACCGACAACGCACTACATGCTTACAAACCACTTCTACCTGCTGTCAAAACCGGTCATCCCCATGGTTAAAAAAACAATACGGAACGCTTTCCGTATGACAAAGATACATTTTTTTCTGAAATAACCAAGTTTCGAACTCCTTATCAGCCGAGTGTGGAAGATTTTCACATTCCAGCTTAGCTCTATATCCAATAGAGATCTATCTCTTTGGTTTTTCAGAATAATAATTTACAAAGAAAAATAACGGGTGTGAAAAAATGAGGTTTTCTTTTGATGTTTGATTAACCTTCTTAACTTCAGTTCTTAAATAAAGTAAATAAACTTTTCAGATTACCGGAAAACAGAAAAATTCTATTAAGAAGGACCCTGATTTGGTAAGATCATCTGTAAAATTACCGGTTCAGCGGTAATAAACCTTCTTTCCAATGAACTGTTATATCATCGCTATCAGCTTTAATTTTAATGACTGATCTAATTTCGTGCTACAGAGTGGATATAGGAGCCATGAGGTATGGTTCAATCTAATTCTGCGAAAGGATCTTTCTTAAAATAGTTCTTAAGACAACTGATATATAAAAGAAGCCGCCCTATTCAGGACGGCTTCTCTTTGTATCTCTTAATCAATCTATGATTTTCAATTCCCGGAACCAGTTTTCTGCCCGTTCCGGCCATTCATTGACCGCAACACCCGTATTACGTAAACCATATCCGTGTCCTCCGGTACTGTATAAGTGCATCCAGGCAGGAACACCTGCTTCTTTCAGCGCGTAATAGTAGAATAAACTACTATTTATATAGGACTTATCATCTTCTGTTTGTATAAGCATCGTAGGAGGTGTTTGAGCCGATACTTTTAATTCAGGAGCCAACCGGAAATTTTCACCATCCAGATAAGCGGGATAGACCAAAAGACAGAAGTCCGGACGGCAACTGACTCTGTCAGCAGCATCTACTGCCGGATAAGTTCGTTTGGCAAAGCTATTACTTGCCATTGCGGAGAGGTGAGCTCCTGCTGAGAATCCCATGACACCGATCCGTTTGGGATCAATATCCAGACCCCTGGCATTGGCCCGCACATAGCCGATCGCACGCTGAATGTCCTGCAAAGGGGCTTCATGTTTTTCCCGCCCTTCCCTCCGGGGAACTCTGTATTTTAACAGGACAGCCGTAATTCCAATCTTATTTAACCATTCACAGACCTCATCTCCTTCCAGGTCATAAGCCAGAATACTGTATCCACCACCGGGACAGACGATCATCGCCGCTCCGGATGCATTCTCCTGTGGAGCCGGATAAACCGTAATAGTCGGTTCACTGACATTCGTAATACGTAAGACGGAAGAACCTCCTGTCTCACCGCCGATATCGGCTTTTTCAACCATCTGAACAGCTTCATCCGGTGCACCTTTCGGAAACAAAAGGATGGGATTATTTTGTGCTTTTGTCAGGGTTATCATACTACAGATAACTAAAAATACCAGTTTCCAACGTAATAGTCTCATCATACATAGGTTCATTAGATTTATGAATCGATATCAGGCTGGTAAATATACACTTTTAATTTCAGATAACCGGACTACAGCATGGCAGATATTAAAACTGGTACTGACACACAGAAAGTTTTGCAGAAACAGAGCAACCGAGTTCATGATCTTAAAGACAGATGCTTTTGTCGTTCCATATCCTCTACGGTCATTCCTTTATCCCAGGGGAAAACCAGGTACGTATCATCTGACCGGAAATAGTATTCCACATGACACTCTGCGCAAACCAGGGAGCCATGATATGACAATTCACACAGGTAGCCGGATCATCGGAAAGGTAGCTCCAGGCTCTGGATGCACAGATATTGTAAATACCTAACCCACAAATAGTACCTACACTAACAATAACGAACAACTTCCATTTCATGGTAGACAGATAAGTATTTATTATCTTGTTTATATCCATTGGCTGTTGGATTAAATAAGTTTATTTTACATGCAAATATCTTAATCGGGAAACAGGTAAAGTGTAATAAATATTACAACTTCTTTATTTATAATGTTAATTCTATTGCCTGCTTTTATAAAGCAGGCAGTGTTCTTTGATGTAGGTACTTACTTAATAAACACACTGTCAGAGGAAAAGAAGTACAATCCGGCTTTTTATCAATCTTTCCTGTTAACAGGGAAGCGAACAGCATAAAAAAGGAGAAAACAATTATCTGTTCTCTCCTTTCTATTTATTGTATACCTAATAACTTATGTGTTTGTAAACTTAACCGCCATTTCGGGTGGTGCCGGATATACTTTATTACCTCTTCCGTATTACGACAGGAACAGGGTTGCAGGCAATACACTTTGGCAATAAATTTGTCATACTCAGACATATCCTGCCCAGTATATACAACCTTCAATTCATCCGGCCGCATAATAACAGCCTCTTTGCCCGGCTTTGGAGAGCAGGTGATCCAGTCAATCCCTTCCGGCAATAAAATGCTTCCGTTCGTCTCTATCTGAATAAACCGTCCTTTCTGTTTACAATCCCGGATCAACCCAGCAGTAAGCTGTAAACCAGGTTCTCCCCCGGTAAATACAAGATGGGTAGCCGGATACTTTTGCACTTCTGACAGAATCTCTTCATCCGACATGAAGACTCCATCCTGATGTTCGGTATCACAAAAATCACATTGCAGGTTACAACCTGAAAAACGAATAAAAACAGCCGGAGTCCCCGTAAAATACCCTTCTCCCTGAATACTATAAAAAATCTCGTTAATTTTCTTCATACCAGGCTACATTATTTTCCGACTCCTGCACCCTCTTATAACAGGCCGGGATCTGATCGCATATCCATTTCGCGAGATTCTCAGCAGTAGTATTAAAAGAGAACACATCATTCAGGTTTTTATGATCCAGACGGGCTTGTATGTCCTGTTTAATATGGGTAAAATCCACCACCATACCATCGGCATTCAGTTCTTTTGCACGACACCAAACTGTAATAACCCAATTATGCCCATGCAGACATTCACATTTACTTTCATAAGATAACCGCAGGCTATGTGCCGCAGAGATCTCCATTGTTTTCTTGACAGTATACATTCTTAAGAATCGAATTTGCTAATTATCCGGAAACAAAACCATAATTCCCAGAATGGACGGCTTATGAAACATCCTCCTTCAGGTTTTGGAATTGTTTTTTAGACTTACAAAAGTACAGTTTTTTTCGGGAATCCTTCTTATATCGCATTCTTAACATTTTTAGTGACAATTCCCACAGACGATTAAATCTATTTTTGCATAAAATTTATGGATCTAAACACCCGGCACTATTGAAAAATTCACTTTTCCTCCATCTGAAAGTTAAATCCGGTAAATAATTATTTCACTTTAAAAAAACACAGTTAAATAATCCTAAATGCTAACTCAGCGAGATAACATTCAGAGCGCATACGGTTAAGTAGTTATGAGAAGATGTATATGAAATATTAAATCTATTAAATTAAAAAAAATGAAGAATAATAAACTCTTTAACGAGTTGAAAAGCATGCTCGAAAAGAAAGCCTCTTTTTACAAATTGACGAAAGAGGATATGGAAGACCTGATTCAACAAACGTATCTGGTCATATATGAGAATCTTGATAAATATGTCGATAAAAACAAATTTGATGCTTGGGCAAAGAAAATTATGGAAAACCTATTTATTGATGATTATAACAAACGAGTCAGGGAGTTTACAATTATTGATCCGTCAAAAGATTATTATGAACTTGACCTGAGTCATTGGATAGACGCTCCCAATCCGGAAGAGGAATATGAATACAAGGAACTCCGCAACACAGTTGAAATATTGGAAGACAAATATTTGGTTCCTTTCCGGATGCATTTGGACAGATATAAATATAGAGAAATAGCAGTTGATCTGGGTTTGCCTTATAATACCATTAAGACAAGGATCTACAAAGCCAGAAAAATATTAAAAGCTTTTATTAAAGATAATTATCTGCTTATTCTACTTTTGATTCTGTGAATAAAATGATTCATTAAATTACACATATACATCTTCTCCTCTCCTGAAAGGGGATCTAAATAGAACCCTATAAAAAACTACTTGATCACTAATCTATCCCCTTTCAGGAGAATATTACTAAACCAATTTTGACCCTATCCATAAAAAAAGAGCGAATCAAGTAATTGATTCGCTCTCTTCGTCGGGGTACCAGGATTCGAACCTGGGACCCCCTGCTCCCAAAGCAGGTGCGCTAACCGGACTGCGCTACACCCCGTTTTTGTTCTAATGCGCTGCAAAGGTACGGCTTTATTTTAAATATCAAAATTTCCGGGAAGGTTTTTTACTACTTTTTTCTTTACATAGTCGTGCCTCCATCGTCAATATATTGATTTGCAAAACATATAATCATTCTCTTTTTTCAGAAAAAACGAATACGCTTTACGGATATTTTTCGGGGACAGGCCCATTCCTTTAAAAACTGAATCTGAACAAAAGAAAAAACCTTTCCGGCCGGGTAGATGTTTTTCAGATAAACAAATCTATAAAAAGAAAAAAATGATCCCAAAAGCAACATTAAACAAGGGGCAGGAAATACCCTTTATCGGATTAGGAGTTTTCCGGATGGAAAATAATGAAGAGAGTGAAGATGCGATCAAAGAAGCACTCCGGATAGGATATCGACACATCGATACGGCCTCCTATTATAAAAATGAAGAGACTGTCAGAAAAGCGATCCGGGAAAGTGGTGTGCCCCGTGAAGAAATTTTTATCACTACGAAACTGTGGAATGATGACCAACGTTCCGGTAAGATCATGGAAGCGCTGGAAGAAAGTCTGGAGAAATTAGGAACAGACTATCTGGACCTGTATCTGATCCATTGGCCCGTACCGGAGAAATTCATCCATACATGGAAAGTGTTTGAAGAAATCTATCAAAGCGGAAAAGCAAAAGCAGTAGGAGTAAGTAACTTCAAACCCCATCACCTCGAAGCCCTGAGACAGGTGAGTGACCTGACACCGGCAGTTAACCAAATCGAATGCCATCCCTATTTTAATCAGAAAGAAACCATTCGTTACTGTCTGGAAAACAAAATCCGCCCGGAAGCATGGAGCCCGTTCGCAGCGAATCAGACCGGACTATTAGATGAAAAAGTATTACATGCAATCGGAGAAGCACATCATAAAACAGCAGCACAGATAATATTACGCTGGGACTTTCAGCGGGGAGTGGTAGCCATTCCTAAATCTTCCAATTCACAACGATTAAAAGAAAACATCGACATTTTCGATTTCGAACTAACAGATAAAGAAATGGAATTGATCGACTCGCTGGACACAAGTAAACGAATCGGTCCGGATCCGGACAACGTTAATTTTTAAATGGATATTCTCTAAAACAATCCTATAATAACCCGGGAGAATCTCCCGGGTTATTTATTTATGTGTACCTTTGTTCCTTATAAAACAAATACGGAACCAATGATTCATATTTTAGTAGTAGAAGACGAACAACGGGTGGCCGAACTCTTAAAACGGGGACTGGAAGAATGTGGTTATACCGTCACACTGGCTTTTGACGGAGAAATGGGTAGCCGCCTGATCAGATCCACCCGTTTTGATCTGGTCATATCGGATGTCATCCTGCCTAAATTAAATGGATTTGAATTAAGTAAACTGATCCGGCAAACCTATCCGGATATGCCTATCCTGATGCTTACAGCGTTAGGTACAACAGATGATAAACTGGACGGATTTGATGCCGGAGCAGATGATTATATGGTGAAACCTTTCGATTTCCGGGAGCTAAATGCACGGATCAGGGTCTTACTTAAAAGAAAAGGGACTGGCACCCTACAGGAGGAAACACCCACTACCCTGACCTATGCAGACCTGTCCATGAACACTTCCACCAAATCCGTATACAGAAACAATGTAGAGATCAAATTGACTCCAAAAGAATTTAATCTACTGGAGTATATGATGCAAAATCCGGAACGGGTACTATCCCGCATGGAGATCGCTGAAAAAGTATGGAATACCCATTTCGATACCGGCACTAACTTCATAGATGTATACATTAATTACCTCCGGAAAAAAGTGGATAAAGATTTTGAAGTTAAGCTGATCCAGACCAAACCGGGTATGGGATTTATGCTGATGACTGAAGCATGAAAATACGGACGAAACTAACATTAAACTATACCATAGTGACAGCAGTCTTTTTTCTGTTGTTTGTTACGATCGTTTATATTACCACCGAAAAAAGCCGTGAAAAAGAGTTTTTCCATGATTTAAAAAAGGAAGCAATCACCAAAGCGAATCTGTTCCTGCAAAACCGGGTGGACGCGGAGATCATGCAGTCTATCTACCACAACAACCGTCAATTCCTGGATGAAGTGGAAGTAGCGATTTATACGACCTCCTTTGATCTGCTCTACCATGATGCCATGGATATAGACCTGGTGAAAGAAACCCCCGAAATGATCCGGGAGATCATCGAAAAAAAAGAGATTGATTTCTATTTTGATAAATACCAGGTGGTCGGTTTTCTGTATACCTATGCCGGAAAAGAATATGTGGTCACTGCCGCTGCTTATGATGGATACGGATTTGCGAAACAGGAAACAATGCAGACTGTTTTACTGGTACTATTCATATCCGGTATGTTCATTCTGTTTCTTGTAGGTTATTTTCTGGCAAGAAGCTCCCTTTCCCCTGTCTCCCGCATTGTAAATGAAGTGGAAACACTCACTGCGTCCAATCTGAACAGAAGAATCCCTGTTAGTAATGAAAAAGATGAGATTGGTGAACTGGCTGTTACTTTCAACCGGATGCTGGATCGCCTGGAGCAATCTTTTGACTCACAGAAAATGTTTGTCAGCAATATATCCCATGAACTGCGTACTCCGTTGGCAGCCCTGATCAGCGAACTGGAGATTACCCTGTTTAAAGAGCGGACCAACGAAGAGTACAGACAGACAATGGAAAACATTCTGACAGATTCACAAAAGATCGTTAAGCTATCTGCAGGTCTGTTAGACCTGGCAAAAGCCAGTTACGACTCCCAACAGATCAGTATGCGGGAAATCCGTTTGGACGAACTTTTATTAGATGCCCGGGAGGTGGTAGCCAAAGCCAATCCATCCTATAACATTCAGCTTATTTTCGAGCAGGAAGCAGAGGATGATTCCCTCATCACGGTTATGGGAAATGAATATCTACTTAAAACAGCCTTTGTCAATCTGATCGAAAACAACTGTAAATTCTCTGGCAACCACACCTCCAATGTCCGGATCTCCTTCTTTGAAAGCAGATCTATTCTCCGCTTCTCAGACACAGGAATCGGTCTTTCCGAAGAAGATCTGGAAAATATATTCACCCCCTTCTACCGGGGTGCCAATAAAAACTACGCACAGGGGAACGGAATCGGTATGGCTTTAGTCCTGAAGATCATCACTCTCCACAAAGGAACGATTCGTGTAACCTCTTCCCCCAATGAAGGAACCGTCTTCACTGTCGAATTACCTCACATCTGATCTCTAATCACTTTCTAATACTACTCTAATTAATCTCTAACCACATCCGCAGAAACTCCTTTCTACTTTTGCGCCGTAAAACAAATGCGTAGGCTCTCATAAAACGGTAAAGCTATCCATTTTATGCAGGACCTGTAATTATCAGAAAGGAGGACACAACGATGTGGTTCAGAAAAAAAAGAAGAAAAAAAGGCTACCAGTTTAACAGTGAAAGACTATTCTTAGCCGCCAACCAGGAAACTAAAAACATCTACAATTATCTGAATTCATCCACAAGCGGACTTTCGGAACATGAAGTAGAGACCCGTCAGAAAATGTACGGTAAAAATGAGATTGCCCACGAACGGAAGGATAAACTATTTGTGATGTTTATCAAAACCTTCATCAATCCATTTATCGGGATCCTTATGTTTCTGGCACTTCTCTCCTTAGTGATCGATGTACTGATGGCTGCTCCGGATGAAAGAGAATGGGCTACGGTAATTATTATTACTACGATGGTTGCCATCAGCGGCCTGCTGAGATTCTATCAGGAATGGAAATCACACAAAGCGACAGATGCACTGAAAAAAATGGTGAATAACACGGCTTCTGTCTATAGATACGGAGTAGAACACACACAAGAGGTCAATATAGCAGAATTAGTTCCCGGAGATTTGGTCTCCCTTTCCGCAGGAGATATGATCCCGGCGGATATACGGATCATAGAATCCAAAGATCTTTTTATCAGCCAGTCCTCCCTGACCGGGGAATCGGATTCGGTTGAGAAGACACCGGAACTACAGGACAGGCATCACCGGACAGGCAGTGTCGTTGAATTAGACAACATCTGTTTTATGGGTTCCAACGTGGTGAGCGGTTCCGGAAAAGGAGTGATCGTAACCACCGGACAGCATACCTACTTGGGGGTTATCGCCCGCAACCTGGTAGGGGAACGGGCCCAAACCAGCTTTGACAAAGGAATCAACAACGTAAGCCTACTGCTGATCCGTTTTATGTTAGTGATGGTTCCTTTCGTTTTCTTTATCAATGGGATTACAAAAGGCGATTGGTTTGATGCATTTATTTTTGCCGTATCCGTAGCCGTCGGATTAACCCCGGAAATGCTCCCTATGATCGTCACCTCCAATCTGGCGAAAGGCGCGATCACCATGTCCAAACGGAAAACAATCGTAAAGAATATGAATGCCATCCAGAGCTTCGGAGCCATGAATATTCTATGCACAGATAAAACCGGAACCCTCACCCAGGACAAGATCATTCTGGAAAGATACCTGAATGTGCAGGGACAGGAAGACATCCGGATTCTACGCCATGCCTACTTTAACAGCTACTTCCAGACCGGATTGAAAAACCTGATGGACAGAGCCATCCTTTCCCACTGTAAAGAATTGGGATTTGAAAACATCGAACACAACTATACAAAGATCGATGAAATACCCTTTGACTTTACCCGTCGCCGGATGTCGGTTGTTATCGAAAATGATGAGAAGAAAAGACAAATTATTACGAAAGGAGCCGTGGAAGAAATGCTCCAGATCTGTACACATGCGGAATATAACGGCACCGTCACCCCATTAAGTGAAGAGCTGAAAAAAGAGATCTACAAACGGAGTGAGCAATTAAACAAAGAAGGAATGCGGGTACTTGCCATCGCACACAAAAGCTGGGTGGAAAAAGAGAGTGCCTTCTCTGTAGCGGATGAGTCGGGGATGGTCCTGCTGGGCTATCTGACATTTCTGGATCCCCCTAAACCTTCGGCTTATGAAGCGATCCGGACACTGCATGACCACGGAGTAGAAGTAAAAGTCCTGTCAGGAGATAATGATGCGGTAACCAAAACAGTCTGCCAACAGGTCGGGATCGATTCCACCCATATCCTGTTAGGAACAGAAATTGAAACTATGAGTGATGATGAACTGGAAGAAAAAGCCCTGGTAGCTACCATATTTGCCAAACTCACACCGATGCAGAAAGCAAGGATCATCTCTCTTTTACAGAAAAATGATAATACGGTCGGTTTCCTGGGAGACGGAATCAACGATGCAGCCGCTCTGCGCCAGGCAGATATAGGAATATCCGTAGATACAGCGGTAGACATCGCCAAAGAAGCAGCCGATATTATCCTACTGGAAAAAGACCTGATGGTACTGGAACAAGGGGTACAGGAAGGACGGAAGATCTTCGGAAACATCATGAAATATATTAAAATGACTGCCAGCTCCAATTTCGGAAATATGTTTAGCGTTCTGGCAGCCAGCGCATTCCTCCCTTTTCTTCCCATGATGCCAATACATTTACTGATACAAAATCTACTATATGATATTTCACAGACGACGATCCCTTTCGATAGTGTAGATAAAGAATATCTGGAAAAACCCCGTAAATGGGATGCATCCGATTTGAAACGGTTCATGATCTATATTGGTCCGATCAGCTCTATTTTTGATATTGCCACCTATCTGGTGATGTGGTATGTATTCAAATGTACCATGCCCGCCGATCAGGCACTCTTCCAGTCCGGCTGGTTCATTGAAGGACTGTTGTCACAGACACTGATCGTACATATGATCCGTACCCGGAAGATCCCATTCATTCAGAGCCGGGCCTCCTTCCCTGTGATGTTTGCGACCTTCACGATCATGGCGATCGGTATCCTCATCCCATTCACCAGCTTCGGTGCCCAGTTAGGATTCGTACCCCTGCCCCTGAGTTATTTCCCCTGGTTAGTAGGAATCCTGCTTAGCTACTGTGTGCTGACACAGATAGTCAAAAACTGGTATATCCGCCGCTTCGGTCGCTGGTTATAATAAAAGAGTGTGTCCCAAAAGTCTATATACTCTTTGACAAAGTTACAGATTGTAAGCCCGGAGGGCTTGCATGTAAATAACCGCGGGTGAAACCCGTGGCGGAAAGCAGTCACACGCTATGAACCCCGAAGCGGGTTCAACCCTTTCAGGGTTGTTTTGGAAAGGGTTTCGCCTATACTCCCCGGGTGCCTACCCGGGGTTATTTACATGTTACCCCTGTCTGGGTAATTACTTATAAATCGTAACTTTTTAATTTTCTTGTTTTACTTTTGGGACACCCCCTTTAGTAGTCAAAGGAGTTATCAGGCGCTTCGCTCTTTAGGAGTTAAGTAGTAAGAAGTTAATAATATATGGTTTATATACTTGTATTCTTATCTACTTACTCCTTTAGCTACCAGCAAAGCAATACCCCCTTTGACTACTTATTCTTTAGACCAACCGGATCTCCGGGAGACCTTTTATATGGGTGATCTGAAACCCATTATCCATATGGTTTGGTACATAGAAACAAAAAGTATTCTCTCTAAACAAAGACACCCGGATTCAGTCATAGCCGGAAGATTTTTTATATCTGCAACAGACATAAAATCAACATGATGGACGTGAGGATTTGGCTAAGGCCAATCTGCGATTGCAATCCGAACCGCTCCGGATATCAGGATCTCCAGATCAGAGCTGGTCGGAAGATCCCTTTCGACCCAAAAACTATCTATATTCCCTAATACAAAATCATTACCAAAAAAATCCATCCCGAAGGGATCGCATGTGCATAACCGTGGGATGCACATCCCACGGCACAAAGCTATACCTACTACTACGAGCCCCGCAGGGGGTCAATAAGGACATACCTATTCACCTCCTATGGAGCTGAGGAGAGCGGCACTACTGTCTGAGCTACGGGATATGGCCTGAGCCATGGGATAGGTCTGTGCCACGGGATATGCATCCCGCGATTAGTCACATGGAATCCCTACGGGATAAAAGAAAAGCCTCAAAGAAGAAAATAAATACTTCGTATATAGAAGAAGTTCAAAAAAAATATCTATATTTCCCAATACAAAACCATTACCCCAAAAAACTATCCCGGAGGGATCGCCTGTGCATAAGTGGGATGCACATCCCACGGCACAAAGCTCCACCTACCACTACAAACCCTAAGCGGGTTGCATGCGGAAAAGCAGATCAGACAGATGAACACAGATCTATATTTTTAAATAATTCTGTGTTCATCTGTCTGATCTGTGTTATCCGGGTGCCATCCCCACGCTTACACCAAAGACTTCAGATAATCCAAAAATCCGGGATCCATCCAATTCCCGGTGAACTCTTCTCCGTTAATAAAAAAAGCCGGTGTTCCCTGCACACGGCAACGGATACCGGATTTATAATCCTCATTTATCTTCTCGAAATATTCATCTTTTCCGAAATCCTGTTCAAACTTAGCCGTATCCAGACCTATTTGCTGTGCATACGCAACCAGTTCCGGATCCTGCAAAGCACGTTGATTTTCAAACAAAACATCGTGCATTTCCCAGAATTTGTCCTGTGCAGCAGCAACTTCCGCAGCCATAGCCGCATGTACGGCATACGGATGTAATTCCGGGATCGGGAAATTACGAAAAACAAACGTCATCTGATCCCCCAATTCCTTCTGAATCTCTTTGATGACATAATATGCTTTCCCACAATAAGGACATTGGTAATCCCCATACTCAATCACTTCCAGAGAAGCATTCTTTGGCCCCTGTACATGATCTTTATCATTTATCTTCAACTCTGTATTCATAATTATCTCTTTTTCGATAACATAAAACACAGAGAGAAGAAATAATGTTTCTCTGAACAGGAT
>JAJQEE010000122.1 GCA_021201865.1 Tannerellaceae bacterium | reverse complement strand
TTCATACAATAAAACATATTTGTGAATAAATTCACTTGATTAACTTTTATTAAGTGAATGTATTATGAATATCAAAGATAGGATTCAGTTATACCTTGATTATAAAGGGATTAACACAAACGAATTTGAACGCTCCATTGGTGCATCCAAAAGTTACTGGCGAAATACCAGGAATATTTCCGCGGAGGTATTAGGGGAGATAGTAAGAATATATTCAGACCTCAACTTAGAGTGGGTTTTATCCGAAAAAGGGAGTATGGTGAAACAGGCTCCGGACACCTCTTTGCGTAAAACGATCCGGGAAACCCGTCCCCGTATTCCCATGAATGCGGCTGCCGGCAGTGTTTCGGAAGCCTTGCAGGGAGTCAAGGTGGAGGAGTGTGAACAGATGCCTGTGGTAGAGGCCTTCTCTAAATACAACTACACGTTGTTTGTCAAGGGAGACAGTATGGAGCCGGAATTCCATTCCGGGGATGAGCTGGCCTGCCTGCAAATGGCTAACCCTTCTTTCATCCAGTGGGGGCGGTATCATGTGCTGGACACTTCCCAGGGGGTATTGGTCAAACGTATTTACGACGATGGGGAATGTATCCTCTGTAAATCCGAAGCCTCCGAACTCTATCAGGACTTCCGGATCCCCAAAAGCGACATCTACAACATCGCCTTAGTCATCGGAATGTTGAGGCGGTATTAAAACGCTTGACAAGGGAGTTATCCGGAGATGGTAAATGAGACAGGCGGGAATCCGGAACCGTAGGTCGGCCTTAGCCAATCTACGAAATACCTATTGGGATAGAACAAAAGGTATAGAAAAGCGGATCATAGATCCTGATACCCAAGCAGGCGGGGATCCGGAGATCCCCTTCGACCTAATCTCTCATGCTCCGCATTTGCCGGCGTTGATTTCTTAAGTCCCGAGGGGACGGTACATAGTAGCCTGGGACGCAAGTCCCAGGTAGAGAGATCCCCACCCAGGGTGTGCTGTAGGTACACCCCATCTTATGGAAACAATCGGTTTGTATATGCAGTGTCGTGCTTACAGCACTCCATGGACTGCTGATACCTGACCTGGGATTTGCATCCCAGGCTATTATATGACGTCCTTTCAGGACTTAAGAGATAAATATCAGCCTTTGCCAATCGCCCTTCACCCTACGCAAAAATCTTCCGAACAAGACTGATTTGTAAACCTTTAGTATTTATCAATTATTTATGTATTATTTTAAAACGCCCGTGTTCCCCACCTGCGCAGGGAACACGAACTCAATTATATATGATCCGGTTTCTCTATCCGGATACGGGCATCGACTACGAAAAGTCCTTTTTTTGTGGCCAACAGGGGGTTGATATCCATTTCTTTGATCTCGGACGCAAAACGCAGGAGTGTGGAAAGACGCACAATGATGTCGGCATATTCCTGTTCATCAATGCCTTTCTGTCCACGGGTTCCCCGGATGATCGGATACCCCCGTAACGAACGGATCATCGAGTAAGTTTCATCATATGAGAGAGGTGCCAAACCGTAGGAAACATCCCTGAGCACCTCTACAAAGATTCCACCTAATCCACATAAAACCACATATCCGAACCGCTCCTCATAGGTCGCTCCTAAAAACAGTTCCATCCCTTTCAACATCGGTTGAACCAGGATGGCGGTGGCTTCCGGTATCTTCATCATCCGTTCATACTCCACACTCAAATGTGCCTCCGTCCGGATATTCAGGGCTACTCCTCCCACATCACTTTTATGAATAGGACCTACGACCTTTGCTACTACCGGATAACCGATCTGTTTGGCAAATGCCAGGATCTTGTCTTTATTGGAAGAGGTAAATTCCGCCACCACCGGGATCTGCGCAGCCTGCAAAAGCGTTCTCACATCTTCCGGGCTTAAATAGCCCGTATCCGGTAAACCATCAATAATCTTCCGGATGGCAGGTACATCCACTCCATATAACTGAATATCCGTACTCGCCGGTTGGGGCGTATTAATCACCCTGGAAAGAGCTGTCCCTAAGGTTACCTCATCCGAAAAGTTCACATGACCCTTCTTCACAAAACTCCTTACCTCCGGGCCTGCGGTTACGATAGAGGGAAGCACAGGAAAGATAGGTTTCTCACACGCTTCCATCTTTTTATGAAGGACTTCATATGTATCATATAACTTGACCAGACCGGGACTACCAAAAATGACCATCATCATATCGATCTCATCGAAACGATTTTCACAATAATCGATGGCAGTAGCCAGATGTTCCGGAGTACCGGTCCCGATAATATCAATCGGATTGCCTACAGCCGCTCCCGGATACAATTTAGATTTTAATTCTTCGGCGATGGGTCCATTCAGGTCCGGCACATTCACATGTCCTTTGGAAAGAGCATCTGCCAACATCACAGCCGGTCCTCCGGCATGGGTAATGATCGCACAGTTCCGGCCCCGTATTTCTTTCAGTGTAAAGATACTGGCGACTGTGGTCAACTCCTCCCGGCTAAAGCACCGGACAATACCGGCCTTACGGAACAATGCTTCCACAGCCGAATCAGAACTCGCGATGGCTCCTGTGTGGGAAGAGGCGGCCCGTTTTCCGGATTCCGTACTCCCTGCTTTGATAGCAGCGATTTTACATCCTTTCCGGATCAGGGAAGAAGCATGATACAGAAGTTTATCGGGCTGTTTAATACTCTCAATATACAGGATCTTTATTTTGGAATCCAGCACAGGGTCAAATGTGCGATCCATATATTCAATCACATCTTCCACACCAATCTGAATGGAGTTCCCCACAGACCAGACAGAAGAGAATTTCAATCCTTTGGTTAACGCGGATTCGATAATAAAGAGGGCGGTTCCTCCGGAGCTGGAAACAAAATCGACCCCTCCCATTTCAAATTCGGGGACGGGCTGGGTAAAAACACCATGATAGTGCATATTCATCATCCCGATACAATTCGGACCGATCAGCGAAGCACCTGCCTCATTTACCGTTTGCAGGATCTGTTCTTCCAACAATCCTCCTTCCTCCGTTTCCTCGCCAAACCCGGCAGATATAATAATAAAAGCTTTTACCTTCTTTTCTTTTGCCAACACTTCCACCACTCCGGGGCAGGCTTTCCCGGGAATGGATAAAATAGCCATTTCCGTTTCAGGAATATCCTTTACATCCGGATAGGATTTAATACCCTGCACCTCTGTCTCCCGGGTATTCACCACATATAGTTCCCCCGGAAATTTTCCATCCAGCAGGTTTCTCACCAGACGTCCTCCCGGTTTATGTACATTATTGGAACCTCCTACGACAACGATACTACATGGATTGATTAGCTCTCGGTTGATCATAACATTTTGACATTTTTAATTCATACCTACCCTGGCAAATATAATAAATTATACTTCCCGGTTAATCGTAAACCATTTTTTATTTACATTTTGTTCATATCTCCCGGATTTGAAAGAACCCGGTTACTCTTCCGGTTGAAGAGGAATTTATAATCCCTGCAAACCCAAAGGGCTTTAAGGTACCCTGGAAGGGTTGTACATGAATCATAGACCGGCCTGAGCCAATAACTGTGTATGTATCCAGTCGCGGTCGGA
>JAJQEE010000010.1 GCA_021201865.1 Tannerellaceae bacterium | reverse complement strand
CTTACAGCACTCCATTGACTACTGATACCTGACCTGGGACTTGCATCCCAGGCTACTATGTGCCGTCCCTGCGGGACTTAAGAGATAAACAATCAACCTTCGAAAATCACCGTTTGCAAAAATCTTCCGAACATGACTGGGTGTTACCCGGGGCTGAGTTAAGTAAGGCCTACGGCCTGTTGAAAATCTTCCGGCCAACCCGGATTACAATCGAAGACCGGCCTTAGCCAAATCCGCTTATTCGGGAACAGCCTCCCTGAGCCCTGTATGGTTGATGATCCCTTTATTAAGTCCTGCAAGGACGCTCCATATTAGCCTGGGACGCAAGTCCCAGGTCGCCTATTCCCCACCACTCGGGTGTGCTGTAGGTACACCCCGGTTTTATAGACAGGGGGGGGACCGTTCTGGTGACGTACTTTCAGCACTTCCTGTTTATTCTATTTAGACCTGGGATTTGCATCCCAGGCTAATATGGGGCGTCCTTGCAGGACTCAGAGAGGGCTGGTTAACCAGGATATGGCTCAGTCATGTTCGGAAGATTTTCTTCTACCCAGGGAATCGCCTTTGGCTCATCCCTGGGCTACGGATGGATCCCCCTTGGGGATCATTTATCCTGAATAATTTTGAATTTCCAGCACGGATCATGTATGGCCAATGGTTTTGAATTGCCGGTGGGAATAATCCATTACTTACAAATGGTAACCTATAGTTTTATAGTTGGATGTGAGGATTTGGTTTGAGGCCGTGTCTACTTATTTTTTATCTTTGTAGAAACACAAAGTATTAGTTCCTTTACATTGAAAATACGAATGAAAGAAATGAAAACAAGATCAGCGGCATTATGGACCACCGGATGTATGGCCGCCGGAAGTATTTTCTCCGGCTGTACCTCCGCGAAAAGCGCAGAGCAGGACATGGCAGACCGTCCGAATATCCTGTTTATCCTCTCCGACGACCACACCTCCAAAGCATGGGGGATCTATGACGGAATCCTGGAAGAATATGTAAAAAATGAGAACATCCGCCGGCTGGCGCAGGAAGGATGTGTGCTGGACAACTGTTTCTGTACCAACTCCATCTCTGTTCCCAGCCGTGCAGCTATCCTGACAGGGGCTTATAGCCACCGGAATGGAGTTTACACCCTCAGTGATGCGCTTGATCCGGAAGCTGATCATATTGCCAAACGCTTACAGGCCGGAGGTTACCAGACCGCCCTGTTTGGCAAATGGCATCTGAAAAAACAACCCGCGGGATTTGATGAGTTCCTGGTGTTCCACGATCAGGGAGAGTATCACAATCCCATTATGAAAAGCGCTGCCAACTGGATCGATGATGACAAAGGCAGGCAGGGCGATACGATCCCCGGATTCTCTACAGACATTGTGACTTCCCAAACCATCGAATGGATCCGGAACCGGGATAAAGACCGTCCGTTTATGATGATGTGCCATTTCAAGGCCACTCATGAACCCTGGGATTTCCCGGAAAGACTGAAAGACCTCTACGAAGAGGTAGAGTTCCCCTATCCGGACAACCTGTTGGAATTTGGCCCTGAAAGCTCCGGCAGGAAATTTACCGGGCAACCGTTGGAGATCCTGGGTGGCCGCTGGGAAACCTCGTCTGAAAACAGGGACCGCTCCGGTGGATTCTTTTATCCGGAACTGCCTTTTTCCACCAAAGGATTGAACCAGGAAGAGAAACGGAAGAAAATATACCAGAAACTAATCAAAGACTACCTGCGATGCGGGGCCGCCATTGATGAGAACATCGGACGGCTTCTTGACTTCCTTGATCAGGAGAAACTCGCTGAAAACACGATTGTTATCTACGTCTCCGATCAGGGCTATTTCCTGGGAGACCATGGATTCTTCGATAAGCGGATGATGTACGAAGAGTCCCTGCGAATGCCCTTCGTGATCCGGTATCCGAGAGAGATCCCGGCCGGAAGCAGAAACCAGGATATCATCCTGAATATAGATTTTGCTGCCCTGCTGGCGGATTACGCAGGTGTGGAAACACCGGAACAATCCCAGGGAAGAAGTTTCCGCAGCAACCTGATGGGCCAATCTCCCGCAGACTGGCGGGAAGCGATGTACTACCGCTACTGGACCCAGCACACCAACCGCCCCGCCCATATCGGTATCCGTACCGGCCGCTATAAACTGATGTTCCTGTATGGAGATCCCCTCCATACAAAAGGCTCTGAAGACAAAACAACCCTACCGGCCTTTGAGTTCTATGATCTCCAGGCAGATCCCTATGAAAACAAGAACCTGTATAACGATCCCGCCTATGCAGCGATCATCCGGCAGATGAAAACCGATTTGTTACGGATCAAAGAAGAGACCGGAGACACTGACCCGGACACCCCCCGCATGCACGAAATCCTCCAGGCTCATTTCTGAAAACTCCTTTTTTATTCCTGTAAGGAATTCAGCAAAAGCCCAGGGAATCGCCTATGGCTCATCCCTGGGTAGGATCCACCCATGGTAAACCCCATAATGGGTGCATCCAGCGTGGGAGAAAAATGAAACCTTTACAAGGTTACTATGGGGACTTATTTACCCAGGGTGTCGCTTCGCTTGACCCTGGGCTGTTGATGGATCCCCCTCTGGGGATCTAAACTTATAATCTGTTATTTTTTCATTTTTATATAGTCGGTTTTTGGGCCGAAGGGGATTTGGCTAAGACCGGTCTACGGATTACAATCGTAGACCGGCCACAAGTCGCATCCCGCTGGGCCGGATAGAAAATAAGTAGACACGGACGTGATTTACTCTTTACACACATTTTTTACAGGCTGGAGGCCTACTATACCATAGGCCTCCAGCCTGTAAAAAATCTTATGGTCGAAGGGGATCTCCTGATCCCCGCCTGCTGAGTATAAGGATCTCCCGATCCGACTAACCAATCCTCCAGACTTCCAGCAATCCCCTTCTTCCCGCATAATCCATTGCAGAGCTATATCGATAATCCTCTGCATGATCCACAATCTCCGCCCGTACCGGGTTTTCATGTATATAATTCAATTTCTGCATGCAATAATCATTCAATAGTATTTCCTGACAATCGACCCCTTCCTGCCAAAAGCGATACTTTTTTATTTTCGGATCATTCTTTGCAGCATACTCAAATTGGCTAAGCATCCAATCTCTCCTACTTTCCCGCAAATCACTTCTCAAAGCAGCAATCATTCTTCTACTCGTAAACTTTTTTAAATCACGCAAGATATCAGATAAAAGTATTTCCTCCCTATCAGTGGATGCTATCAGGTGTAGATGGTTAGTCATTCATACCCACCCGTAGAGAATCAATCCTTTATGTTTTTGGCAATATTCAAGTGATTCCAGCATAATGTGTTTGTAACAGGGACGAGAAAAGATATCGATCCAGTCCACTACCGTAAACGTAACGAAATAAAGTTTAGAAGATATTCGGTTTTGATATTTCATTTTCATATTAGTTAGGGTTGGGTTGGGTAAAGATAAGTTTTTTTGGTAGATATAGCTTGGTGGTTCTCATAAATGAGATGTTTATTCGGATCTGGAGATCCGTATACCCGACAGGCGGGGATCAGGAGATCCCCTTCAACCATAA
>JAJQEE010000034.1 GCA_021201865.1 Tannerellaceae bacterium | reverse complement strand
TCCTGGGACCACTTGACGGTTTGTATGTTAAAAGTGATCTGGCTCTCCTCTATGATCTTTTTCAGGTCGGGGATCTGAAAAGAATCCAGTTTCTCTTTTTCCAAAGCCTGGCTGAATGCCTGATTGACTAAGCGGGTTAATTCTCCCGGAACCTGCTTTTCCGAATACAAGGTAGCAGCTTTAGGATTAGTCAGCAGGTCACCTGTAATGTTCAGAATGGCAAAAACCTCCGGACTTGTTTGCTCCCGGTAATCTTCCAAAGATTGGTCAGAGGAGATAAAATGAAAGTTCTCTGTGTATTCAAAGATGGATTGGTATTTTCCGGTCGCGTCAATGACAGCTACTGTTCTTATTTCACTACTTTTTATATTGGATAGCCACAAAGGGACAAAGATCAGCCCCACAAATAAAAAAGGTAAAAAGACGGTCAGCAGAATAAACGATTTTTTAGAGACTCTGCGGAGATACTCTCTTTCGACAATAATTCCTAATTTATTCATATGCTCTCTTTGTTTGTGCCGGAAACAGTATTGATAAATATTTCATTCATAGAGGGTAGTTCTTCTGTGAAGGATAGAATTTCCGTTTGTTTTCCTATTTCTGAAAGGAAAGAAGAATTACTGGAAGATGCCTCTTTCTTTATTTTTAATTCAACAACTCCCTGTTTTGCCGTTTGGGAAAGAACAGAAACCGTTTCCGGTAAAGAAAGGGAATGGGCTGTTACAGGACGTAAGGCGAGAGTAAAGGTGTTACTCTTAAACCGGTTGCGTATATCCTGCACATTTCCGGATAGTACTACTTCTGCCCGGTTGATCAGTGCGATCTCATCACAGATCTCTTCCACGGAAGCCATGTTATGAGTCGAAAAAATAATGGTATGTCCGGCTTGCTTCAGTTCTAATATTTCCTGTTTCAGAAGATTGGCGTTTACCGGATCAAAACCACTGAAAGGCTCATCAAAGATCAGGAAGTCAGGCTGATGGATGACAGTAATGATAAACTGGACTTTTTGTTGCATACCTTTGGATAACTCTTCTAACCTGCGGTTCCACCAGTTCGTGATCTCAAACTTTTCAAACCATTTTTGTAATCTTCTTTTTGCTTCCGCATGGGAAAGTCCTTTTAACATGGCTAAGTAAATAGCCTGTTCACCGACTTTCATCTTTTTATATAAACCACGCTCTTCCGGGAGGTATCCGATCTGATACACATCTTCCGGTCTGGAAAGATGTCCGTTGAATCTGACAACACCACTATCGGGTGCTGTGATCCGGTTGATAATCCGGATCAGAGTCGTCTTGCCAGCCCCATTGGGTCCCAGCAATCCGAATATTTTTCCTTCCGGAACCTGTATGCTTACTTTGTTTAATGCGAGATGTTCTGCGAATTGCTTGACCACCTCTTCTGTTTCCAGAAAGTTCATGTGAAATGATTTATTTTGTGGTGTTTCCTTTAATTGATTATAATCCTTTCCCCCAACTCCTTGCTCAGGACTCTTTTGATCTTATCTAACTGGCTTAGTTGAATCATTAATTCCATGATCTTATCCGGATCATTTTCATTCTGAGCCTGCTTGATCTTATTTTGTATATCTTTTATCTGATGTTGGATATAGGCATTCTTGAAAGCGTACAATTCTTTGACCAAAAGTTGTTTAAGCATATCTTCCTCCTTGTCTAACTCCCGGAATTTGGAATGATACTTGCTTAACTGATATTTCTCGCTGATCAGATGGGCCGCCAACCGGCTTACCAAGGGATCCGGATGGGCGAGGAAATAACGTTGGGAGGTAAAACCCTCTTCCCTGCAATGGCTGACACATTCTTCCAGCATTTGTTTATACAAAGGGGTGAATAAGGTTAAATCATCCTGTTCCAACTCTGTTTTAACGTATTCAGCTACATATTGCAGAATGACTTCCTCTTCGGTGACCGGATCTTTCTTTTTATACAGGTCTTTACTTCCATATTTTACAATATATTTTAGAAGAGTCAACTCATAGGGCTCGAAAGGAGATCGTTTGGGTTTCTCTGTGACCGTATCATCCGGAGAAACAGTATGACCTGGCAAAATATCTGTTGGAATATTTTCAACCGGGTTTTGTATAACCGGCGAGGGAGGAGCTGTTTGCCTTTCCCCCTCTTTTAAACGGATTTTATTGACTTCATTTAGTAAAACCCGTTCTTCGATTTCCATCATCGTACTACATTCTCTGATGTAGACCGACCGGGCTATGTTATCCGGAATAATAGCGACTGTTTTAATAATGTCAGAGATCAGCGACGAACGTTTAATCGGGTCGGAACCTGCTTCATCCAGTAAAAGCCGGGTTTTGAAGCGGATAAAATCGGTCTCATTCTCTTTTATGAACTCAGTGAATCCCGTTGCGTTATTCTTACGGGCAAAGGAATCCGGGTCTTCTCCGTCAGGAAGTAGAACCACCTTCACATTCATCCCTTCTTCCAGGATCAGGTCGATTCCGCGAAGTGCCGCTTTAATCCCTGCGGCATCCCCGTCATAGAGAACAGTCACCTGATTGGTAAACCGGTGAATCAGACGAATCTGCTGCTGGGTCAATGCTGTACCGGAAGAGGCAACCACGTTTTCAATACCAGCCTGGTGCATGGAGATGACATCTGTATACCCTTCCACTAGAAAACATTTATCTGCTTTTACAATCGCCTGCTTGGCAAAGAAAATTCCGTATAATTCGTTACTCTTATGGTAAACCGGACTTTCCGGAGAGTTTACATACTTGGCTGTTTTGTCGTCTTTTTTTAAGGTTCTTCCACCGAAAGCAACGACTTTACCACTTAGCCCATGAACCGGAAATATCACACGGCCTCTGAAACGATCATTCACATTCCCATTTTCGTAGGAAACAATCAATCCGGTTTTTTCCAGGTATTCCTTTTTATATCCTTTCTTAATCGCTTCTTTGTAAAGGGCATCCCGTTGATCCAGACTGTATCCTAATTGAAATTTACGGATAATGTCCTCCCGGAATCCACGCTCGGAAAAATAGCGTAGACCTATACTTTTCCCTTCTACGTGTTCATACAACTGGGTCGTAAAATAACTCTGTGCCCAACTATTAACGATCAACATACTTTCCCGGTCATTCTGTATTTGCTTCTCCTTGTCCGTCAGTTCCCGTTCCTGGATGTCAATATGGTACTTTTTAGCTAAAAAGCGGAGTGCATCAAAGTAGTTGACCTGTTCATGTTTCATAATAAAATGAACAGAGGTACCCCCTTCTCCACAAGCAAAGCACTTACAAATATTTTTTGCCGGGGAAACATAAAAAGAGGGAGACTTATCCGTATGGAAAGGGCACAAACCTACGTAGTTCACTCCGCGTCTGCGCAGAGTAACAAATTCGGATACCACATCCACAATGTTGGCGGCATCCAGTATCCGGTCTATAGTAGGTTGATCGATCATTCCTAAATGATTTTTAAGGAAAACAAAAGTAAGGATTATTTTTGTTGAGGACAAATAAAGACTTTTGAGGAAAAGCGTATCTTTGTCTTTTTAAAATGAATATAAAATTATGAAGTTCACAGATATAGAGATGTGGATATTCCTGTAGAAATAAAATGCATCTGTTAACTCCATAGAACCGTTTAAATATTTTTATATGAAAACATTCCTTCTACTCTTTTTTTCTGTTACTTTTTGTGAATTGTAATGGCCAGCAAAACCGGACCGTTCAAAATGTAGAGCCGGAAGCCCTTACCTTTAAGATGGTTACTATTCCGGAAATATTGACATCACCGGAGGAGCGGGCTGATTATCTGGTAAAACATTACTGGGATCATTTTGACTTTACCAATCCCGGATATGTGCATTTACCGGAGGTTTCTGAACAGGCATTTGTAGATTATATTGATATCCTGGCGTATGTTAGTCCGGAAACAGCTTCTGCTTCCATCAAAGGAATGTTGAAGAAAGCGGAAGTCAATAAAGAGGTGTTCGGTTATTTTTCGGAACTTTATGAGAAGTACCTGTATGATCCTAATTCTCCGATGAGAAACGAAGAGGTATATATTCCGGTACTGGAATATTTAGTGTATTCTTCTCAACTGGATGATGTGTATAAGATCCGTCCCACTCATTTATTAGAGGTGGCTTTACGTAACAGAACGGGAAGGCCGGCAACCGATTTTACCTATACGCTTGCGAATGGCCGGAAACAGAAATTGTATGAGGTAAAGAGCGACTACACGTTACTCTATTTTTATAATCCGGACTGTAGTAGTTGTAAGGAACTAACCGGAGAACTTAAATCATCTGAAGTCGTGAACAGGATGATCCAATCAGGAAAACTGAAAATAGTCGCAGTCTATCCGGATGAAGATCTGACAGCATGGAAAAATCATTTGGCTGAGTTTCCGGCAGAATGGATTAATTCTTACGACCAGGATGTGGTACTGAAAGAAGAGGAAATATATGATCTCAAAGCCATTCCAACCATTTATTTATTGGATAAGGATAAGAATGTGGTGTTGAAGGATACCTGGTTTGCTCAATTAGAATATGTCTTACAACAATTAAACCAATGATATGAAGAAAGTTTTAGTATGTTTTGCACTCATGGCAGGGATCAGTGTGGATGGTTCTGCCCAGATCAAAGTCGGAGGAAAAAAGATTGATACTAAGAAAATAGTAGGTGCTGCCACGGATGTAGCGAATGCCATCACTTTGTCGGATGCGGATGTCGCAAAGATCAGCCGGGAATATGTGGAATGGATGGATGCACACAATGAAGTGGCAGGTCCGGATACTGAGCTGGGGCAACGTTTGCAACAGTTAACATCTGGAATTAAAATAGAGGGATTAGACCTTAATTTTAAAGTCTACAATGTGTTGGATGTAAATGCTTTTGCCTGTGGGGATGGAAGTATCCGGGTTTGCGGTGGTCTGATGCATGTGATGGAGGATGCAGAGGTCCTCGCTGTGATTGGTCATGAGATCGGGCATGTGGTACATACGGATAGTAAAAATGCAATGAAAAACGCCTATCTGAGTTCTGCTGCAAAAAATGCATTGACTGCAACGGAAGGAACCATGCAGAAACTAACGGATTCAGATCTGGGATCTCTGGCTCAGGCATTATCAAGTGCTCAGTATTCTCAAAAACAGGAGTATGCCGCGGATGATTATGCGTTTGACTTTTGTGTAAAGAATGGAGTAGATCCCTATGGTATGGCCGATGCATTAGATAAGTTAGTGGAAATGAGTAATGCCGGAGGTGAAAAAGCCTCTTCTATCCAAAAGATGTTCTCCACCCATCCGGATAGCGAAAAACGGGCTGCCCGTATGAGAGAAAAGGCAGATAAACATACCGGTAAATAATTTCTTTTATCCAATTCCTGCCTGGAGTGGTTATGTATATGCATACTCATTCCGTAAGAAAAGCAGAGAGACTATGCTTAAATTCATCACTTATTATCCCTTTCCTGCGGACAAAGAAGGTTAAGGGTCAGGACGCATAAGGTTAAAGGTCAGGAACCATAACCTTATGCGTCCTGACCCTTAACCTTGTGGTACCTGTACCATAACCTACTCTGATAGCAGGCAGGGAATAATCTCTGGTTTACTTAGGAATAGTTGGTGATAGGAGTAGATATAAGTCTTGTGGGGAATGGAATATGTGTTCTCCTATTAATAGGCTGATAATTAGCTGTTAATTAAGCTGGAAAGGACAACACAACGTAACCAGAGTGACTCATGGGTTCTTATCAAAAGATTCTCTTTTGGAGTGTACGGAACCAAATGAAGGATACGATTCCCTTTGCCATACTTGTGATTGAAATGGCCCACCATACTCCTTCGACTCCTAACATAGAAGAAAGAATAATGGCTAACGGAACACGTACACTATTAAAAGTAATACTGATAATAGCTGGAGGGATGGTTCGTCCGGTTCCATAAAATAATCCCTGGATGGTGATCTCTATCATCATAAAGATCATAGAATAACCATCGATCCGTAAGAATATTCCTCCTGCTTCATACGCCTCTTTCTCAGGAATAATCAGAGAGAAAATTTCATTTCCGAAGAATACGAATAAGATAGTACATAGAAAACCAAAGACCGAGGTCATTAACAGGGTGGTATGATAAGCTCCTTTTAAACGATTTTTCTGGCCTGCGGCGAAATTTTGGGCAACAAACGTACTTAATGCGGTACTAAATCCCTGGGAGGTATTCCATGCAATGGCTTCTAATTGTCCTCCGGCAGTGAGGGTCATTAATCCGAGGTGTCCGCCATGGGTCGTTGCTGTGCGTCCCATAAACAGATTGATCACGGCGAAAAAGGTGTTTAACATCGCAACGGGTATTCCTAAAATAAAGATCCGTTTAGTATATAGCCCTTTTAGCCGGGTAAGGAAAGGAAATCCTCCTAAGAGCCGGTGGCGTTTTTTTTTTAGCTGGTACACAAAAATGGAGAAAACAACTCCTTCTGCAATCCACGTAGCCATGGCTGCCCCTGTAGTCCCTCACCCAAACCCGAGAATAAAGATCGGATCTAAGATCATGTTTACAATCAATCCGGTTCCACTGATCAGAAATGGGATTTTACTTTGACCGGATGCATTGTAGATCCCGGTAAATGCCATGGAAAGGAAATAGAAGGGAAATGCCGTTGAAATGATCCTCAGATAAGAAGACGCGTTCGAGGCTATAGATGTTTCCAGTTTATAAAAGGAAATGATCTGATCGGCGAAAATGAATAGGATCATCCCCCATACACAGGCAATAAGGAGAGAGATTGTCACATTATGAGGGGCATAGGTACGCGCATTCTCAGGATTTTGGGCTCCGATACTTTGTCCTACACTTACTTCTGAACCGACTTTGTTCAACAAAGAAATAGAAGAAGTCATCCAGGTCAGGATACCAACCGCACCGATAGCAGCCACTGCTTCACTCCCTAAACGACCTACCCAGATCATGTCTGTAATACTGTAGGCCATCTGGATAAAGGAGGTGCCCATGATAGGCATGGCAAGATTAAATAGTTGACGTCTGATAGGACCTTTGGTCAGATCTTTTGTTCCTTGCATGTTTCTTCTCTGAATTTGATGCAAAAATAGGAATAATTTTTTACCTTTAGGCCTGTTAATCTTAAAGTAACAAAACATATGATCACACGAAGAGGATTTTTAAAGACAAGCGCCGCAGTGGCAGCATTAAGTGTTATCCCAAAAGGGTTTGCTGCAGTTTCTCAATCCAAAGAAAAAGCAATTGGAGTCCAGTTGTATAGCGTCCGGGATGATCTGCAAAAAGATTTTGACGGGACCATGAAAGCAGTCGTAGAGATGGGTTATAAACGTTTGGAGTCTTTTGGTTACCGGGAGGGTAAATTCTTTGGTAAGACACCCGTTGAAATGAAAAAGTATCTGGCCGATCTGGGAGCACAAATGACAGGTTCCCACACCGGCAGCCGATTACTGGAAGCGAATGATACGAAAGGTTGGGATTTCTGGAAGAAAAATGCAGCCGATACGGCAGAATTAGGTTGTAAATGGATTATTCAGGCTGGTTATCCGGCAGCAGATATAAAAAGTATTTCCGATGTGATGCGTCTGGCGGACCAGTTCAATAAATGTGGTGAGATTGCAAAGGCAAATGGATTAAAGTTTGCTTTCCATAATCATGTGGAAGAATTTCATGAACTCGAAGGAAAGATTCCTTATGATGTAATGATTGAAAATACGGAGAAAGACTTAGTTACCTACCAGATGGATACGGCTCAATTAGTGTATGGTGGTTATAAATGTGATGATTATGTCAGACGTTATCCGGGCCGTTTCTCTAACTGGCATTTGAAAGATGCCAATCCGGACGGAGAAGGAAGTACGGAATTCGGAAAAGGGCTGGTAGATTTTGAAGCCCTGTTCGCCGTAGCGGAACTGGCTGGCCTGGAAGACTATTATGTGGAACAGGAACGCTATAACATGGCTCCGCTGGATGCCCTGAAATATGACTATGATTTCCTGATGAAAGCTCCTTATGTAAAGTGGTAAAAATAACATGAAATATAATCTTTATTGAAAGTGATGATCCTCCGGTTTATTTTATCAAACCGGAGGATTTTTTGTAGGGAGTAGCGGACGCCTTATCTCTTTAAAATGGATTTGTAATCCGTGTTGGCCGGAAGATTATCACCAGGCCGTAGGGCCTTGTTCAATTGTCTCTTAAGTCCCGCAGGGGACGGCACATAGTAGCCTGGGATGCAAGTCCCAGGTCAGGTCAGGTATCAGAAGTCAATGGAGTGCTGTAAGCACGACACTGCCTATACAAACCTATTGTTTATATAAGAGGGGGTGTACCTACAGCACACCCCGGGTGGGGATTTCTCTACCTTGCATCCCAGGCTACTATGTGCCGTCCCCTGCGGGACTTAAGAGACAAAGATCCCCCTTCGCCAATCACCTTTCGAAAAATCTGCCGGACATGACTGGATAACACCCGGGGTGGTTGATACCCCTATCCATAGCCCACTGAAAGTGCAGCTTAAATAGAAAGAGAGTCTGTTTACGGGATCCCCTTCAACAAAAATATTTTCAATCAGGGCGTAGCCCTAATATACCATAGGCCCCGGCAACGCCGGGGTGTATTCATAACCTATGGGTTGCGCACCGTAGGTGCAATATAGTATCATCCAGGATAAATACCATTTGTTATCCTCTTATTATACTGGGCGTACCGCCCGCAACTCTCTACCGGTCAATTATTCCCCCAGCGTTGCTGGGGGCTATGATATAGTAGGGCTACGCCCTGTAAAAAATCTTCCGGACATGACTGGGTCTGATTTGAATATGCCCCATCCGGGACTATTAAATCTTCCGGCCAACACGGATTTCTAATCTGTGATGTTTGGAGGATTTCGACAAATCCTAAGGAGTTCGTTAAAATGTTCCGGCTATGAATGATTATAAATCCTTATATTCTGATTTTCGATATTTTGCTAACAGGTTATTTTACATTATAATAGAAAGCCCGTTCAAACATAAACTTTTTTCTGACTCAAATGTTTTATTTTCGAATTTCCTACTATAAAGGATTATTGAAAGAATAGAATAATATCAATATTTATTAATAAATTAATTGAAGTAACTATGAAAAAGTTTTTTCTGATCGCTCTTTCTGCAATTATGGGAACAGGTCTGGCTTCTGCGCAGGATTCAGGTTGTTTGACACTTTTCCCGACCGTGTCAGGAGCACAATTAGTAACAAAAAGTTATGATGCAAGTAATAATCTGTTAAGTACCACTACTTATACAGTTGGGGATGCTTATCAGAATTATTATGCCGATAATGCTGAAATTGGTTATACGACTGTCGATGCAATGGGGAATGTAATCGAACAGGGTACGATGGAAACCAGTTGCCAGGATGATAATTTCTATATGAAATCTGTTAACCGGGCCAGCTTAGGTAGTATACAGAGTATGATCCCTCAGAATATTGAGTTCATAGGTAATTTCCTGGACTATCCAAATACATTTGCTACGTCTGCTCCCTATGATCAGACATTTGAAATGGATGGAGGAGAATTCAAAATCCAGGATAAAAATGATAAAAAAGAATTCATGCGTGTGCGTGTTTACAACAGACGCTATGAAAAAAATGAAAAGGTAGAAACCCCTGTTCAGCCGTTTAATGCTGCTAAAGTTACCTATGCGGTAGATGTTTATGATAGTAATACGGAAAAAACAACGACCTATAAAGGCATAGAGTGGTATTCTTATAAAGCAGGTATTGTTCGTTCAGAAGTATATGATGAAAACGATAACCTGGCTGGTTACAGTGTGTTAAGTAGTATTTCTGATGATTATTACAACAATTGATCCGGTATGAAGCAGGAAAATCTGAATTTGGCACACGCACTTGCGGAATGTATTCATGTTTGTAACTATTGTTTTAGCTCCTGCCTGGAAGAGGAAGATGTTAAAATGATGAAGGAGTGTATTAAGTTGGATAAAGAGTGTGCAGAGATCTGTGCAGCTACCCTGGCAACTATTTATCCAGGTAACCATTTTACCAATGAGATGTTGATATTATGCAAAAAGGCTTGTCTTGCCTGTGCGGAGGAGTGCGGTAAACATTCATATGAACATTGTCAGACCTGTGCCAGAGTTTGTCAGGCATGTGCAAAAATGTGTGAGGAATTCAGACAGGCTTAATTTCCCGAAGGAATAAAAAAGAGGATGGCTCCAGTAACCATCCTCTTTTTTTATTATCTGATAAATAGTAATTCCCTATATTTAGGAAGCGGCCACATTTGATTGTCCACCATGAGCTCCAGGTCATCAATGTGGTAGCGAATCTTATCCAGATAAGGAGCTACCGTGTCATGATAAGCAATTGCTTTCCGGCGTAGTTCCGGGATCTGGTTCGCTTTTTTGCGGGCTTCGATCATTTCTTCAACCATAGTTGTTACAGCGGTGATGTGTCCGGCGATTTTGCGAATCAAACGACGTTGCTCCACGGAAAGTTCTTCATACTCTTCTTCGGAAAAAGTCGTTTTTAATTTGGTAATATTGTCTAATAAGACAGATTGGTAACGGATAACAACCGGGATAATATGGTTTAAGGAAAGATCTCCTAATACTCTGGCTTCGATCTGTACTTTCTTAATATAAATTTCCCACTTCACTTCATTCCGGGCTTCCAGTTCTTTCCGGCTCAATACCTGTGTGTTCTCAAACATTTCCACCACGTCCGGTTTCAGATAGGCATCGTATTGCAACGGAACGCTGTTCTCACAGTCTAATCCTCTTCTGGCGGCTTCTTCTTTCCATTCTTCGCTGTAGCCGTTTCCATCGAACCGGATCGGTTTGGATTCTTTGATGTAGGCTTTTAGTACTTCAAAGATCGCCACTTCCTTGCTCTTTCCTGCGGCACGTAGTGATTCAACCTCTTTTCTGAATTGTTTTAACTGATAAGCAACCGCAGAGTTTAGCGCTAACATGGCAGTACCGCAATTGGCAGAGGAACCTAAAGCACGGAATTCAAAACGGTTTCCGGTAAAGGCAAACGGAGAGGTCCGGTTCCGGTCCGTGTTATCTAATAAAAGTTCCGGAATCTGTCCGAACCCTAAAGAAAGACGTTTTTTGTCATCTACCTCTATCGCATCTTCAATGGAACTGTTTTCAAAACGATCCAGAATTTCTGTGATCTGTGTTCCCAGGAAGGAAGAAATGATTGCCGGAGGAGCTTCATTGGCTCCCAGGCGGTGTTCGTTGGTAGCAGAGGCAATGCTTGCCTTTAACAGGGCATTATATTTATAAACTGCCATCAGAGAGTTTACGATGAAAGTAATGAAGCGCAGGTTGTCTTCTCTGTTTTTTCCGGGAGAGAAGAGATTCACTCCTTTATCGGTACCCATGGACCAGTTGCAGTGTTTACCCGATCCGTTTACTCCCATGAATGGTTTTTCATGTAGCAGTACCCGGAAGTTATGTTTACGGGAAACCCGTTTCATGACTGACATTAACAACTGATTATGGTCATTTGCCAGATTACATTCTTCATAGATCGGAGCTAACTCAAACTGGTTCGGAGCCACTTCATTGTGACGGGTCTTCACCGGAATACCCAGTTTGTAACATTCTGTTTCCAGGTCTTTCATGAATTCCTGCACCCGGGAAGGGATGGCCCCGAAATAGTGGTCATCTAACTGCTGGTTTTTGGCACTTTCATGTCCCAACAGCGTACGTTCTGTGAGCGAAAGATCCGGACGGGCAGAATAGAGATCTTCATCTACTAAGAAGTATTCCTGTTCCCAGCCTAAGAAACAGGTAACCTTGTTTACCTCTTCATCAAAGTATTCACAGACAGCCTTTGCTGCTTCACTCAGGGCTTCCACAGAGCGGATCAGGGGGGGTCTTATAGTCTAATGCTTCACCTGTATAGGCAATAAATACGGTAGGTATACATAATGTATCATCCACAATAAATGCGGGAGAAGAGGGATCCCAGGCAGAATATCCACGAGCTTCAAAAGTGTTTCTCAGACCTCCGTTGGGAAAACTGGATGCATCCGGCTCCTGCTGTACCAATAATTTACCACTGAATTCTTCTATCATACCACCGTTTCCGTCATGTTCGACGAAAGCATCATGCTTTTCAGCTGTTCCGTCTGTCAAAGGCTGGAACCAGTGTGTATAATGAGTAACTCCTTTTTCCAGTGCCCACATGCGCATACCTGCGGCTACATGGTTGGCGATCTCCCGGTCAATGGGAGTCCCATTGTCAATGGCAAGAGTCAGAGCTTTGTACGTTTCTTTGGATAGGTACTTTTTCATCGCACGGCGATTGAAAACATTCTCTCCATAATATTCAGATACCTTGATATCGGGAATAACAGCCTCTACTGCTTTTCGGTTAGATGCTTTTTCCACTGCATTAAAGCGTGAGATTGACATATTGATTGTGTTTGTGTTGTACTGGCGACAAAGATACAAGTATTTCTTTGTTTTAAGGTTTTTTTGTTGGTTAAAATAGTAGAAGGAGCGTTGGTATATAAAAAGACACACAGGCTATATTTTACGGGATCCCCTGATTGGAGGAAAAGAGTTTGTTATTTGTCTGTAAAAATGGTATCGCAGGTTTTTCCCGAAAATAGAATTGCCTGTGTGTCAGATTTATATTAATCAATTAAGGAATATGCTAATGATCAAAAGATGGACCATGCAACGGTCAGCCCTGCCATCACGATGGCTACCATACTCATCAGTTTGATCAGGATATTCAGGCTGGGGCCGGCTGTATCTTTAAAGGGATCTCCTACCGTGTCTCCCACGACTGTGGCTTTGTGTACTTCACTACCTTTGCCGCCGTAATTTCCTTCTTCAATATATTTTTTTGCGTTGTCCCAGGCCCCTCCGGAGTTTGCCATGAAGACTGCTAATACAAAGCCTGTACTTAGTCCTCCTGTGAGCAGACCTACTACACCGGATATTCCAAAGATAAGTCCTGTGATTACCGGGGTTACAATGGCAAGGCAGGCAGGAAGGACCATCTCTTTTTGTGCACCTTTGGTAGATATTTCCACACAACGGGCATAATCCGGTGTTCCTTCTCCTGTCAGGATTCCTTTTATTTCTCTGAATTGCCGCCGTACTTCTTCCACCATATGTCCGGCGGCACGTCCTACGGCATTCATGGTTAATCCACAGAAAAGGAATGCCATCATGGAACCTAAAAACATCCCGGACAGAACTCTTGGATTCATCAGGGTGACTTCATAGTAGTTCATGAAATCAGTAAAGGTTGCTTTGGATGTTTCAATGGTTCGCCCGTCTGCAAACGTGAGAAGTGTTTCCCCGGTGCGTACCAAAGCGATTTTAATCTCTTCAATGTAGGATGCCAGAAGGGCCAATCCGGTAAGGGCGGCAGAACCGATTGCAAAACCTTTTCCGGTAGCTGCCGTGGTGTTACCTAAGGAATCCAGCGCATCTGTCCGTTTCCTGACCTCTTCTCCCAGACTACACATTTCGGCATTTCCGCCTGCATTGTCTGCGATCGGTCCGTATGCATCTGTCGCTAAAGTGATCCCTAAGGTGGAGAGCATTCCTACGGCTGCGATACCAATCCCGTAGAGACCCATCCCTACATTACTCATGTCAAATCCGGAAGCGAACAGAAAAGAAAGAATAATACCCAGTACTACTGCAATGACCGGGATCGCTGTGGAAAGCATCCCTAAACCTAAACCGGAGATGATCACCGTGGCTGGTCCGGTTTGTCCGGAAGCGGCTACTTTTTTGGTCGGTGAAAAAGATTGGGAGGTATAGTATTCCGTGGCCTGTCCGATGACAATACCCACTAATAATCCTGTAATCACGGAACAGCCGATCCATAACCAGTTCGGTAATTCTAATATGTATAAGATCCCAAATGTGGAGAGGGCAGTCAGGATGGAACTAATGTTGGTCCCCTTGGACAGCGCTTTCAGTAGATGTTTTACACTTGCGTTTTCGGAGGTCTGAACAGTAAAAATACCGATAATGGATAAAAATATCCCTACGGCAGCAATGAGCATAGGAGCGATGACTGCTTTGTACTGCAGATCCACATCTCCCGAGGCAACAAAGGCGGCTGCTCCTAATGCGGCGGTTGCCAGTATGGATCCACAATAGGATTCATACAGGTCAGCTCCCATACCTGCGACGTCTCCCACATTGTCTCCCACATTATCGGCGATCGTTGCCGGATTGCGGGGGTCATCCTCCGGAATACCTGCCTCTACTTTCCCAACCAGGTCAGCGCCTACATCTGCTGCTTTGGTGTAAATACCTCCGCCAACTCTGGCAAACAGTGCCTGGGTAGACGCTCCCATCCCGAAGGTCAGCATGGTGGTGGTAATGATCGTTAGTTTATGAGTCGGATCCATCACTTCTGCCGGGATCACAGATGTTAGTAGGACATACCAGAAGGAGATGTCCAACAATCCCAAGCCTACCACGACTAATCCCATCACTGCTCCGCTACGGAAGGCCACCTGTAATCCTTTGTTCAGGGATTGCCGGGCGGCGTTGGCGGTCCGGGCGGATGCATAGGTCGCTGTCTTCATCCCGAGGAAACCGGCCAGTCCTGAAAAGAACCCTCCTGTCAGGAAAGCGATCGGTACCCATTCATTCTGAATACCAAATCCATAGGCCATGATGGCAAATAAGATCACTAATATGAGAAAAACAAAAGCAACGATTTTGTATTGCTGTTTGAGATAAGACATGGCTCCCTCACGTACGTGTTGGGCAATTCGTGCCATTACTTCAGTACCTTCACTTTCTTTCATCATCTGCCGGAAGAAAAACCATGCAAAGAAGAGCGCCAGAACGGACGCTGCGGGAACGATCCAAAAAATATTCGAAATCATAGGCATTGAAAATTTAAAGGTTAAGCAAGTAGTAAATATAGTAAATTTTAAGTACTATGGAAATATTTTTGTAAATATTCTGTGTCTCATTGTAAAAAAAAAGCATATTTGTTCCTGCATAGCATTAAAAGAACCGGATCAGACAGATGAAAAATCAAAAGTATCGTTTAGGACTTGCGTTGAGTGGAGGAGGGGCCAAAGGGTTTGCCCATATCGGTGTCTTTAAACTATTGGAGGAGTGTAAGCTTATCCCCGATATTATCTCCGGAACCAGCGTGGGGGCGTTGATGGGTGCTTTGTTCGCGGATGGGTATACGGCGGAGGAGATCAAGCTTCTTTTTACCGGTAGGGAGTTTACGGAGTTTGCCCAGTTGCAGTTGCCTAAATCCGGTCTGTTTGACAGCAGGCGTTTTAGGGATTTTTTAAAAAGACATTTACGAACAAAAAACATAGAGGATTTACGGATTCCGCTGGTTATTATTGCGACGGATTTGGATAACGGATTATGCCATGAGTTCCGGAAAGGATCTATTGTAGAGGCCGTAACCGCCTCCTGTAGTATTCCTATCATTTTTAATCCGGTTGTCATTGATGGTACTCATTATGTGGACGGCGGACTGTTCCGGAATTTTCCGGTCACCAATATCCGGGAGGAATGTGAACGGATCATAGGGGTCAATGTCAGTCCTTTGATGCCGCAGAAATATAAGCAGACGATCTTTCATATTGCAGAACGTTCTTATCATTATATGTTCCAGGCGAATACCTTAGAGGATCGTTTGTTGTGTGATGTGCTGATCGAAGCGGAAGAGTTCGGGTTATACAGGACGTTTGATCTGGAAAATGTGGATCTAATCGCCGGTTTCGGCTATGATGCGGCTGTCCGGACGTTTGACCAGGTCATTAACGATAATAAGATAGAAGTATTTGTACAGGCTATTCAGCATCACCGCAATAGGGGGATGCTTCCCGGGTAACCGGACTGGTCTGCAAATTTGAATAATAAACTTACTACTATATGGACAAGAAAAATAAAATGGTGATCTATCAGGTTCTTCCCCGTTTATTCGGAAACCTCAACCCGGATTTGGTAAAGAATGGGCATATCACTGAAAATGGAGTGGGTAAATTCTCTGCGTTTACCAATCTTGCTTTGAGTAAGATCAAAGAGTTAGGGGCAACCCATATCTGGTATACCGGAGTGATCGAACATGCTACACAGACAGATTATAGCAGATATGGTATCCTGAAAGATCATGCCAGTGTAGTGAAAGGAATAGCAGGATCTCCATATGCGATCAAAGATTATTATGATGTGGATCCGGATCTTGCGGATGATGTTTCCAAACGGATGAAAGAGTTTGAAAGTCTGGTGGAACGTACACATGCTGCAGGTTTAAAGGTGATCATAGACTTCATACCGAATCATGTGGCCCGGCAGTATCATTCCGATGCCAAACCCTCCTATGTGGAAGATCTGGGAGAGCACGATGATACCTTGCACGCATTTAATCCCCGGAATAATTTCTATTATATCCCCGGTCAACCTTTATATATCCGGTTCGGAGATCAGGATGAACCGTTCGAATATTCTGAATTTCCGGCAAAAGTGACCGGTAATGACCATTTCGACGCCTATCCGGGTAAGAACGACTGGTATGAAACTGTTAAACTAAACTATGGAGTGGATTACCTCAATGGGAAGACAAAACATTTTGATCCGGTCCCGAACACCTGGCATAAAATGCTGGATATATTACTGTTCTGGGGTAGTAAAGGAGTGGATGGTTTCCGCTGTGATATGGCGGAAATGGTTCCGGTAGAGTTTTGGAACTGGGTCATACCACAAGTGAAGAATACGTATGGGGTTTGTTTTATTGCAGAGATCTATAATCCGGGTGAGTACTATAATTATATCTACCGGGGACATTTTGACTACCTCTATGACAAGGTGGGTCTGTATGACACGGTGCGTGATGTGATGTGTGGATATGCTCCGGCAACGGAAATTACCCGTGCCTGGCAGAGCGTGGAAAAAGTGCAGAGTCATATGTTGAATTTCCTTGAAAATCATGATGAGCAACGGATTGCGTCTACTTTCTTTGCCGGCGATGCCCGCCCGGGTATTCCGGGAATGATCATTTCGGCTATGATGAACACAAACCCGGTCATGGTCTATTCCGGACAGGAGTTCGGTGAGCGGGGGATGGATGAAGAGGGATTTAGCGGACGGGACGGACGGACCACTATTTTTGATTACTGGAGTGTGGAAACGTTGAGGAACTGGATAAATAAGGGCACATTTAATGGTGAACAGCTCACTGTGGAGCAAAAGAAATTATATGAAGAATATAAGGCGATATTAAATGTAGCAGCTTCAGAACCGGCCATTGTGAGGGGAGGATTTCATGATCTGATGTATGCGAATACTCACAATCCCTGTTTTGATGTGCACCGGCAATACGCTTTTCTCCGTAAATATCGTGAAGAAGTATTATTAGTTATTGTCAATTTTGCTAATGAAGAACGGAAAGTGAAGGTTGTCATTCCTGCAGGTGCGTTTGAGTCCCTGGGTTTTGAAGATAATCAACCGGCCATGGTCTCTAATCTGTTAAGTGGGGAAAAGACGATCGGAACATTGACGATAGCCTGTCCCTATGAGGTAATTCTTCCGGCAAATTCCGGGAAAGTGCTGAAATTTACCTATCAACAGAAATGATTAGATTGTAAACTTTTTTGATGATAGTCTTATATTGTAAATAAGTTTTGTAATTTTGCACCCAAATTCAAACCTATTTAGTTTAAGATTAAAATTCAACAATGAGCGCACAAACCCCATTCTTGGTGTTTTCAGGAACCAATTCACGGTATTTGGCAGAGAAGATCTGTAAAAGTTTAAATTGTCCTTTAGGGCAGATGAACATTCAGCACTTTGCAGATGGTGAATTTTCGGTTTCCTATGAAGAGTCGATTCGCGGAAGAGACGTGTTCTTAGTTCAGTCAACATTTCCTAATTCAGAGAATCTGATGGAATTGTTATTAATGATTGATGCTGCTAAACGTGCTTCTGCACATTCTATTATTGCTGTTGTCCCTTACTTTGGCTGGGCGCGTCAGGACAGAAAAGATCAGCCTCGTGTTTCTATCGGAGCGAAACTGATCGCTGATATGCTAAGCACAGCCGGAATTAACCGTTTGATAACAATGGACCTGCATGCAGACCAGATCCAGGGCTTCTTTAATGTGCCTGTAGATCACCTGTATGCTTCTTCTGTATTCCTGAAATATATTCAGGAGTGCTTACCTGTAGATAATCTGGTGATTGCAACTCCGGATGTGGGTGGAACAAAAAGAGCAAGCAGCTATTCTAAATATTTAGGATTGCCGATGGTTATCTGTCACAAATCCCGTTTACGTGCGAATGAAGTGGCAGAAATGCGTATCATTGGAGATGTAAAAGGTATGGATGTTTTATTGGTAGATGATATGGTGGACACAGCCGGTACCATTACAAAGGCTGCGGACCTGATGTTAGCGAATGGTGCTAAGTCCGTACGGGCGATCGCCAGTCATGCTGTGATGTCAGATCCTGCTTCCCAACGGGTGCAGGAGTCTGCTTTGACAGAAATGATCTTTACGGATTCTATTCCTTATACGAAAGAGTGTCCGAAAGTGAAAGTTCTTTCTATCGCGGAAATGTTCGCTGAAGCGATCCGTCGTGTATGCAATGATGAATCGATCAGTAATTTATATGTGATCAAATAAGATCCTGATTTATATATGATAAAAAGCGATCCGTCGGGATCGCTTTTTTATTTGTTATCATCGATAATCATTCCGCTTCCGAAACAGAGCCGGTGATCTTTATCGTAGACTACTCCATACTGCCCGGGAGCGATCCCCTGTATTTTTTCATCCGATTCGATTGTGTATAGGTCTCCTGTTTTACGAAGCCTTCCGGGTGTGAATTCCGGTGTGTGGCGGATTTTGAACGTGATCTCTTTTTCTCCGGTAAAATCTCCCCAGGGATCTTCCGTAATAAAGTCAAATCCCTGTAGGTTGATCGTTTTCCCATATTGTGTTTCCGGAGTTTTTCCGTTGGAAACATAAATGATATTTCTTTTTATATCTTTTTTGATCACGAACCACGGGCCGCCACTCAGGCCTAAGCCTTTACGCTGACCGATCGTATGGAACCAGTATCCGTTGTGTTTACCCAGGACTTTACCGGTTTCAAACTCAATGATCTTTCCTGTACGTTTTCCCAGGTACCGTTCTATAAAATCATTGTAGTTGATCTTTCCTAAAAAGCAGACCCCCTGGCTGTCTTTCCGCATAGCACTGGGTAGTTTCTGTTGGGCCGCAATCTCCCGTACTTCACTTTTCAACAGATCTCCGATCGGGAACATCAATTTGCGGATCTGTAAATTAGTGATCTGGGCCAGAACGTCCGTCTTGTCGTTAAAAAGATCTTTGGCGGTAGACAACCAGGTCTTACCCTCTATCTCTGTCGTGGTAGCATAATGTCCGGTTGCTATTTTATCGAAGTCTTTACCCCATTTCTCTTCAAAACATCCGAATTTGATATATTTATTACACATCATATCCGGGTTCGGAGTTAATCCCCGCTTGACAGACTCAATGGTGTAGCTGACCACTTTGTCCCAATATTCATCATGCAGAGAAACCACTTCCATCCGGCACCCATACTTACGGGCGATGTAAGTAGTGATCTCAATATCCTCTTCAGCCGGGCAGTCAATATATCCGTCTTTGTCTTCCATTCCGATCCGGATATAGAAAATAGTCGGTTCATACCCAGCCTCTTTGAGTTGATGTACCACAACAGAGCTGTCCACCCCTCCTGAAACTAATGCTGCTATTTCCATTTTTTATTTTTAAAAGCTTTTGCAAAGGTATAAAATATAAAAGTGATATGCTAAAGGATCGATTATTTAGCTACCTTTGCGACTAAACGAACTCCAACTTCCAAATACTAAATTTGTTATAGTAAGAGATGAAAAAAATAATGTTATCATTTATGACAGCAATTGCTATGTGTGCCTGCACGGAACAGACAAGTAAACGGACTACTCAGCCGGAGAACGATTTTAATTATGTGGTAGATCAGTTCGCGGATTTGCAGATCCTTCGTTACCAGGTTCCCGGTTTTGAATCTCTCTCTTTACAGCAGAAACAACTCCTGTATCATTTGTCCCGGGCCGGATTGATGGGACGTGATATTCTGTTTGACCAGAATTGCCGTTACAACCTGGCCATTCGCCAAACGATGGAAGCCATATATACGAAGTATCAGGGTGACCGGGAGACGGACGAATTCAAAGCACTCGAAACCTATCTGAAACGCATTTGGTTCTCGAATGGTATACACCATCACTATGGAGAAGATAAGTTGATGCCGGGCTTTACGCCGGATTACTTCATCAGTTGTTACCGGCATGTGAGTGCCTCGGATCTTCCTTTAAGACCCGGACAGACCACCGATCAGTTCCTCATGGAGATCGCTCCGGTGATATTCAATCCAACCATTCTGGCAAAGAAAACGGTCCAGAGTGGAAACGTGGATCTGATCCGGACATCTGCAAATAACTATTATGAAGAGGGGTTAACCCAGAAAGAGGTGGAAGCATTCTATGACCGGATGAAAGATCCGGCTGATTCCACCCCTGTCTCTTATGGGCTGAACAGCCGGTTGGCAAAAGTGAACGGAGAGATCGTGGAAAAAGTCTGGAAAGTCGGTGGTTTATATACGCAGGCGATTGAGCCGATTGTTTCTGAATTACAGAAAGCGGTTGCCTATGCTGAAAATGATACCCAAAAAGCCGTGATTGAGAAGTTGATCGAATATTATCAGACCGGAGATCTGAAAACATTTGATGAATATTCTATTCTTTGGGTGGGGGATACGGATTCGGAAGTAGATTTTGTGAATGGTTTTATTGAAACCTATGGTGATCCTTTGGGAATGAAAGCCAGTTGGGAATCAACCGTGAACTTCATTAATAAAGAAGCGACCAAACGTACGAAACTGATCAGTGATAATGCCCAATGGTTTGAAGACCACTCTCCGGTGGATGATCGTTTCAAAAAGAAAGAGGTCAAAGGGGTAACCGCTAAAGTGATCACGGTGGCTACGATTGGTGGTGATTGTTATCCGGCTACTCCAATCGGGATCAATCTGCCAAACTCTAACTGGATCAGACGGGATTATGGTTCCAAATCCGTAACGATCGAAAATATAACAGAGGCGTATGACAGAGCCTCTCAGGGAAGTGGTTTCAACGAAGAGTTTGTATGGAGTGATGTGGAAAGGGAATTGATCCGGAAATATGGATTTATCACTGATAATCTGCATACTGATCTGCATGAGTGTCTGGGACATGGTTCGGGTATCATCCTTCCGGGAGTGGATCCGGACGGCTTGAAATCTTATAGTTCCACGTTAGAGGAGGCCCGGGCAGACCTGTTTGGCTTATATTATATTGCAGATCCTAAACTGCTGGAGCTGGGACTGGTGCCTGATCAGGAGGCCTATAAAGCAGAATACTATAAGTTCATGATGAACGGACTGATGACTCAGTTGGTTCGTATTGAACAGGGTAAAGAGGTGGAGGAAGCCCATATGCGTAACCGTCAGTTAATTGCTAAATGGGTATTTGAAAAAGGGACGCCGGAACAGGTGGTTGAATTAAAACAGAAGGATGGAAAAACCTTTGTGGTGATCAACGACTATGAAAGGCTACGTAAACTTTTCGGACAATTACTGGCCGAGGTCCAGCGCATTAAAAGTGAAGGAGACTTAGTTGCTGGAAGCCAGCTGGTAGAAGCATATGCCGTAAAAATAGATCCGGCGTTGCATGCTGAAGTGCTGGAAAGATATGCCCGTTTGAATTTGTCTCCTTATCGCGGGTTTGTCAATCCGGTCATGAAAGAGGTGACTAATAAAAAAGGTGAGGTCGTTGATATAGTGTTGGATTATACGGAGGGATATACGGAGCAGATGCTTCGTTATAGTAAAGAGTATGGTTTCCTTCCGGCCTATAATTGAACAGGGAATGCAGGAAGAAATACTTAAAAACATTCGTGTTCAGCTTCGTCGGGCGATGAATGGGATCGTTTCCACCAGCATGCGGGAGAAGGGAATTGATTATAAATTGAATTTTGGGGTTTCTCTCTCTAAGATCCGGGAAATTGCTTCCCGGTATGAAAAGAATGCAGACCTGGCGCGTGTGCTATGGCAGGAAGATGTGAGAGAGATGAAGATTCTTGCCACTTTGATCTATCCGGCGGAAGAATTTACGAAAGAGGAGGCTGATAAATGGACTTCGGAAATCCGTCATCAGGAGATTGCGGAACTTTACACGCTGCATCTGCTGCAATCGGTTCCTTTTGCTCCGGAATTAGCCGCTTGCTGGATAACCAGAACAGAAGGTTTTTTCCCGGTTACCGGCTTTTTGTTATTTGTCCGTTTATTTAATAAGGGAGTATCCGTTTCACCGGAATGCATCCAACTTCTGTTAAAAGAGTCTAAGATTCGTTTGGATGATGGCGTTTCCCGTACACAACGGGCTGCGTTACTGGCCTTGAAGAGATATGGAAGGCAGTCCCATTCACAGGCAGAAGAAGTCCTGGCCTTCTTTTCAGACTATGTGGATTCTACCTCTTCTGAGAAAAGAGAATTTTATGAAGATCTGAAATTTGAATTTGAATATTACTTATAGGGTTTTTTCTTTAAAATAAATACGTTAACTTTGTAGTTTTGCGTGGAGACGCTACCAATATGGATGATAAATTATATCAGGATATAGAAGCAAACTTTACCGTTTATTTAACAGACAAAAAGTTGCGGAAAACACCGGAGAGATACACCATTCTTGAGCAGATCTGTACCTTCCCGGGACACTTCGATATATATGCCCTCCATCAAAGGTTAGATAAAGAAAACTTTCACGTAAGTAAATCCACCGTTTATAATACGGTGGAAGTGTTAGTAGACGCTGGAGTATTGGTACGGCATCAGATTAATTCTCAATCAATTCAGTATGAATTAAGAATATATGCAGAAAATCATTTGCATCTGATCTGTACGAGATGTGGAAAGCTGCGTGAAATCAAGAATACAATGTTTAATTTACCAATTGACAGATTGAAAACCAGAAGGTTTTACCCCGAACACCATTCGCTGTATGTGTATGGATTATGCAGTAGATGTAAATACGGGAAAAACAGGAAAGTCTAAAAATAAAAATATTAATAAGCCTATTCGTAATAGAAAATGAAAGTAGATGTATTATTAGGACTACAGTGGGGTGACGAAGGGAAAGGAAAGATCGTAGATGTCCTGACGCCTGAATATGATGTGATAACCCGTTCCCAGGGAGGACCTAATGCAGGTCATACATTGGAGTTCAATGAACAGAAATATATTCTGAGATCAATTCCTTCCGGAATCTTCCAGGGAGGTAAGGTCAATATCATAGGAAATGGAGTGGTATTGGATCCCCTGTTGTTTAAACAGGAAGCAGAAGCACTGGCAACCAGTGGACACGATTTGACTAAACGTTTATATATTTCTAAAAAGGCTCATTTGATCCTTCCGACTCACCGGGTACTGGATGCTGCTTATGAAGCAGCTAAAGGGGAAGGGAAGATTGGTACTACAGGAAAAGGTATTGGTCCGACTTATACCGATAAAATCAGCCGTAATGGTGTGCGTGTAGGAGATCTGCTGCATAACTTTGAAGCTAAATACGCAGCAGCAAAAGCCAGGCATGAAGCGATCCTTCAATCGATGAACTATTCATATGACATTACGGAACTGGAAACTCAATGGCTGGAAGCCCTCGAGTATCTGAAACGTTTCAACCTTATTGATAGTGAACATGTTATTAATGAGTATCTGAAAGAAGAAAAATCTGTTTTAGCAGAAGGTGCACAGGGTACATTACTGGATATTGATTTCGGTTCTTATCCTTTTGTCACTTCTTCCAATACCGTTTGCGCAGGATGCTGTACAGGTTTAGGGGTGTCTCCAAGAAGTATCGGAAATGTATATGGTATTTTTAAAGCCTACTGTACCCGTGTTGGTAGCGGACCATTTCCAACTGAACTGTTTGACGAAACCGGAGATGAACTTTGCCGTATCGGACATGAGTTTGGTTCTGTGACAGGCCGTAAACGCCGCTGCGGATGGATTGATCTGGTTGCTTTGAAATATGCGGTGATGATTAATGGGGTGACACAGCTAATCATGATGAAAAGTGATGTGTTAGACGGTTTTGACACGATTAAGGCATGTGTTGCTTACAAAATGGATGGAAAAGAGTTGACTCAGTTTCCCTATGAAATAAATGAAACGATTGAGCCGGTCTATGTCGAATTGCCAGGCTGGAACACAGATATGACTAAAATGCAAAGCGAAGATGAATTCCCGGAAGAATTCAATGCGTATCTGGCATTTTTAGAAGAAGAACTGGAAGTGCCGATCAAGATTGTTTCTGTCGGCCCGGATCGTGCACAAACAATTGTTCGCTATACGGAAGACTAAAAGTCAGGTGAATAACCTGTTGAAAGTATAAAAATGGCAGAAGAACACACCCTGAAAGTTGTACTTCTGCCATTTTTAGCTTTGGCAAAGTTTTTGTTTGAGTATATATATAATTTAAATAAGAAAGTATGGAATTGTATTGGATATTATTTATTGGGATCGCTCTGATGAGCTGGCTGGTTTCTTACCGCCTTCAAAGTAAATTCGAAAAATATTCTAAGATCCCGATGTCAAATGGTATGACGGGAAAAGATGTGGCAGAGAAAATGTTACATGATAATGGGATATATGATGTAAAAATAATTTCAACTGCCGGACATCTGACGGATAACTATAACCCTACTAACCAGACAGTAAATCTGAGTGAATCTGTTTATTATAGTAATAGTATTGCTGCTGCAGCAGTGGCGGCGCATGAATGTGGTCATGCTATTCAGCATGCGACAGCTTATGCTCCTTTGAAAATGCGTTCTGCTTTGGTGCCAGTGGTTAGTTTTTCATCCAAGATCATGACCTGGGTGCTGCTGGCTGGTATATTGATGGTACAGATCTTTCCTCAATTGTTGTTGTTTGGGATTATTTTATTTGCAACGACCACGCTGTTTAGTTTTATCACATTGCCGGTAGAAATAAATGCCAGCCAACGTGCGCTTGCCTGGTTGAACAGGGCGGGTATTACTAATGGTAGTACGCACGCAATGGCTGCCGACGCGTTGAAATCTGCTGCCTATACCTATGTAGTGGCGGCGTTAGGTTCTCTGGCTACATTGATCTATTATGTAATGATCTTCCTGGGAGGACGTAACAGAAACTGAGGATTTTCTTTAAGGGCAGTTTTATGAAAAGAATAGAAAAAGAATCTGTTTTACAGTATAATTTTGTTAAATAGAATTAATAGCTAAATGATTCATGTTCTATAATTGTGCTGTAAAACATAAAATCAATATATTTGCATTGTGTTTTTCATGGTATTAGATTTAAGGTTAGCAATGAAGATTGGTTGTTCGTGAGAACAACCTTTTCTTTTTTATACCTGTCTCTAATATATATACTTTAATAAAGGAATTTCATTCTCTTCATTTAAAATTCCGTTTGATAATAATTTCTCTTTTAATTTCATATGAGATTTTTCTCCATATCCATTTAATGTTAACAGTCGGTCAATACCTTTTTCTTTTATAAATCGTAAAAGGTCTTCTACCGTTTCTAACTCTTCGGATTCCATACTATTTATTAGCCGGGCACTAAAAAGAAGATCTTTACGAAGGGACAAAGATAAGATCCGTGCAACTTCTACAGATACCAATTCTACGGATGGAAGATCCGAACAATCTTCGTTATTCAGGGAACATCTTTTCAAATGATCCTTTAATTGTTTTATTTCATTCAGGAGATTCTGTTCATTGATTATATATTTACGGATAGTTAAAAGCAATTCCGCTTTTTCTTTGCGGTAACTTTTCAGGAAACCAGCTTTCCGGTGAATCTCCTTTTTAGACATATTATAGTAATGAAAAGCTGTTTTTGAATTTATACCATGTGCTTCTGCTGTTTTTTTGATATTACCGTTCAAACACAGATCTGTGAAAATTTCTCTCCGGTTATTATCACTGATTAATAATAACATTTCATCAAATATCATTTTCATGATATGAAAAATGTTATAGAAAGAAGTCATATTGAAAATTTTTTTCTCGTTATAAATTTCATTTTCTTCCTCTTCCGGTGAGAAAAACTTCTCATTTGTGGTTTGCCTGTTTGTTTTATGGTAGTACAAATATTCCTGGATCTCCGTATTATCTACCATTCTGAAATTGCCTAATTTAGAGGATGAAATTACTTTTTTCTGAATTAGGTTGTTAATTTGTTGTTTAGGTATCTTATACCTTTCACTTGCTTCCTGTAATGAAATCCATTCCATCATAAATATTTTCTTAGTTACAAAAAATAGGGGTATGGTTTAACCATGAAAATCCTTTTAATAGTAAAAATAATGTAGGAATAACTCCTGGCATATTCATCATATGCATCTACTAAATATCAAGTCATATTTTCTTACTATCTACTTTACAGAACTCAATGCTGTGTAATAGAAGATCAAATTTATTGAAATCCGAGCTTTCAGGTATCATAATATAGGAGTAAAGGCATATAAAGGTAAAAAATAGTTGTAATCCCCTTGGCTTGTATTATTTTTTTTAAATAAAGTGTAATAGATATGATATAAATTGTCCCGATCTGTTTAGTATTCATTTTGGCAAAGATAGGGGTCGGATGTGATAAACTTTCTATTTAGCAGGAAAAGATGGTTTTTCAACTATTTTATAAAAATGCATTTTGTCAGAAAGAAAATGACAAATATATAGAAGCGGATTTTATGGTCTATTTTAAAATAATGTTACTTTTGTACATACTAAATTCATTTATAGG